>BNUY01000027.1 GCA_025997715.1 Spirochaetia bacterium
TGAACTTGCTAAAGCTGTCTATCAAATGAAAATACAAGGTGAGTGGCAATGTAGCGAAATCCCAAAAAGGACTCGCGAAATTTTCAAAAAAATAGGCATAGACTGCCTAAAATAAGCGGAGTTAGGGGTTAAAGCATTGTTTCTGAATAATCATACTACCCCCGGCCCCATAAGCCCAGAGAAGTCTATAGGGTTCTTTGCTCTGGGCTGGTTGCCCCTTTGTTTTGCCTGGTTGTGTTTACTCATTATATTCACCTTCGGGCTACCGTTTCCGGCTGCCCTTCATCTAAAATATCGGACCCATACGGACCCGGGGATTCAAGTTTCATCGGGGGAAGTATCGGCTTCCCCGTTTTATGGTACCGCTTTAATAGGCGCTCCATGGCCTGCTGCTGCTTTTTGGTTGCCTTGGGCTTGAAGTTCAATATAAAACCTCCTCTGGATTTTCCCATAAGGCGCGCTGTTCGGGGCTGTTATACGCACCGGCCTCCGGCATCCCATCGGAATCCACCGCAGGGAAGGAAATTATGCTCCCGGATTGGTCGTTTCCCGAGTTCACGAGTACACATTCCTTAAGGGGAGGTGTACTCGTGTATTTCCCTTTGGCCTTCCATTGCCCGTGATAGGGGCTTTCAATAGTCCCCTGTTCCTTTAGTCTTGTCAAAAGATTTGATACTGCCTGTTTGCTTTTTTCTGTAGCGGCTATAATCTCCCCGGTCGTCCAGTTCTTTGCTTCACTTTCCAGTAAATCAACTATCTGCTGCTGCGCTTCCGTCAGGGTCGGTTTTAAGGCGCCTTGCCCGGTGATAGACCAGGAACAAATATCGGTGTCCCATGAGAGCGTAAAAGAGGTGTCCTCGATGTCCCGGCCCGTGGCTTTCAATATGGCCTCACTGGTTCCCCGCTTCCGGGTCATGGTCAGCGTTGCGTCTGCCGTTGCGTTTATGCCGGTACTCCCTAAGGCGCTTTCCATGTGATCCCCGTCAAGGTCGGCCCCCTTCCTGTTATGGTGAATGACAATAACCGCCCGATTGAGATCATCCGCCATGGCCTTTAATGATGATAAGCCGTCTACGGTTTGGCTGTAGTCGTTCATGTCCTTAATGCCCAGGAACTTTTGGAGCGTGTCGATAATGATTACCCGGTACTGCGGATTCGATTTAAGGAAGGCCCGCAGATCTAAAATATTGCGGCGTACCGTTTCAAGGCGGCTCCCGTTAAATACCGTTACCCCCTGCTTTGCTAAGCGTTTTTGGATCCTCTTTGGGGTATCTTCCAAAGCGCAATACAAACAATCGCATTTTGATACCGGCAATGTCCCCAGGAAATAACCGCCTTGATCCAGCGCCGCTGTAAGCTGTAAACATAGCCAGCTTTTCCCGATTTTGCTTGCTCCGGTGATAACTGTTAAGCCGGTAGCGATTAAACGGTCAACAATCCAGGTGTCCGGGGGAAACTGTACTTTAAGCAGATCAGCAAACGATATCCCCTTGTCGGGACTTACTCGCGCCTTTTCTGTTTCAATGGCCTTGTTTATTTCGGTTTCAACGGCTTCCAGGTCTTCCCCTTTTTCAATGGCCTCCTTGGCTGTCGTTACTGCCGTCCATAGTTTCCGGCGGCGATACGCTTTCAGCAAGATATTGAGGTAATAATCCGGATTGGATTTTACAAAGGAATACCCGCCTACCATTGAATTTATGTGTTCAGAGTCTTGTACCCCAAAATCACAACTCTTAATAAGTAAGTCGTTAGGGATAGGGAATTGTACGAACCCATTTTTTTTAAGTCTCTGAATCCCAACAAATGCCCGTTGGTAAAACCCTTCAAACATATCCGCAGAAAGATAATCCGGTATGTCCATACCTTCCAAAAATGCCCCGAGTAACACGTCTTGAGCTTCACGGCTGTTGGAATTACTCATTTACAACCCCCCAGCCCCCGGAAAATATCCATGATATAGGACTTTCCCCCAGCCCGTTCAATCGCCCAGGGTGTTTCAGAGAGGTAGCAAAGGAACCAGTCGGGGGCATGCTGGTTTACAGGGAAGTTCAATAAGAAACTTTCAAGCCAGCTGTAAATAAATCTATGGCGACTGTCAACAAATTCGTGGCGGAAACATTTCCCCCGCATCAGCATCCGAACCAGCAGAACCTTTTCATGGCTCGAATAATACGGATTGACGGTATAATTATTTCTGTTATAATAATCCCCGTCTTTTCGCTGTATGCCCCCGCTCCTGCCCGCCGGCGGAAGGGGGTTTTTGTTTGGTATCATCATTGGCCGCCGCCCTCTGCCACTACCCTTTCAAGCCGATTATCCAGTGTTGAGTGAAGGACTGAAACAATCTGGCCGGAATGAATCTTACATTGAACCGATACTTCCCCGAATTGGATCCGTCCGACATTGTCCGCCAATTCCATCATGATTTTTTGGTAAATATCGGTCATGGTACCGGACTTGTCCTTCACGCCTGGACCCCCTGCACCTGCCGATCAAGCCACTTGTCCAGATCGGCCCTGCGGAACCGTACCCCCCGCCGGATTTTCACCCGCGGCAAATCTTCAATGCGGTCCAGTGTGGTCACGCATACTTTGAGAAATGACGCCGCCTCTTTGCGGGTCAATACGTCTGATTCTTGTATTTTCATAGAATACCCCTTTATAGGACTTGTTTTTTTGTCCTATGCCTCAAGGGTAAAGAATGATTTTGGATATGTAGATTTTACCTTTAGGGGTATTTTACTAACTTTCGGGGGTATTTTCTAAGATTTTCTTTATTTCAATATAATCTGTGGACGGTTTATTTTTCCCGTATGCGTTGCCATTGCTACTAAAACTATTTTTTAAGTCTATTTCATTAAAAAGATTTTCTATTATTTTCCATGGCGTGGGTTTATGCCCCATGAATCCAAAATATTCCGCAAGTGATTGTTTTGATTTTATCCATATATAGCCGTCTTTAGTTTCATTGTCTGTAATACACCGCCCTTTCAGTAGTGGTAAATCTTTAGCAAACTGCGGGTATTCGTTTATTACTGCATACGCCGCCGGGGGGTATATCGGATCCGATGTCTCCACCGCCGTGTCGGGTGGTGTATTTATCAATGCCGTGTGTTCATAGAATGTCAAGGTTGTCCAATCTGGGTATGGGTATGTAGACCCATACTTTATGTGTGGGGGTTCTTCTGCCCTTTCTCTATCTACCCGATCATAACAATCCCGGATTGCTTGATCCTTCGTAATTTTTCCCTGCCGTAAATCTGCTAATACTGCCCGTATACGAACATCTGATTCTCCTCTATCTGGATATCTACGGCCTTCTATTTGTCCTGCCCTATCTCTTATAAAATCATCATCAAATGGCAAGCCTCTTGCGGTATAAATTTCTTTCAAGACTGCGTATGTGTCCATTATGCCGCCCCCTCCCTGCTTGCCGGTAACAATCCGCCGAATATCTGAATCTGCGCCGCCTGGACCGCCGCCGCCTGCCCGTCAATGGCATGGTTGCTATAATGGCCTAACATTGAATCGGTTTTATGCCCGGTCTGTAGTTTCAAAAGGCGATCGTCAATCTTGCCCTTCATGTATGCCGTGAAATAATGGCGGAACCCGTGGACCGTGTATTTTTTACTTTCGGCCTCTGATAGTCCGATTTTCCGCAGTCCCTGCCGTAAACTATTCAAGGGGACATTGATGTCCAGGGGCTTGCCGGGGACCGTATCCGAATAAAAGACATACCCGTCCGCCCCTTCCCCGTGTGGGTTCGACCGTGCCAGGTCAATCAATGCGGTCATTATGGATGGGAAGGGGACTTGTACCGTCCGGGTTTCGCCGTTCTTTGTGGACTTCAAACTGTCATAGGGGTTTATCGAATGGCGGATATAAAGACAATCATTTCCTAAATCGACCCCCCGCAATGCCAGGATTTCACCCGCCCGCAGGCCGGTCACGCAGGCCAGCATATTGCAAAGTTTCGCCTTGTCATTATTCCAGTCTATGGCGAAAAGTGCCTTTACCATTTCCGGCGTCAATATCTGCCGTTCCTTTGGCTTCCCCGCAAAATAGACAATCCCCGCCGATAAATCGGTATCAATCCATTGCTTGGAGTAGGCCCATTTCAAGGCTATGGTCCCGGCCTGAATAATCCGGTTCTTGGTTAGTGCTGCCAGGGGTTTCTTTTTTCGGCCCGATGTTATTTTGTCCAGGCTGTCAATAAAGGCTTCAATATCGGCCCTGGTCACGGACCCCAAAAGACGGCCTACAAAAAAGGGTTTCCAGTATTTATCAATGAACTGATAAAAGGCATGGCAATATTCCCGGTGGATTCCGTGGTCTTTCCGCAGGCGTTCCCGGACATAGGGGGACTTTTCATAGTCCCATGCTTCCAAAAGAAAATCTATCAATTCCCGGTCCGCCTTGGTCCCGGCCATTATCGCCGATTTTACCAGGCCCTTTTTTTTCAGTTCTTTGATGATATTTTCGGCGTCCGCTGCGGTCATGTCCGCCCGGCGGATCATATCCACTATGCCGATGTTATGAACCGGAACCGCCCCGGCCTTTTGGGGTATACCGTCCGTATACCAGGCCCATGCGACTTTCAAGGCTTGCGCCCTGTTTGCTTGCCTGGTACATATCGGCCTCATATAAGCCCCGGTTTTTTCGTTCTTGAACTGGACGTAGTAATTAGGGCGCCCGGCCCGTTGCCATAAAGAAAAAGGACAATCCCCGGTCATGGCTTCACCTCTAAAATGACCCCGAAAAGGCATTTTTATCTGCCTTTTATCTGTCATTTATGCGTATAAGCAATGATTAGAGACGCCTTTTTAGGAGGTAGTCCCGGCCTAAGTCCTTATGACATAACGAATTAGGCTATTGGAGAATACCGGATTCGAACCGGTGACCTATTGATTGCGAACCAGTTTTCGCATAATTGTCATTTATTGCTATCTATTGCTATAGATATATTATATAGTAGAAAGGTTGTCAATAGTTGCCCCCCATATTTCCCAAACTTGACATTTTACTTGACATTTTGGCCCCGCCCGGCCCCCTTATCCGGGGGGCTTTTTGGGATAAGTTATTTCATTGGGGCGGTTTACAAACTGAACAGGGACCTAATCCCCGCTCTTTTGCGTGTTGAAGCGTCACCTCAATTTTTGATTTAGCCACATACCGGCAATTTCCCCGGTGATATTTTTCCCCGGTTCTGGTGATATAGACGGCAACCGGGGCCGGGGTTGGTGGTTTTTCCGGCTCTGTAACCTGATTTTGGGGATTTTCTTCCTGGGCCTCTTGTACCGAATCGGGCTGGGCCGGTGTTTCTTCCGCTTCTTGTGCGAAAGCCGCAAAACCAATGAAAAATGTAAAAAGTACGATTATTCCGGTAAATTTTCTTAACATATATTACTCCTTTTCATAAACAGGCCGAATAAAAACCTTGCTTAATTCATCATGAATTGCTTCTAAATCTTGTTCAGCGGGGAGGCCTTCATCTATAGTTGCCTCTAGCGTGTCCCTAGTCCTAATTACTGCCTTGTCATTTTTTTTCTGCTTTAATAATAGCTGAATACGGGCATCCCGATAATTTTTGAAAGCATAATCCATTTTTTTATGAGCATTTTTTAATTCATTTTTAGCAGTTTCGTATGTCTGTATTATATCAAAAATATTCGTACCATTGGCCCATTGTGCCAGCTTGGGAAGGAGCGAAATATCCCCTTGTATGATTCCGGGATTCTCCCCGGAAAGTATCTTTATTCGGTGTTTGCAAGGCAAACCGTGTTCCGCCGCCGTACAAGTACATGAAATGGTAAAATTATCCAGGTCAATTTTGATAATATACGGTTCCGGGGATGATCCCTGAACCTGATAAATAGCTTCTACCCCCATACAAAATCCCCCTTATGAGGGGGATAGTTTACCATCCTGGGCCAATTTTTGACTAGATAGGCATTAATCCCACCTTTGAGGGCCGCCAAGGGTGTCGGTACTAACGACACCCTTTTCACTATTTTGTAGTGGTTTCCCCTTCCCCGGTGGGGCTGCCTTTGGCGGTATGGGCGGAATATCAGGCAAAGTCCGTATAAAGTCCTCAATAGTAGCATCCGGGAACCGCTTAAAGTAGGCCGCTTCCTTTTTGGCCCGCCATTCCGCATAGTTGAGCATTTCTCCCCGGTAGTACCAGGATTTGGGCAGGGCCGCCCAGTTTATGCCGTGTTTACGGTAGGCGGGGAGAATTTCTTCAAAAATTTTAGTTTGAAGCTGCCTTGCTATGGGTTTATCGGAACGGGTTATGAGGCGGAATAATCCAGCCTCGTTGATAATCAAAATTTTCTGTGTTTTCCGGGCGCGAGGCTTTGCCGATGTGATATAACTCGAAGTTATATCACATACAACAGATGAAACATATTCTGGTGGGAAATCCCGAACCGCCTTTGACGGATTTTTAAGCCCCAGTATCTGACAAAAATCCTTGAGGGCAAACCACGGATTCCCCTCCCGGTCAACAATCCGATAATTTTGCATAAGCCCAAAGGAGAAACTGACCGCCCTGACTAAATCATTCATAAAACCCCCTACCCCCAAATTGCCGGATCAGGATAAACCGTATTCCCATCCCGCCCCACTATCCGAGTTCGCCCCCTTTTTCCGCATCTGATAGTTCGGGGATGTTGATCCACTTTTCTTTATCCCCTTTTTCTCCGGTTTTCGTCTTTTCCCTGAATTCCTGTAGTTCCAGCTTGTCTTTAGCGTAAGTTAGAACTTCATTTTGAGTTTCCGGTATCAATTTGTCATAAGTACTGACCAATTCTAGCTCATCGGAAGTCATTTTCCTTCCGTCCGGCCCCTCTGGGACTTCTGGTGGTGTTTTTTGGGGAGTAATCATCGGCCCCTGTCCGTTAAGGAGCCAATCTTCTTCTATCCCAAATTCAAGACAAACTACTTTTTGGGTTCTTTTGGCAAATTTTTCAGTGCCATTTTCAATACCAGAAAGCATTCCCTGAGAAATTCCGATTTTTTTTGCAAAATCCCTCTGGTTTAATTTTTCTTCTTCACGGACTTTTTTTAGCCGCATACCTATATTATTCATACTTATCATAATATCGGCTACTAATCAAAAAGTCAAGAAATTTTGTAGGAAAGACTTGACATATTGATTAACTGCCGATATATTGATTAGTAGTTAATATTTTAGGAGGAAGATATGAAAACTAAAAGAAATGAGCTTTTGGTCATTTTTGAAAAACTTGACCCGGAAAACCGAGCCGATGTTTTGGCTCATGTCAAGATTGCCTATGCGGCCCAGGAACACACCAAAAAACGGTATGAGGCGCTAATTCCCGGCCCGGATACGCCGCTGTTTAACGGTGGGGTCTATGCCTTGCGGGGAGCGGCCCCGGTAATGGCGGAGGTGTAAGTATGGACTACTCGCGATATAAAGACCGGCTACACAGTTATCTTGCCGACCGTTTGCAGAATAAGCAAAGCGATACCGCCGCAGGTAGAAAGATAGTCGTCCATTTCACGGTTAAACGCTTCTTGGGTTTCATCTTTGGGTTCGCTTATCTTGACCATTCTTGTGGCAATGTCAAAGGCCTTTAACTTTTGATCAAACGTAACTTCGGGCATTTTTGCCCTCCTTGGCGTGGGATAGTCCCGCATAAGCGGAACGGTTTTGCCACCTCCTACTATAACACGCCGGGGAGGGTTTTTTTACAGGAGTACCAATGAAAGCCGATCCGGTTTTTGTGGCCGGGATTAAATACCCCAGCCTTTTCGATGCGGACCTCGATTCCGGCATCCGTTCCGTGTCCATTTGGAAAGCCCTCAAAAAATCCGGGGGCTATCCGGTACAGATACGGAAGGCGCTGGTGATCATGGAAAGCTGGGTATTAAGCCGGATCGGGATTCTGGAAAAGGATATTCGACTATGAGCCAGGAATTGGAATTGATATTGAACGGATACCGGCTAGAGTTCGCCGCCATTACCCAGGAAATGAAACACCTCCGGGCGGATTTGGTAAAAGAAAAAAAAGCGGATACCTTGCCGGAATGGATAGACCTCCGCCGGGCGGCGGAATTAAAGGGCGGCCCGGCATATGAAACTTACCGTACAAAATCATTTTTACAGCCCTGCTGTGGCCGTAACTCAAAACTAATCGGGGGCCGCAAGTGTTGGAAAAGGGAAGAGATTATTCAATGGCTGGGCGTAACGGATTCCGGCCTTTTGGAATATGCCGGGACATACAAAGTATCAATCCCGGAAAACTACGCAAGAAGGAGCAAATAAATGGCTGCGTTCAATCACTTTATGGGAGTAGGGCGGCTCACGGCCCCGGCGGAATTGAAATATACCGCCAGCGGAACCGCCTGTCTCAAGTTTTCTATCTGTATCAATAAATCCTACAAGAAGGGGGATGAATGGGAAGAAAAGCCGCATTTTTTTAACTGCGTGGTGTGGGGCAAGTATGGCGAGGCCATGCAAAAACACATGACAAAGGGCAAGCGGGTGGGCATTGAAGGGGAATTAACCCACAATCCCTGGACCGATAATTCGGGGGGCAAGCATAACGATGTTACAATCACTGTTTCAAACATTATGCTACTTGACGCTCCCCGGCAATCGGAAGGTTCCGGCCCCGGCGGTAATACCGGCGGGGAACCGGAAGGGCAAGGCGGGGGCGGCAATGGCGGCCCCCATGATGCAATACCATTTTAAGGTGAGGAGGTTTTTATGATTTTAACTGTTACAAGTTGGAAGGGCGGGACCGGCAAAACGACCTTGGCCGTATTGGCCGCAATAATACTGGCCGCCAGGGGGAAGCGGAGCTTGATCGTTGATCTGGATTCAAACTGCGCTATCTCCCAGGTATTCGGCCAGGTCCTAAAGGACTTTACTTCAATGGAATTTTTATCAGGTAACGGTGAAAATTTCAAGGGGGTTTATTCTGCAAGGCAGAATATTGATATTATCCCCGGAAGCCTAAACAATATGCTTCTTAATAATATCATGGACCGCCAGCTAAAAATAAATTTGAAACGGGCGGGGTATACCGAGGCATACGATTATATAATCATTGATCCGCCCGGATATTGGGGGGCTCACACCAGGAACGCTGTTTTTTCGGCGGATACTATTGTAATCCCCGGCGCTTGTTCCCGGATTGACTACGAGGCCACCCGGCTTTATTTTCGCACCCTTCGGGAATGCTACATTGAGGCCAATACCCTTGTTTGTGTCAATGCCTTTAATGCGGAAAGTAACCTCCCCGGAATCCATGATGAATACAAAAGCGAATTCGGAGAATTCTTGCTTGCCGAGCCCGTGCCTTACATCAAATCGTTAAAAAAATTAACGTCCGACCCCGACTATACGCTCCAGGCGGGTATCAGAAAACGGCTGGAGCGCACCGTGGATGCAATCACGGGAACCAAAGGAGGGGAAAATGCCTAATATGCAAGGGGCTTCTATTGCCCGGAAAATCAGCCTGGATGACATAATCGACACCGGAAACGTCCGGGAAAATTACGAGGGTATTGAAGACCTGGCGGCCAGTATAAAAAAGAACGGCCAGCTTCAGCCCGTGATAGTAAAGGTGGCGGAACCCGATCCCGATACCGGCGCTCCCCGTTTTGAATTGATCGCCGGATTCCGGCGGCGGGAGGCGTTCCGGTTTTTGAAATCCCACGGGGATGATTTTTCAATGATTAACGCCATGATCGTTACCGGGGATAAACTTACAATCCAGTTAGTTGAAAATATTCAACGCTCGGACTTGTCACCGAAGGAACGGGAGCGGGGCATCTTTTTAATGACACAAAACGGCCTTTCCCAAAAAGAGGTGGCCGCCGAATTGTCAAAATCGGAAGTATGGGTATCCCGGCATATATCCGCTTATAAGGTCCGGGAAATCGGCGAGGCCGATGGTATCGACACCACGGAAATTGAAACCTCGGCAATATCGGAAATCCAAACCGTTAAAGAAGAGCATATCCCCATGATGCTGCGGAATATCTTAAATAACGGCGGGACCGTGGCGGCGGCCAGAACCTTAATGAAGGCATACCGGGGCAATAAACCGGCCCAGCCCGAAGCGCCGCCCCCGGTTACAATAACGGCCCCCGCAAGCCTGGCGGTGAATACTGTTGAAGACGTGGCGGCCATCCTGGGCGGCGGGGAACCCATATCATTGACAGATTCCCCCGCCGATATTTCCCCGGAGCTTCCGCCGGAAGGGCAAGAGGAGGCGAGGCAAGAACCGCCGCCCCCGGCGGCCACGGGAAAACCGCCCCTGCGGTTCCCGCCCCCCCCTGCCCGTTCTCCCGATCCTGACAGGCCGCCCGTGTTACATAAAAAGGTGGATGTCAATACGGTATTTGACGAAATCTACAAATATATTTCCGCCCTTGAAAAACAGATTAAAGCCCTGGGGCCGGATGTAGACGAAGCCCGGATTGACGAGGTAAAACGGCAAGCCGCCTGGGACATAATCGCCCTGGTACAAAAGCGGATTGACAAGGAATAAAAGCAATGCCCAAAAACCCGGAAGAATTTTTGTATATGTATAGCGAAATCTTGAAACAGGAAATTGCTTTATCCAAAAAATCCGGGTGGGCTTATTCTCAAGACAAGGGGCCTGACGGAAAATTCGTTTCCTATAGCCCTAAAGAAATCCAGTTAATAACTGGAGGCGGCGGGGTTTTATCCCCGCAAATTCACCGGATAAAAAAATTATTCGGCGGGGAGGTAATAGCAAATGACAGAACGGGAACAATGGATGGCGGAAAACCAAAAACGGGAAATGAATCAATTAGTCCCGATAACATTTTCAATCCCGATAGACAGATACCGCAAGCTCCAGGAGGCGGCCCGGAAAGCGGGGATGGAGAGCTTGAATTATATTAAAAATCCGCCGGAAAAATGCTGGTGTTGCCCTTGCGGGAACAAGGAACGGAATAGTTGCCACGGGGCCGGGGAAGGCTCCTGCCTGGCGGAATTATACAGGTTTCTTTTTGCGGAGGTATATGATGCCTAGTAACCATTGCCAAATTTGCAAGCGGCCACTATCTGATTATACGAGCGTTAAAATCGGCATGGGGCCGGTTTGCCGATGCCGGGAAAATGGCCAGCCTTACTTTGATTTTCTTCATGCCGTCTTTAGTGTTATTGACGTTAAGCCGAATTACATTCTCATAAAAGACACGGGACACATGGATCATAAAACCGTATCTAGTGATGTTGAATGGGTGCTGGCCCAGCTTGCCGGGGAATATGATCTGCAATACCGCCGGATTTTTTACATAGACAGCGCCGGGGATATTGACGAAATCATTCACGCCGGGGCGGCCTTTCACGGATTCAAGCATGGACATGAGGGGGTGGCATTATGAAATTACCACCGCCACTTCACGGGTCCGATTTTTATAAAAAAAATAAAGGTATGTGTTCCCGATGTAGACATTCTGAAAAAAAAGAAGCTACCAAGCCATGTGGGAAAATTAGAAAATATCTTTTTTGTAAACACTACGGAAAAGACTGTCAGCGTGTTGCCTGGAATTGTTGGAAGGTGGTTCAAAAGTGAATGACAAGGCGGCCAAAAAGTTCCGGCGGGGTATCCGGCATAAAATAAATGATGCCTCCATGATGGCCCTCAAAAAGGAAATTTTCCGGCTTGCCCGGCACCGGGATATTTTGGGCATCGTGGCTATTGCCGAGGGCATAGTGATAATAATTCTACTGTTTGCGGCCTTCCGTTAGGGCGGGGGAGAGGGGCATCTAATTGGATTTTAACAGATATAAACACCGGCTTCAGGAATACCTGCGCTCCAGGGGGGTAGACGCTAAAACCGGCCTGATACGTTGTTTTTCCCCTGACCATGAGGACCGGGACCCCTCTTGTCAATTAACAGAAGAAAGTTATTTTTGTCATTCCGGCAAATGCGGGATTAACGGGGATATTTACGATGCTATAGGAATCCTGGAGGGTATCCCGGAACGGAAGGATCAATATCTTTTTGCCGAAAAGTTTTTTGACGGCGGCCCCACGTATTCCGCCCCCCGCCCGGCTCCCCCTAAAAAGGAAACGGAAGAAACAGAAACCTATACCACGGATACCGAGGCGGAAAAAACCCTTGAGACATACCTACAGAAAAACCCCAGGGCCGGGGAAGCCATACGGGCATTTATAAAGCAAAGGGCCGCCGCTTCGACCTTCGGGGGTATATCGGATTATCCGCAAGCTGTGGCCGAGGCTATGATACAGTATTTCTATTATTGGCCCGGATTCGATATTGCCCGGCAAGATTTGGGAATAGATATTCTGCGGCGGTGCAACATCCCCCTCGTCAATCAAAAAACCGGCTATTCAAGCTGGGAACATTCCGGGGTATTAGTAAAGCTGGGGACCGGCTATAAACTGCATTATTACAAGGAGGGGGTTTGTGAAAAGCGGGGGACTAAGGGATGCCATACCTTCCCCATGCCGGGGGACATAAACCCGGAGGAGCCGGTCATTATTGTAGAGGGGGAAATAGATGCCCTCGCTTGCCGGGCCATCGGTATAAAAAATGTTTTTTCCGGCGGCGGTACAAAGGGATTAACAAAACCTAAAGTAAAAAAATATCTGTTAAAAAATACCCCCGAAGTGATTCTATTTTTCGATGCCGATGAGGCTGGCCGCAAGGCTTCCGGGCTTGAATCATTCACTGATGGCGATAAACGAAAAACCAATATCCCCCAAACCCTCCTGGCCGCCGGGTATGGTGGGAGTATCAAAATAGCGGCCTTGCCCGTCTATGAAGAGGGCGGATACAAGGATCAGGATGCCCTGGTTATTGCCGGGAAAAATGACATAATCATTAAAGCAATCCAGGAAGCTACAGAATACACGCCGCCGGAACCGCCCCCGGATAAACCAAAAGGGAAAGGCGGAAACGGGACACTTTGGGAGGCTTATGATTCTATAAGCCTAAAAAGATTAAAAAGCCTTTTGAAAAAAATAGTCCGCGCGGATTTGGACAATGAGGACATTCAGCCCTTTGTTTCCGCCTGTGTAAAATCATGCAAGCATTCAGAAACCCGGCAAGAGTTGGCAAAATGGGGGGCCACTACCGAGGAGCTAGACAGTAAAGATGATACCAGCCCCTATTTCATTATTGAAATTTGCGAAAAATACGGAGCCTCAAAATATCTAAAAAACGAAATTGAAAAGGCCCTGGTCCCGGCCAGCGAAATCCTAAAACGAATTAAAGTTAATCGTACCATTGTTGACATTGATTTTGAAAAAATGGAAAAGAACGAAAACGCTTTACAGTTTATAACCACAAAGGGCGCTCATTCCGCCGCTTTAATGATAGCGGATATTTTGGAAGGGAAAATAATATATGTTGAAAGTGAAAAGCGCCATTATTTTTATAATGGGCATACATGGCAAAGGGAGCCGGATATGGCCGGTATTGCCTATAATTTTTTATGTTCCGTAATGCGGCATTTTCTATCTAAGCGGATCGGCAATAAGGGGGTTCTATTCGACATAATTACTAAAATCGAAGGCCGCCGGTTCCGTGTCGAAGTTGCCCAGGATTTTTCCGGCTTGCCTCAAGTCTTTTTTGAAACGATTTTATTTGACGGCCCCACGGTTCGGGAAACCCTAACACTGATTGACGGGGTTATAGATTTTTCCGGCAATGAATTAGATTATCGCAAATCTAAGCGGGAAGAATTCAGAAAGGAAATACTACCTTATAAAATTGATGATCTAAAAAATTCGGGAACGCCGCAAAAGTTTTTAGATTTTATGAAGGGCAATTTCAGGGATGAAAATACCCTTCAAACGCTCATGTATTATATATCTTTAATCGCCGCCCGGAATACACAATATAAGTATGGGGGTATATGGGTGGGCAAGCCGCACACCGGAAAAACTACCACCGTGGAATTGTTAGGCAAAGTTTACGAGGGTATGTTTGTACGAATAAATGGGGATATTCTGGTAACAAAGGAACGCCGCCGGGCTTCCGGCAATGAGGCCACGCCTTACATAGCCCGCCTAGAGGGGAAAGGAATAGGGGTTGCCCAGGAAACTGAAAGAAACGGTATCTTGAATAATGCGCTATGGAAAGAATTAACCGGCGGCGATACATTGACAGCCCGTGGGCTTTATAAAGACCCCCACGATTTTACCCCCACGGCTCAAATTCTGGTATGTACGAATCACCAGCCCCGCTTCGATGCCCACGATGATGCGACTATAGAACGCATGGTAGTAATTCCGTTTTCTGTACAGCATGAAAAGGGGGGCAAGGGTACACTTCAGCAAAATACAATTTATTCCCGGCTCCGGCCAGAGTATCCGGCAATAGTGAAAATGTTTGCGGAAACTTATATAAAATTCAAGATTGAACATGAGGGGGCTATTCCCCTTTCCGATGAATGTACTAATTATAAAAATAATTACGTCAAGGGACAGGAAACCGACCTCGACAAATTCATAGACGATAACATTGAAATTGATATGTCAGGCCAGGCATTTGAGATCGTTCAAAATGTGTATGACCGATATTTGAAATACTACAATTTTAACGCCGATGACAAAGAGGCATTAACCAGGAATAAATTTGTACGGTACTTGAAAAATGATTATGTTGAAATTAACTATAAGCAAAAAAAGATAAACGGCGAGCCTGTCCTTTGCTTTTTTAATATCAGATTAAAACCGTTCACCGGGAAAACCGAGGAGCCGTCCATACCGGATATAAAGCCGGAGGCGGATTATGGAAGTAACTACAAGGGTGACAAGCCCCCGGATGAAATGCCATTTTAGGAGGGTGTTATGAATTTGTTCAAACCTAAACGATCCTGTCAGGAGGCCTTTTTTTGTTGTATGCTCAAATGGAAACCTAGATTGTCAAGCACTTTTACCACGGTTAAAAAATACGGGTTTCCGTCAGGAGAAAAAGATCGGTATAAGCCCGCCCGGTCCATATTCAATTCTCTGGCAAGCTGGGCCATCCCCTTGGAACGGGCAATATCCCCTATTACCGAGAGTAAAAATTCGGGGTCATTTTCTTCGAGAGCGGCCTCGATAATTCCGATAACGTCTTCTTTTGTTTCAATGTCATCGGCAAGATCCCAATCGTCAAAAGTTATTTTTTCTTCGTCCATGTTATTCCTCCTCGTCCGGGTTATAGTTTGCGGCTATCTTTTTTGCCTGTTTTACATCCTCATCCTGGGTGGTCTTGTCGCCGCCGCAGAGCAGGATGATGATTTCCTTCCCGGTGTCCTGGAAACAAGTTTCCTTGTAATACACCCGGTAACCGGGGCCGTAATCAATACGCATTTCCGAGATACCTTCCCCTACGGGCTTTACATCCCCCGGGTTACCTTCCTCGAGCCGCTTGACCCTGATGGAAATCCGGTGTTTGGCCCGGGAGTCGGCCAGCTTTCTGTACCATTTTTTGTAGACACTCGATCTGCGTATCGCCATATTATGAATGTAGACCCTAATCTACATTCCGTCAAGGGGATAAGTCTATTTTTCGGGATTTTCCTGGGCATCCTTGCGGGGGCGCCCGCCTTTGGATACTTCCCGAATGGCTTCAATGACAGAATAGTCATAAATAGCGTCTTTGGTTTTGGGCTTAATTCCGGCTGTGAAAAGTCTCAATTTAGCCGCCGCCGGGCTAATTTTGAGAATTTCGGCGATTTCTTTAATAGTATATCCTTCCATACCGTAAATATTGTATTTTTTTCCAAAAAAGTCAATACTTTTGTGTTAAAGGTTATTGACAAACTATTAACTTATAAGTATGATGTTTCCATAGCAACGTATGGCAATACGTGGCAACAATACATGGAGGCATATATGAAGCCAAGGACTTTAAACGAGGAGCAGCAAGAACGCATTGACCGGGCGGTTATCAAACTAATAACTATCTCACAATGTATGGAAATTTTTGAAGACCAAAAGCGTGCGGGGGATATAACCAATGGGTTCCAATACATCATAAATGATGCCGTAGTGGAAATAAATCGGGTCATGGAAGGTCTGAAAATAGAGGTGGTTGATGATGTAATGGGAAGAAAGATTTAACCGGGCAGGTTTTTGGGAGAAAAAGCTTCGCTTTGCGGAGGAATATCTTAAAACCATAAAGGGGGAACAGCGTGATCAATATATGTAAAGTTCTTACGGGCGTTTTGCCCGTAAGAAACGGTATTCTTAACCGCAAAATGCGGTCAAGAAACTCAATATAACTTATGTGTAAGGAGAAGAAAATGACAGTTAGAGAGATTGCGGAAGCGGTTGGGAAAACTAATCAGAGCGTTTTGAACTGGATTGGTAAAATTGTAGAGCCAAATTTTTTGGTTCTACATCAAAAAAATTTGGATGTAGAGACGCAAAATGCGGATGATACCAACCGCATTTTGCGGTTGGTCAATTTAATAAGGGAAAAAGCGGGAAGCAAAGACCCGCATCACCCCGCCGATTACACGTTTGAGGAAGTCCTGCTGATCATTGAGGCGGGTCTTGGCAAGAACGCTGCCGGGGTTTACCGGGCAAGCGCATCAGGGGCCGAAAATGGCGTAAACAGGGACTACGCGGGCCTTCTGGAAGCCGTTGAGCGTCTGATAGACAGCAAGCTGGCCGTATTTACCGCCCAAAATGAGCAAAAACAACTTCCGCCTCCGCCGGAACTGCCGGACGGGGACAAGATCAGGGCTTTTGTCAAAAAGTACCTTGAAATCACCGGGAGAGATGCCAATTTTATCACCCTTGATGATGCCTTTATGCTCTACCAGCGGGAAACCGGCGATGGGATACCCCGCAATATTCTGGCCTATCAACTGCTCAGGGCCTATCCCGTGCTTTCCGAAAAAATGCGAAAGGCAGAGGGTCGCAGGGAAAAGGTTATTACCGGCTGTAGGCCCCAGGAGCAACTCACGACAGGCGGCGCATTGTTTTCTATGGATGCCCATTACAAGGCAATGTTTGATGATTGACCAATCGCCCCAGCCGGAAGCCGCCCTGCCTCCGGAAGCCGAAGCCTCGCTTGAGGAAGTAACCCCCGCCGATGACGATGGCCTGGCCGTGCTTGAGGGGCCGCCCCCGGATACCGGGCTATTCACGGCCTCCCCGGCGGAAGCCGGGGCCGGGGATTATGATGCCTGGGGCAATATCCGGCTGAAGCCGGTCAAGGCCGTAAATGAGGCCCACGGTGAAAACTGTATCCGCCTTTTTATCTATCAGTATACCGGCGCTTTTTATTTTGGGTTTCAGATAAAGATTGACCGGCTGGTTAGACAGAAAAGGGCCAATATAAAAGATATACCCCATAATTCGATTGAAGGGGCCAGGGCCGCCGCCCGGAACATGATCATAGGGATATGCAAGGAAAATCACGCTATAAAAAAACTATTTGCGGATTTTACGGTTATTAAATACGACCAGCCGGAATTATTCTAAGGGGGAGCCGTTTGTGGTGCCGTGGGGCATTGATCCGGGCAATATATGGGAATCCTATAGTCTATCCCTTGCGGAGGCCGCTGGGGCCATCCTGGACGCATACACGGGCATTTTTTTGGCTTTGTTAAAACCCTTTGACTGTTTTGTTAAAGCGCTCTATCGTATGAATAAAGCATTAACGGAGGCTATAAATGGGTACTGCGGCAAAACTGATAATTGACGATCCGGCAAATTTTCACCTTTTAACCACGGATATGAAAGAGGCGATAATTAAGGCGGCCACTAATAAGGTAAACATAGAAGCCGCCCTGACACGGAAAAAAGCCCAGGTTATTCTCAAAAATAATTTTACTATCAGAAACAATTTTACGGCCAAACAAATACAGTTTACCCAAATGCCCCCTGGCCGCTATGCCCTATCCGCTATCCAGAGCGAGGTGGGTATCACTGAAAAGGCCGCTTACATGGCCCGGCAAGAAGAGGGGGGCAAGCATGAAGCCCCCGATGGTAAAGAATTGGCCATCCCCACGGACCTGGCCAGAACCGGCGGAACACGGCAGGGCATGGTACAGAAAAAACGGCGGCTCACCCAGCTAAAATCCCAAAAGGTAAAGGGCAATTTCCGCCGGGGGGGAACCCGTAAATCCCGGCAAGTTGCCAGGGCGGCGGTTGCATTTAAGAAAAAAAAATTGATCCGTTATGGGGATAATCTTTTTGAAGTAACATCCTTTGAGGCCGTTAAAGGGCAAGTTCAATTCCGTATCCGGGAAGTATACGGATTTGACAAGCCCTCCACGGTAACAAAGGCCCAGCCCTGGCTAAAACCGGCCACCGATGACGTGGCAGCCATGGGGGAAAAAATCTTTATATCTGAAATGAAAAAACAGGGCTTGTAATTATTCCCGGTACTTAAAGATTGCCCTTTCCAAAACTGATTTTGTAGTTTGCCAGCCGTTGCAATGCTTTATATACCCAAGGAAACTGTTAATGCTTGCCTTTGCGTGTTCTAATATCCCCGGATCATCCGGGAATATCCGGGCCATTTTACGGAACCGCCGCTTTGCCCTTCCTATTGTAGACTTACGGGGCTTGACGTGGCTGGGCCATACTCGATACCCGCAAAAATCTATTCCGTGCCTTCCGGGGAAAATACCCGTTTTTGGGTTTAAGGTTAATTGCACCTTGTCATGTAAAAACACTTCGATTTTTTTTAATAATTCCTTCAGGAAATTTTTGTCATTATGGATAATTACAAAATCATCCATGTATCGGATATAATACTTGATCGTTTTTTCTTCTTTAATCCAATGATCAAGCGGCCCCAAATATACATTGGCAAAAAGCTGGGAGGTTAAAGCGCCGATGGGTATACCCTTCCCCGGCGTTCCCTCGGTACTGTAGGAATCGATGATGGTATCAATCAGCCGCAAAATTTTTTTATCCGCTATATTCCGGCGGATAATCCCCTTTAATAACTTATGATCAACCGTGGGGAAGTAGTGACTCATATCACCCTTCAAAACGTAATAATTACCCCACCGGCGCTTTGCGGCCCTGGCACACTTCAAAACATATTGCATAGACGCATGGGTTCCCCGCCCTACCCGGCAAGCAAAGGTTCCGCTGACAAAACGATTTTCAAAAATCGGTTCTATGACTTGGCATAAAGCATGATGCATCACCCGGTCCCGGAATTGCGGAGCCGATATAAGCCTTTTTTTCGGTTCATATACATAGAATTGCCGATATTCCGCAAGCCGGTAACTTTCATAATCCAAATCATTTATTAAAACTATTAGATTTTCGTCTAATAAGTTTTTGAATTTCAGGGCTTCCCATCGGTATCGCTTGCCCTTGCAAGCCTCCCGGAACGCATGATAGATATTTTCAAAATCAATAACCCATTCCCATAAACGATTATAACTCTTTGGCATATTCCCCTCCCAAAATAAAAGCGGGGCTGGGGGTATTCGGTATTACCTACTAATCACCAGCCCCTATAAATGTTTTCAATACTGTCTAAAAGATTGACAGTAAAGAAGGAATATAGCTCCTTTTCCCCTTGCACAATCAGGCCCCCATTAGAAGCGCTGTTTTTTGGCGGTAGGGGGAGAGCGGGCCGACAGCCGATGTTCGTGTTGGAGTTCGAGCGAGCGTTGTTGACGTTCAAAGCGCCCAGCCCGGCATTGGCCCCATTGTTCCAGTTGCCCCCACGGATCGGCTATTGCCATTTAACAGCTATATCCCTAATTATGCGAGGCGGGCGGATTTTTTGCATATTTTATCCACCCGCCCAGCATTTTTCCTACTTCGGTAACTTGAATACAAAATTGATTATATTGTTTCAAGTGTACGAATTCTAATTCCATACCGGCCTCAATGATAAACCGTAATTCTGCTAGTTTATCATCCGCCGATTGAAGTAAAGATAGTTTTTCAGATCTTCCAAAAACTACACTGGCCCTCTTTAATAACCCTCCTATTTTCCAAATGTCCCGGCGGGCATCTGCACAATATGTATACTTCTCACTGCGAGGGCAATTTTGAAGAATAATATACAGATACTTCACCAGGTCCATATACTTTTGAATCGTATCAATGCCATTGCCAATCACACAGGGCTCCAGGGATCAGGAATCAGGGTCACAAAATAAAAGCGGGCCGACAGCCGAGGCCGCTGCTCACGCTGGAGCGAACGTTGTAGACGATCAAAGCGCCCAGCCCGGCAGCGGCCCCATCGCTCCAGATGCCCCCACGGTGCGGCATATGTTCCCCGACACTCGGATTTGCGTCAATGCCAAAAGAACCATGAATGGCGTTACCATCCAGATTAAATATTTCCAGCGGGGTACTCCCGGAAGTAATATTCGGGATAATCAGAGCTTGGGCAAGCTGCTTCTTTATATCATCCGCAAGGGTTCCGAGGGCGGTAGTCATGGTACGCCATCCGTTTTCACCGCTTTTTGAGGCCGGGAATATAAGCTGGGTTCCGGTAGGACTCGGCCACGAGGCCTCCGCAAGATTGAAATTATTATCCGGCGGCATAAATACTTTTCCGTCCACAATTTTGAACCCGTCTTGCCACTCCCAAATATTGCCTACCAGATCGGCAATTCCCCCGGCGTTGTTGTCATGCCTCCAGGAAACCGGCCCGGTCCCGGCCAGGATTTTTGCGGTATTATCCGGCGCTCCCGTTCCGGTTTCTCCGGGCGCATCATGAGCTTTTCCGCTTGCCGTATTCCCCCTGGGTTGAAATCCATTTTTCAAGCACCACAAGGCGACCGCCGCCCACTCCCAATTTGTCATGAGGTGAAAGCCGGGCCCGTTTTCTTTACAAGCGGCCCTGGCCTGATCAAAGTTAATGGAAACCTTCGGGGATTGGCCGGGAATGGAAAGGGCGCAGCCCTTTTCAAAAATGGCCTGATATGCCCCGATATAAATTTCACTCTTGACCACGCCGTCCACAATAAATGCGGGATGAACGCCGGAACCTAAAGAGGAATCGATGTCCTCAATGTTAAACTTCGGTATCCTAACCATGTAAAGCGGATCGCCGTTTTTGTTGTACTTGACTACAACCTTCCCGCCCGTGGCCCCCAAAACAGAATTTAGTAACGTATCTTTATTCAGCGACATGATTTTCCTCCTCAATCGCCATGTGATTACCTTCGACTTGCGGCACATCCTCAAGGGGCCACAAACGTAAAGTAACAATATCAGTATTAAGGGGAACCGGCACCATTTCTATATGGGTTTCCTGTTCCTCATCCGAATTACCGCCGCCAGCGTTACTGCTTGCGGGGCCTTCCACTTCCACGGGCTCATATTTCCGTGGGGGAATTATCACGTCAGCCACATAGATACAACAGGGCATTAAGCCCCGGTGTACCATACCATTGCATGAGCCGAGGGTGATAATTTTTTCTTGATCACCCTCTTCAGCTTCCAGGTCTATGGCTACCCCGCCGATAGTCAAGATTTTTTCTTCAAGAGAAAAATTACTAAAACTATCACGGGCCGGATCGACTTTTTCAACGATCATGTATCGCCTCCTATAATGTCATTTTCTGCGCCGTCCACCTAACCACTACATTGTCAAGTGTACCGTCAGCATAAATTTTGAATCCGTTGGCCGCCTTATCCCCCGCCCGGATTAACTGCCCCAAATTAACGCCGCCGGAATAACTCACTACCTCCGTGGTTACCTGGTATTCGGAATCAATCATGGTAAAGGGCAAGGCCACCGAGGCATAGGCTATTGAATTAAATTGCATAGGATACCCCGATTCAATCCGCCTAACGTCTACCATTGAAACCAGGGACAAATAGGGATCATTGGCCTGATTGTTTCCGGCGGGAACAGAAAACCGATAAAGTGGGAGCCCTTTATCCGGCACCGCTTCCCCCAGGGCTGTACAGGTAAACTGTATGGCCCCGCCGGTCCCTATCAAAAGATAGGCATAGCAATCCTGGGCCGTGGCCCCGTTATTTTCAGGGACCAGCCCGGCATTGACAAAAGCGGGGCTGGGGGTTTCCTGTGCGTCCATGAAAAACACGCCCCCGGCCACGCTTATATTCCGGAGGGCCGTGTTGCTTTTAGTAACAACACAGCCGGAAACAATACCCCGATTTTTTATTAACGCCGTGCCGGATTGAATGCGCTGTTTAATTGTTTTGGCCGCCTCCCGATTGGCCAGCCCGGCATGGTCAAGGGCCATCGCTATTGCCCCGGTAAAATCCGAATAATCGCTGGATACCACCCAGGCGTTATTTACAAATTCAAGATGGATGCTTGACTTTGCCTCGACCGGAATAGACGAGGTTCCGAAAATAACCGTGACCGAGGTACTTGCGCTGTTTATCACAGCCGCCCGGCACCCGGTAAAGGATGCCGCCGAAAGGGTTAAACTAATCCCCCCGGTTACAAACTCAAAAACAGAATTAACCTGTATTTGAGAAGTGGTACTGTTTTCAGAAACGGTGTGAGGCCGTTGTAACCCAAAGGGTAACATGGCATTATCCGCCGCTTCCCGCCCGGTCAATGATGTGCCTTCGGGCTTTTTACTTCCGAAGGGCGGATCAAAACCAGAAAAGCCCGGCAATTTTAGGGCTGCCAGGGAACAATCAATGTTCATAATTTCCTCCTAATCATGTGAATTATTTATAGCGGCCTTGACCGCCATTTTGAATTGTTCAGATTCAAATAGGTTTGTATAAACCCTATTTGGATTATCAAACATTACCACGGACCATTTTTGCATATAATCTAAAGCGCCATAGGGAATATACTTTTCCGTGTTAGTATAAAAGGCGGCGGCGGCCAGGGCCGTGGTCCGGTCAATGGTTAATTCGTCAATGTTTATTTCATCCCGGTCCTCGTTAATAGTAACGTCAATATCTTGCAAAGCCTGGTTCTGCTTTACAACATCAATTTTAGTAGTATCAATATACAATGAAAGTTTTTGAGTAGTGGCCACTAGGGCTATATGTATCCACGTATTTGCATTGATACTTGAGGCTAGGTTAATAGATTCCTTTGCGCCCACGGTAATATGCTCAAGCCGGTTTTGTGTCAGGGTTGCCACGCTATAGGATATATTATCATCCGGCTCATCCCCCATTACAGAATAGGGAATGTCATAAACAGCGGCGGCGGAATAATTGGGATCGGGGCCGCCGATATTAAATATAAGCTCCTCCCCGCTTGCAATACGAAGGCGGAAAACCGACACGTTCTGTATGGTAGAAACCCGGAGCCAAAATTCTATAGTTGCATCCTGGCTAGGGATTTTTGTTTTAATATCAAAACTTCCAAACAATGATTTTCCGTCAGGCTCGTATGGCGGGGAATCGGATACCGCCGGATTCATGTAAATACCGCCGTTAGTGTCCTCCCTGCCCACCAGGGCGGGGGCCGTTGCATATCCTACAGTAATACTATTTCCACCGTTATGATTTTTCAAATCAGTATCAAAATGATAAACCTCGCTGGCCGGGGAAATAAACGGCAAGCCTATATCACAATGCTTCAGGCGGCGATGGTCCGCCGTTGCATTGGTAAACATGATGGTAGAATCACTATAAAACTTTTTTAATTTTACCGCCTCCCCTATTAAAAATTCGGGAATGACTACTTCAGCCCAGCTATTATTTTTATATCCATAGAGGCGATCATCGCTGGGGGCTTTATGAACCAGGCTTGGCAATATCTCTTGTAAGATTACCAGGGCTTCAGCCAGTTCTTCTAGTGTTTTAATGCGCTGTTCAAAATCGGGATTTTTTGCGGCCTTGGCTATTTTTTTCAGGGCTTTTAATAAATCGGAATTCCCCACCCGATCAGGGTTCCCCGATACTTTATAGGAGCCCTCGCCCTCCACAATGATTGATTGAAAGAAACCAATAATAGTATTTACCAATAACGATCTGATGGGGGTTCCATCGGTACGTCCCCCTTCGGTTGCCGGAATAGCCTTTCCGCCCGGATACCCCTCGGCACCCTGCTCGGTATGGGGTGAATAAGTGCCATCAAGATTGATCATTTGCGCCCTCCTCGGTCCACTGGATAAACATAACAGCCGTACTATGTACGGGTTTAACCCTCAAAATAATATATTCTAAAAAGTTTCTGATGTTTTCCGGTAATGGAGTCGGCTCGATATAAGGAATTTCATACCGATGAGATCGATAAACTTCTTTACACACAAAAAAGCACATTTGCCAATACCGGGCATCATCGGGAATTGAATATATCGCCGCCGTGTCATTTTTCAAAATACCCGGTTCAAAAGAAACATCCCCTAAATGA
>BNUY01000028.1 GCA_025997715.1 Spirochaetia bacterium
CCCTGCGTCTCCTCAAAGCCAACCTGGGTGATCTTGAGCCTCTTTGCGAAATCCAGGAATTTGCCCTGCGCCAACCTCTGCACGAAAAAACCGGTCCCATCCTTGCGGCCCACCCCCGTTTCCCGGCGCAAAAACTCCAGGGTTTCCAGCTCCTTTTCGGGATCCCCGGGCCTGCCAATCAGAGCGGCGGTTTCAGGATTCATGGTTTGTATCCCCAATTCCAGGCGGAGGCTAAGCGGAGGAAATTCGGTGAGCATTTTCCGCAAATCCGGTGGAAACCGGGAGGGGACCATCTCGAAGTGGACAAACATACTGTTCTCCGGGCTGTTGGGCTTTAAACGCTCCAGAAAAAACGCCAGGATGGTAAGCGCCCGCGCTATATCCAGGTTAAAGGTCCGGTCCAGAAACTTGAAGCTCCGGGCGCCACGGGTAATCAGGGTTTCCATTTCCGCAAGGAATTGGTCCAGGGGAAATTCCCGCACCCCTGCAACCCCCGGTTGCTTAGCCGCACTGCTCAGGCAAAACTCACAGCCGTAGGGGCAGCCCCGGGAGGCCTCCACGTAGGTAAGCTTCCGCGACAAGTCCTCCGCCGTGTAAAGCCGGTAAGCCGCCGTGATGGATGAGAGGTCCACCGGCGGAGCATCGATGAAAACGGTGTTGGTTACCATTTTCGGATCAGGCATTAGGCTCAATAAACGCTTGCAGAGATCCCGGAAGGCGGTTTCGCCCTCGCCGCGGATCACGTAATCCGCGTAACGGAACAACGGCGCATCTGGCTGTAGGAAGGACGCTTCGGGGCCGCCCAGGATAATGACCGGGCGCTTACCATCCCAGAGGCGGTCCAGGGCTTCCAGCAGTTCTTCTGTGGCGCTGTGGTTCCAGATAGAAACAGAAAGGCCTAAAATACGGGGGTGGGCCGCAAGGATGGGACCGGTTTTTTCGTGCAGAGGTTGGCGCAGGGCAAATTCCTGGATTTCGCAAAGAGGCTCAAGATCACCCAGGTTGGCTTTGAGGAGACGCAGGGCCAGTGAGGGGTGTATCCACTTGGCGTTGATGGCGGCGAGGATTATGCCGGGCAACTATCTTGCCCGAAACCCCGCGGCGCCGAAAAGGTCCAGGGTGCCGGTGGTCCATTCGTCCTTGGCGTCCATCACCATGCGCTCTACATCCTGCCAGGTATCGGCGCGGGGACCGGCGAGGGTCCTGTTGGTGGAGTTGGTAAAGACGATGGTGCGGCAGCCCTGGTCGCGGAGGCGGGCCACGTTATCCGGGGCGTCATCGATGTAGACGTGGGCCCCCACGGCTCCCTTGTCGGCCATGAAGCAGATGTCCCAGTAGGGGATGTCGTAGGAGTCCAGCCAGTCCACGGTCTGGGTGATAGAGGTTTTGTGGGAGTACTTGAGGAAGAGCCGGTGGGTGATGATGCGGATGCGGATGCCGTGCATGGAGAGTTTCCGCAGCACCGCCGGTGCGTCCTTGATGGGGGCCATGTCCCGGAAGATGTTGCGCTGGGTTACGGCGAACCGGTGGAGCCGCTCGTAACCGCCTGATTCGGCAATGCCCCACTGGTCAAGGCCGTAGTCTACTTCCTCCGTGAGGGATTCAATAGGCTTGTCGAGCCACTCCGCAGTGATACGACGCATGACGCCGTAGAAATCCCCTACCACGCCATCAAGATCCACCCCGATAATAAAGCTGCTTTCGTCCATCACAGTACCTTTGAAAGAAGGATCGCCATGCTGCGGCCCTGCATGAAGTATTCATCCTGATCCGGCAGTGCCCGTTCCTGGCCGGGGAGGAGGATATCCTCCGGGCTGGGCAGGCTGGTATCCACCGCAAGGTACCATTTTTTGCCGGCCAGGGGTTCACAGACCTTGCAGGTAACCTGTTTGGCCCCGGCATTGAACATGATAAAAAAGTCGTTATCGTCCCGGTCGGCCAGGATGTCCGCGCGGCTGCCGTCCATGCGCAGGGCCAGGCAAGGATCGGTTTTTTCCCAGTCCGGGGTTTCCCCTTTTTCGTCAAACCACTTGATGTCCGGAATCCCGTTATAGGAACCGTCCCGGCCGGTGTAGAATTCCGGGCGCATAAAACCGTGGTGCCGCAGACGGAAGGCTATCATCTCCTTCACAAAACGGAAGAGGTCGCGGTTTTTTTCCAGCAGGGTCCAGTCGTACCAGGAGATTTCGTTGTCCTGACAGTAGGCGTTGTTGTTTCCCCCCTGGGTCCGGGCGAACTCATCACCACCTAAGAGCATGGGGGTTCCAATGGAGATCATCAGGGTGGCGATAAAATTCTTTACCTGCCGTTCCCGCAGTTTTTCTATGTTAGCATCATTGGCGGGGCCTTCGACGCCGTAATTGGCACTGGAATTGTTATCCCCGCCGTCCCGGTTTTCCTCGCCGTTATCTTCGTTGTGCTTGCCGTTGTAGCTCACGAGGTCCCGCAGGGTAAAGCCGTCGTGGCTGGTGAGAAAGTTTATCGAATGGAAGGGTTTCCTGCCGTCCCTAAGGTACAGGTCGGAACTGCCGGAAAGTCGGGTTGCCAGGTGCCGCACATGATGGGGGTCACCCCGCCAGTAGCGGCGTACCTCATCCCGGTAGCGGTCATTCCACTCCGCCCAGCGGCCGCCGGGGAACCAGCCTACCTGATACGCACCCCCGGCGTCCCAGGCTTCGGCGATGATCTTGGTGCTGCTCAGCACCGGCTCCTCGGCAATGCGTTCCAGGATCGGGGGATTCTCCATGAGCCGCCCCTGCTGATCTCGGCCCAGAATAGAGCCCAGGTCGAAACGGAAACCGTCCACGTGCATCTCCGTAACCCAGTACTGGAGGCAACTGAGAATGAGGGTGCGTACCACCGGGTGATTACAGTTTACCGTATTGCCGCAGCCGGAATAGTTTTTGTAGTACCGCTTGTTTTCATCCAGCATGTAATAGACGGTGTTGTCCAGACCCCGGAAGGAGAAGGTGGGCCCCCACTCGTTGCCCTCCGCCGTATGGTTGAACACGATGTCCAGGATCACCTCAATCCCCGCCTTGTGGAGTTCCCGGACCATCTCCTTGAACTCCCGGACCTGACCGCCGGGGCTTTTGTCCCAGGCATAGGAGCCCTTGGGGGCGAAGAAAGCCACCGTGGAATAGCCCCAGTAATTTACCAGGGGCTTGCCGGTACGGGGATTTTTCCGGGCAAGTTCCCCCTCATAGAACTCATGGATGGGCAGCAATTCCAGGCTGGTTATCCCCAGATCCTTGAAGAAGGGTATCTTCTCGATGACCCCCCGGTAGGTCCCCGGGTGTTGTACGGCGGAATTGGGGTGGGCGGTCAGGCCCCGGACATGGGTTTCATAGAGCACGCTGAACCGCAGGGGGTAGTTCAGGGGGATATCCCCCTGCCAGTCAAAGGCGTCGTCAATAACGATACACCGGGGCTTGGCGCGGATATCATCCTTATAAGAGAAGGACAGGTCGTTGGAAAGACCGCCGGGGTTGTAACCCGCGCCGGCAGCCATGTCCCAGTGGGAGAGATCCGTCAGTGCCTTGGCATAGGGGTCCATTAGCGTCTTATTATGGTTGAAGCGGAACCCTTTTTCGGGCATATAAGGGCCGTCCGCCCGGTACAGGTACTGGGTTCCGGCGCCGAGACCCCGGATATGGCAGTGCCAAATATCACCGGTACGGTTCTTGCGCTTGTCCAGGAGGATTTCTTCAACGGCGCTGTCAGGGGAGACGGACTCAAAGAGGATCAGGGTTACCGCCGTGGCGTTCCGGGAAAAGAGGGAGAAGTTTACCCCCGTTTCGGTCAGGGTGGCGCCCAGGGGAAGGGCTTTCCCTATTTCCGCCTTACTGTTTCCAAATCCCATGGAAATGAGTATATCACCTTTGCCCGTTTCGGAATAGCTCGACAAATTGAAGGGGGTCGATATTCCGCGCCCCCAGGGCATCCTTGTAATCCAGGGGCATACCCAGGTCCCAGAAGGGCATGCCCAGGCTTTCCAGGTATTTCGCGGTAAGGACCATCTGAACCGCCCCGGCGTTGTCCTCGTCGTAATACCCGGAATAGCTGGTGTACACCCTTCCCGCAAGGATGCCGAATTCCCCGGCCCGCAGTATTCCGTCCCGGTACACTCCAAAGGAAATAGGCCGTACCGGTACCCAGGGCAGGGCGCGGATTTCCCGGATGGCATGGCGCAGAGGGGCGGTAAGCCAGGCGTCATCGTGGACCTCCACGCAGCGATCCAGGATGTAATCAAAGTCCGAATCCACCCGCAGTTCATACCGGGACAGGAAGGGGCGGAGGGATCTTTTGATGTGAAGTTCCGGAAACAGTAATACTGAGCGTACCAGATGGAGCTTAGGGAGCAGTATATATTCTTGGTTCGCCTCATCGTCATCAAAGGCGGTGGACATAACCAGGAACCCCGCCTTCATCAGGGCAGCGATAAAGACGGGATCAAAGTCCAGGGCCAGGCAGAATTCCTCGTCGTAGTCCGTGGCCAGCATGGTGTCAACGATACTATCAATGTCATCCCCGGGACGTATCAGGATATGCCCCGAGGATGTGTAGCGGACAAAAGCCCGGCGGGAAAACTGCGGCGTCATGTCAGCAGCGCACCGCCGCAGTGTTACTGTGCATTTGCATTACTGTGCGTTCCGCACGTTTTGCATGGGCAGTACCCACAGCCATGCCGGGCTGACCGCCAGGCCGGTATATTTCTTGTTCAGAACGCTGTGGCGCTTCCCGTAATCAAAAATAATGTAGGGCACATCGTTTACCACAATATCCATAAACCGGGATTGCAGCTCAAACCGTTTGGCGCTGTCCACCTCGCTCCGCTGGGCTTCAATCAGATCATCAATGCGGGGGTTCGAGTAGGCGGCGGCGTTGTAGCCGTCCTGTCCCGCCTGACTGGACACGTACATGATCTCAATATTGCCGTTCAAGTCCGGGTAGTCCGCTTCCCAACCGCCGAAGAGCATGTCGTAGTCCCGCTTGCCGTTGCTGTCCAGGATGCCCCCCATCTGGTAGGTATCCTGCAAGTCCCCGTCCGTCCGGACGATTTCCACGTCGATGTTCAGGGCTTTCAGTTGATCCTGGAGGAAGAGGCCCCGCTGATTGTACATGGAGGTTTCACCGATAATAACCTTGGCGCTGAATCCGTTGGGATAGGCGGACCGGGCGAGGAATTGCTTTGCCTTCGCTAAGTCGTAATCGTAGGATTCGGTCTTTGCGAGGTACTGTTCCCACCGGGCGGCGTTTTCACCGTACAGGGCGGGACCGAAGGGCAGCACGGTCCCCAGGGTTCCCGCGGACTTAACGATACTCCGGTTAAACTCCGGCAGATTCAGTGCATGGGAAACCGCCCGGCGCACATTCACATCGTCGAAGGGGGGGCGCTGGGTATTAAAGGCCAGGAAGTTCAGGCTGTAGGAATTAACGCTGGTAAGGTTCGTGTTTTTATCCTGCGCCAGTTGGTCCAGCATATCCAGGGGCACATTGGCGCTGAAATCAACCCCGCCGGTTTGGAGGGCGATTAGCCGGGTGGTATCCTCGGGGATGATCTTGTAGACCAGGGTGTCGATGATATTGGCCGCCAGCTTTGCCTTATCCCAATACCGGGTGTTTTTTTTGAGCACAATCTCCTGGCCGCTGGTCCAACTCTGGTACACAAAGGGGCCGGTACCAAGGATACCGCCCTGGGCGGTACCGAAATTATCACGGTGCTTTTCGTAGTAGGCCTTGCTGATGATCCGCCCGGCGCCGATGGCGGGGATATACTTGAACACCGCCGAGGGTTTGCTCAGTTTGATGGTAAGCTGCCAGGGACCGGTGGCGGTAATGCTTTCCACATCGGTATAGAAGTCCGCAAAGTAGGTGCCGCCCTCGGGGTCCCGGTATCGTTCAAGAGAAAAGAGTACGTCATCCATGGTCATCCTGGTCCCGTCGGAAAAGACAATGTCCTCCCGCACCTCATAGACATAGGTTAACGCGTCCGGCTGGTTCCAACTTTTTGCCAGTTCCGGAACGATGTTATTGTTCATGTCCAGGGTCAAGAGGCCCTCGGTAATCTGGTTGGTTACCTGGTTGGTCACATAGTTCCAGGCCAAACCGGGGTCCACCGCCCGGATATCCTCGCTCAAGGCCACGGTAAAGGTGTTACCGGCCTGCTTCCCCCCCGCAAAAACCACCCCGGCAATGAGCAGGGGCATTACAAATAAACAGATAGTTTTCTTCATGCTGTTTCCTCCTTTATAGAGTATACCTTGAATGGGAAGTAAGCTCAACCTATACTAAACCCATGGATGATACCCTTAAAAGTAAACTGCTCTTTCAATGGAAAAGCGCCTCCGCCGTGATGGACGAAGCGGAAACGGAAGCGGCGGACACCTATTGCCGGGGATATATCGACTTTCTCAATACCGCTAAAACCGAGCGGGAAACGGTTCGGGAGGCCGTCACCATGGCGGAAAGCCGGGGTTTTGTCCCCTGGGAACACGGCAAGGCTTTGGCCCCCGGGGACAAGGTGTACCTGAACCAGCGCGGCAAGGCGCTGATCCTCTGCGCGGCGGGGAAGCGGCCCCTGGGGGAGGGCATCTCCATTGCCGCAGCGCACGTAGATTCCCCCCGGCTTGACCTGAAACAGCGGCCCCTCTACGAGGAAGCCGGGGCAGCCTTTTTCGACACCCACTATTACGGTATGGTCAAGGCCTACCAGTGGACCGGCATACCCCTGGCCCTGCATGGGTACGTTGCACTCAAGGACGGACAGGGGCTGAACATTTGCATCGGTGAGGAACGCGGGGACCCGGTGCTGCTCATTGCGGACCTGCTGCCCCACCTGGCAAAGAAGCAGATGGAACGGCCCGGTAAGGAATTGGTTGCCGCCGAGGACCTTGATGTTATCGCGGGGCTGCGTTTCTGCCCGGGGGAAGACGGCGATGGCGCGGTGAAGCTCAATATCCTGCGTATCCTCCACGCGCAATACGGTATCACCGAGGGGGACCTTATATCGGCGGAACTTTCGGTGGTCCCCGCCTTCCCGGCCCGGGATCTGGGCCTGGACCGGAGCATGGTTGGCGGCTACGGCCAGGATGACAAGGTTTGCGTCTATCCCTCTCTGACCGCCCTTTTCTCCCTTACCGAGCCCCCGGAGTACACCGCCTGTGCGGTGTTGGTGGACAAGGAAGAAACCGGTTCCCTGGGCATGACGGGCATGGGTTCACATTTCTTCGAAAATTTTATCGGGGATATTGCAGAAGCTGCCGGCGAAAAGGCGCCCCGGGTCCTGCACAATTCCCTCTGTATCTCTGCGGATGTGAACACCGCCTTCTATCACCTGTATGCGGAGATGTTTGATCCCTATGCCGAAGCGCGGCTGAACCACGGGGTGGTACTGTTCCGGTACTGGGGAAAGGGCGGCAAGGACCATACCAACGACGCCCAGGCGGAGACCGTGGCGGCGGTACGGAAAATTCTGGATGACGCAGGAATACTGTGGCAGACCGGGGAAGGCGGCAGGGTGGACGCCGAAGACTCAGGCACCCTTTCAAAGTTTTTTGCCAACCTGGATATCCCTTCCATTGATCTGGGGGTGCCCATACTATCCATGCACTCCCCCTTTGAAGCCGCCGCAAAGACCGATATATACATGGCGCATAGGGCGTTTACGGCGTTCTTCAAAAGAACCTAAACACCCTTACTACATTGTAACCCGGTGGCAGCTTACCAGATGCTGCGAACCTGCATCCCGGAGACTTGGCGCTTCAATACGGCAATGCTCCTCCGCCTCGGGACAGCGGGAGGCAAAGACGCAGCCCGGTATGGGCGCCGCCGGGTTCGGGGTTTCCCCTTTCAAGGCCGCCGCTTCCGTCCCCGGTGATCCTTCAATCCTGGGCACCGCCGCGACCAGGGAACGGGTATAGGGGTGCAGTTTCCGGCGGAACAGTTCTTCTGCGCTTGCCAGTTCCATGATCTGCCCGAGGTACATCACCGCCACCCGGCTGCAGAGGTACTCCACCACGGTCATGTCGTGAGAAATAAACAGCATGGACAGGGACCGGTTCCTGCGCAGATCCTCCAGCAGGTTCAGCAGTTGGGCCTGTATGGAAACATCCAGGGCGGAAAGGGGTTCATCCGCCACAAGCAGGGCGGGGTCCGAAAGCAGCGCCCGGGTTATGGCGAGCCGCTGGAGCTGCCCCCCGGAAAGTTCCCGGGGCCAGCGGGCCAGAAGATCCTCCGACAGGCCCGTATCGGCAAAGAGGGCGAAGATCCTATCCCGCCCCGCAACGCGACTCATGCCGTAGTACCGGCATACCTCCATTAGTGATTCTGCGATCCGCAGCTTGGGGTTGAAGGATGCGAAGGGATTCTGAAACACCATTTGCGCGGCCCGCCGCACCGGACCCAAAGCCCCTCGGCGGAGGCTGGTGATTTCCTGTCCCCGGAAAAATACCTGCCCCTCGGTAGGTTCAATGAGCCGCAGTGCCAGACGACCCAGGGTAGATTTTCCACAACCACTCTCCCCCACGATACCCAGAATCTCGTTCTGTCCGAGGGTAAAGGAAATGCCGTTTACCGCCCGCAGTATACGGCCGCCGCTCTGGGGAAAGTATTTTTTTAAGCCCCGGACTTCAAGGATGGAACCCTCGCTCATGGCTCGCTCCGTGGGTGATGACAGAAGACCATGCGGCCCTTCCCCAGTTCCGTCCGGGGGGGCATTACCCCGCAGTCCTCACCGGCTTGCCCGCACCGGGACGCGAAGGGGCAGCCCGAAGGGGGGTCGTAGAGCCGGGGGGGCGACCCGGGGATCACCGGCAGGGGGGCCGAGGTAGACCCATGGGGACGCCCGCGGGGGATGCAGTCGATCAGGGCTCTGCTGTAGGGATGGGCCGGGGAGGCAATGAGAGCCGCTGCGGGGGCGGTCTCCACGATGTGCCCGGCGTACATCACCGAAACCCGGTCGCAGGTTTCCGCCACCACCGCAAAGTTGTGGGTGATGAGTAATACCGAGAGGGACAATTCTCGTTGGAGGGACTTCAATAACCGTAATACCTGGGCCTGGATGGTTACGTCCAGGGCGGTGGTCGGCTCATCGGCGATGAGCAGTTCCGGCTCGCAGCTTATGGCCATGGCGATCATCACCCGCTGCTGCATGCCCCCGGAAAGCTCGAAGGGGTAGCGCTTGGCCGTATCGGGATGGAGGCCCACCCGCTCCAGAAGGGATGCGGTACGCCGGCGCAATTCCGCAGTTTCCAGGGGAATGTGGTTGGCAATGGCCTCCCCGATCTGGCTCCCCACGGTTTCCATGGGGGAAAGAGAATTGAGGGGGTCCTGGAAAACCATGGAAATACGCTTCCCCCGGATGTTTCGCAGTTCTTTTTCGCTCCGGGCCAGCAGGTTCCGGCCATCAAAACGGACTACCCCCCGGGTCCGGGTGTGTTTTTTGTCAAGCAGCCCCAGGATGGCCCGGGAGGTGACGCTCTTCCCGCAGCCGCTCTCCCCCACCAGCCCGTGGATCTCCCCCCGAAGAAGGCTCAGGTTCACCCCGCTTAGGGCATAGAGGATGCCCTCTATGGTGAGAAAATCACAGCGGAGATCCTCAATGGCAAGGACTTCGTCATCATTGCCCATGGGAAGCCTCCAGTTTTTTGAAGGACGGAAGGATACGATCCGAGGGATCAATGTACTGGGCAATACAGTCACAGAAAATGTTGAGGCTCACCACCGTAAGGACGATGGCCGCCCCGGGCGCCAGGGCCAGGAGCGGGCTCTGGAGCAGAAAGTTCCGCCCCTCGTCCAGCATGGCCCCCCAGTCCGCCGTGGGAGGGCTAACCCCCAGGCCGATAAAACTCAGGGCCGCCAAGTCAAGGATCGCATAGGCCATGTCCAGGGTAAGCTGTACCATCACGGTATCCACACAGTTGGGGAAGATATGGCGAAAAATTATATAGGGCCGGGAGAAGCCGATGGACTCCGCCGCCTCCACATAGGTCTTGTTTTTTTCTATTAAGGTAAGGGAACGGACAAGCCGGGTGAGCATGGGCACATAGATGATGCCCAGAGCGATAACCGCGTTGGCAATACCCCGGCCAAGGGCGGCGACCAGCAGGAAAGCCAGGAGCAGGGAGGGAAAGGAGAGAAGCACATCGCAACAGCGGCCCACGATGGAGTCAAATTTTCCGCCGTAGTACCCGGAAAACAGCCCCAGGGGCGCCCCGATGAGCACCGAGAGGAGGACAACCCCCAGGGCGCTCATGATGGTTACCCGGCCGCCGTAGAGGAGCCGGGAGAAGAGGTCCCGGCCCATCTTGTCCGCCCCTAAAAGATGCTCCCGGGAAGGCGGGGCCAGGGATGCGGAAAGATCCTGCCCGGTCTCGCTGTAGGGCGCAAGGAGGGGGGCAAAAAAACAACAGAGGATGATCAGAAGCAGTACCACCCCGGATATGAGCATGGGCGGGGTAAACAAAACCCCCTCGGTTTTGTTTTGCTTATGGCTGAACAAGGGCGCCCTCCTTTATCCCCCCCTTCGCAGCGGCCCTAATCCGTGGATCGATAAGAACATATATCACATCCACCAGGAGATTCAGCAGAAGGAACAGGGCTACCAGGAACATGATGATGCTCTGCACCACCGGATAATCCGATGCCTGAATCCCCTCAATAAGCAGTGCGCCGATACCCCCCAGGGCAAAGACATTCTCCACCAGCACCGCCCCGATGACCATGGAGCCAATTTGGATACCCGCCACGGTAATCACCGGGATAAGGGTGTTTTTTAGGCAATGGCGCCCCAGTATCCGGCCAAAGGGGGTCCCCTTGGCGGTCAAAGCCAGGGCGTACTGGGATTTGAGTTCCCCGATCATCCGGTCCCGGGTGATCCGGCCCATGAGGGCTACCATATTGAGGCTCAGGGCAAAGGCCGGCAGGGCCAGGTAGTAGAGGTTTTCAACAAACCCATGCCCCGCCCCAAAAGCCGGGAACCAGCGCAGCCTTAGGGCGAAGATCAGCATCAATACAATGGCGTTAAGAAACACCGGGGAGGACACGCACAAAACCATAATCGCCGATACAATCCGGTCCAGGGCCGAATCCCGCTTAACGGCGGCGAGGACCCCCGCCGGAATGGCCAACAATACCGCAAAAATCGCGCTCATCAGCACCAGTTGGATGGTGGTGGACAGCCGGGATGCCACCAGATAAGCCACGGGCTGCCGGTGCTTAAAACTGTCCCCCAGGTCGCCCCGGAACACCCCGCTTATCCAGATAAGGTACTGCCGGGGAAGACTCCGGTCCAGGTGGTACCGGGAAATCAAGGCCGCCCGGGTATCCTCACCGATCCGTCTTCCGCTGGTAATAGATGCAATGGGGTCCGAGGGGGTCAGGCGGATAAGAAAAAAGATCAGCGCCGAAACCGCCAGCAGAATGGGGATGAGGGTAAGGATTCGCTTGCCTATATAGGGGAACAAAAAACCCATAGGGGATTTATTAGCATGTATTGGAGGATTATTCAAGCAATGACTACTTTCAAATATCTATTTTTCCTTTAGTGACTTATAGACATCCTCTATAAAAACGTGCATAACTTTCTTTTTAAGGTCTTCATTGTTTAATAAAAGAGCGTAAAAATCTTCATTTTGCTCATAGCCCCCAATTAAGGCATCCTTAACACGGTCATCATAGGAAAAATGAAAATCCTTGAAAGTATTATTTTTCGCACTTGCTTTTAATTTTTCATCCTTCATAAGTAAATCCCGAACTTGCAAGGCGGATTTAGAGGCAACATCCGTATCATAATGCTTGTCATAGGCGGCATTTATTTCCTCAATGATTTGTGAAAGCCTCTTCCTTTCATCTGGTCCTATAAATACTTCACCGGGAACCGGATATTCAATCTCTGGTTCAGCAGCCATACCAGGCTCTGTAATTTCTGCCGATACTTTCGGATGTTGAAAAGTTACCGTGATTTTATCGGCCACATCAAAATCGTTTCCCCCGGATGTAACCTCTATTTCCTTTATCAAAGAATAAAGGAAGTTATACTTTTTATGCAGGGTAATGTTTTCGTAACAGGTAGCCTGAATAAGAAAGCAATAGAACCGTAAAAAACTGCGGATTGCAGATTTTATCTCGTATTGCTCATTAACCGGATATTTGTAGATAAGGCGTACAGCCTTATCTAACAGGGATTCCATTTTTTCCGTTATTTTAGAAGTTCTGTCCTTTTTATCCAAATACAGATAATCATTAAAAATGTTTATATCATCATAATCTAAAAATCCGTACCTGTCTATTTGAGCTTCGACCTTCCGGATGTCAGAGGGAGTTATGGTGTTTTTGAGAATAGTCCAAGTGTAATAAGGGGCAAAGGCCTTTTGAATATCCTCATAGCTATTCTTAAAATCCAATACGAATGTCTTTTTATGATAGGGGGGATAAATACGGTTTAACCGGGAAAGGGTCTGTACCGCGCCGACATTACGGAGTTTTTTATCAACATACATAGCCACAAGCTTGGGTTGGTCAAATCCGGTCTGGTATTTATTTGCCACCAATAAAACTTGATATTCGTCCTTGTCAAACTCATCCCGAAGGGCAAGGGCGGAAAACCCATTCATTTTTTCCTCTTCAAACTCCTGAATCCTCTTATTCCCATCTTCAAGGGTTACTTCTACAGAAACTTTGTTTGAGAAAGCTATAAGGGCTTTAATTTCGTTATAGTGATGGGTCTTTATATAATCATCAAAGGCAAGTTTGTATTTTACTGCGGCGGCACGGGAAGGCGTTACCACCATTGCCTTAGCTTTTCCATCAAGGTTTTGCATGATTTTATTGCGGAAATGTTCAACAATTATCTCAATTTTCTGGGCAATGTTTGTATCATGTAAGGTTACATAATCCGATATTTTCCGTTTTGCCGTTATGGTCTTTAACTCCGGGTCATCCTGGATAATTTTATTGATTTTGTAATAGGTATCGTAGGTTACATAGTTTTGGAGGACATCCAGGATAAACCCTTCCTCTATGGCCTGTTTCATTGAATAGTTGTCAAATGCGCTCTTTTCCCCCTGTTCATTCAATGTGCCAAAAAGCTGCAAAGTTGTGGCTTTGGGAGTTGCGGTAAAAGCAATCATAGATACATTTTTCTGCTTCCCGCTACCGGCAATTTCCTGAGATATTTTATCCTCGATTTTATCAAAATCAGTTTTTTCTTCTTTTTCGTCATCCTCTCCATCTTTCCCGGCCTGTTTGCTCAGGACTGAACTGACATCATTCATGTTGGCGCCGGAAGTAGACGAATGGGCCTCATCAATGATTATGGCAAAGGTCTTTGCCGCCAAATCCTTTACGTTCTCAAATACATAACCGAACTTCTGAATAGTTGAGACAATAATTTTTGTATTTCCATTCAAAGCTTCCGCAAGGTCTTTTGCGGTACAGCTATCATCCATCACTTTGATTAAGCCGTCTTTATGTTCTATGGACATTACGGCATCCTGCAACTGCCGGTCAACGACAATCCGGTCGGTAATAATGACCACCGTGTCAAAGATGTTTTTTTCGGATTTGTCATAGAGGGAGGTAAGCCGGTGTGCAAGCCAAGCTATGGTGTTGGTTTTGCCGGAACCAGCGGAATGTTGAATAAGGTAATTCTTTTCACTTCTATATTCCCGGAAATCTGCCGTAAGACGCCGGACGGCGTTTAGCTGATGGTATCGGGGGAAAATAAGGCTTTCCTTGGTTTTCTTTTCACCGGCGTCAGGGTCTTTTTTGGTTTCCTTCTGAATAAAGACAAAGTTATCAATCAGGTATAGAACGGTATCCTTTGTAAGAATATCCTCCCACATATACGAAACATTAATACCGTCCTCATTGTGTGGGTTCCCCTTTCCGGTGTTTATACCTTCACCATTACCCCTATTGAAAGGGAGAAAGAACGATGAAGCTCCTTTAAGGTTTGTACACATATAGACCTCTTTGAGGTCCATTGCAAAGGCGACAAGGACACCGGCCTTGAACATAAATGTCCGGGTCTTATAATCCCGTTCTGCCTTGTACTGCCGGATTGCATCATCCACACTCTGCCCGGAGGTGTTGCTCTTCAATTCTATAGAAAATATGGCCAAACCGTTAAGAAAAATAATCAGGTCGATTCGTTCATTATCCTTATGGTACACTTCCTCCATAACAGATAGGGTATTCTGTTTATAAAGCTCATTCTGTTTCTGGTTGAAAGACGTGGCCGGCTGCCGATACATCAGGTCCAGCTTAATACCATTATCGAACTCAACGCCATTTTTCAGGACATCAAGGAGACTCCGATTCTTCTTAATTATTTCTTTGTTTATGTAATTTAAAATAGTCGCGTGAGCTTTATCCTTATAGATTTTCTTAATCCGCTCCATGGTGGTCGGCTGTGTGCTGTTGAGGAAGGAAAAAAGCAGCTCCTGGTCCATTGCATACCCAGGGTTGAAATCGGTTTTTGCGTTTCGGATTTGGTATCCATTGTCGTCATGGAGCCGTTCCAAAATGAGCTTTTGATAGTCCTCTTTTTCCCTCAAAAATGATGCTTTAGTCATTGTGGTTTCCTGTTTGCGATATATTCATCAATATCCTGAATGATGTACTGCTCTCCGGTAGTATGCAAAGCACCCGCGCAATTAGTAATATAATCCAAAACTCCGTATTTATTAAAAAGCGACATGACCTGTCTGCCGGTGTATTTTTTTCCGATTTGTAAGATTCGATGCAATAGGCTAAAAAGTTGATATTATCCTGCATATTATAATTCCTCCGGGTACTGGATAACACCGTTGGCAAGTTCCTGTTCCAGTAATGAATAGAGTGTTTCGGCGCTTAAATGCCATAATTTACTTTCCTCATTTTCCAGCATTTCATACAGATTTGAATTATAGAGTATATCGGCAGCTTTTTTACTATCTATACTCCGCTTTTCCATCAATGGTTTTAAAATAGCCGGGACTATAACGGCTAATAAGGCGCTTAGTTTTTCCTGGCTCATTTTTTTTCTCCCTCTCTGGGGTCAAAATCCAGCGTTCTAAGGGAACTTATGAGCTTCGGATTTTTAACAATTACATTACTGCCATGATAGAGTATCATATCGTTACCCTCTTTTTCCCGGTTACATATTCGTAAATGAGGGATTTTTTATAGTCTTTCATAGCAGTGATTGAGGATTGTTTTTCTGAAATAAGAGCATCAACCTTTGAACATTTTTCATCAAGGAATGACACTAAGAACTGCTGTTCACCTAATGGAGGATTTAATACAAAAAGATTTTTAATTATTATTTGACTTATATTCGGTTGTGCTCCACCTATAGATTTTCTTAACATTTCTTCTTTTGATATTTCCAAAAAATAGAATAAATATGATAGATTCACATTTTTAGAAGGTTTAATGCAGCAACAAGCTTGATTTACATATGCGTCAATATGGGAAATTGAACAGTTGCCTACGGATGCTCCATACATTGCGAGAACAATGAAATCCTTAGTAAAACACTTTAAGGTAGGATTCTCTTTTACCGCACGATGACTGATTTTTTTCTCTGTATCTTTTATGGATATATTTTGATATAAATCACCAGACTGTATCCAAAACAAATTTCCATCATAATAATCCGAATTTGTAGAATCTGGCGTTGTACCACTTCCAATAATGGCACTTGAATATTTTATTTTTGATACTTCCCAATGTTTCGGTATCTTGCCAATCCACTTAATACCGCTGTCTTTCATCGGCGCTGATTTATCCAGTCCTTTCGTAACCGTCTCGGTTATGAGTGAGGTTTTATACTGCTTTAACACCTCTACCTGCTGTTCCATGTCGGCGATAATGCCATCTATTTTTTCACACCGTTCATCAAGGAATGATGCTATGGCTTGCTGTTCTGAGATGGGCGGTACGCAAATTAATATGTTTGATAAATACTCATTGTTAATAATCGGTAGCGTTGTATATAAGGCATTATCACGGATATAATTCGTATTTGAACTTGTATAATATAAAAGATATTTACCAAAAACATTAAATGGAATGATAGCCGTAATTTGTTGATTGCTATAAACAGGGTGATCACAATATCCGATTTTCCCAACAGTTGCCCCAATTCCTACTAATAATACCGAACCGGAACTATATAGTTTTATCTTTTCACGTTTTATAATATCTTTTTCTATATATCGTTCTGAATGTGACAAAATTAATGACGGATTAAAATCACCTGGTGTGTACCAATTAAACCCATTTTCATCATAATTAATACCTTCATTCCCTACCGGCGTAGTACCTGTCTTCAGTTCAGCGATATATCGCAATCTTTTAACCTTCCAATCTTTTGGTATATCTCCTATCCATTCTATACCGCTTGGCTTCATTCGTGTACTCATATTTTTACTCATGCTGAAACCAGTTCTTTAGCTTTGTTATATATGTCATCATTCTTGAAAATGGGTATTGAGATTGCCATGCCCTCTTTATAATCATCAATAACTCCTTGTTTTTTCCACTCAATCATCTTTGGTTCCATTGAGAGCTGGACTTTATACCCCTGAGGCTTACCATTCTTATAACCTATCAGCATACGTTCTCCGCCCTGCGGAGGAGCAATCCATCGTGTTATAGAGACTTTCCGATATTCATTTTTATTAACAGAGTCTTTGCCAAGTCCTACACGGTATTTATTCTCATTCATTGTTAAATCAGACCAAAACTCTGCATCTTTGCCATACCGCGAGTATTCCAAACCGTTTTGATGAAAGCAGTGCGAAATACACGCCAACACCGATGTCTTCCCGCATCCGTTAGGACCGGCAAGAAAATTAAACTTGCGATTAAACTGAACGTTTAATTCCGTAAAAAGCCGCACATTCTTTACGTGCAATGACTCAATATAAATATCGTTCATTTTATTCTCCTATAATCCTTTCACTTTTATGGTTATAGATTTTTCTAATTCCATAAATCGGCTTAAAAGGACATCGGCCTTTTCCGGCTCTTTGTATTCATAAAAATACCGGGTAAAGGGAAACTCAGCCCCAATTTTCTCTCTGCTCAATGATGCTGCGCTTTGCTTACTTGGAAATAGCGGAAGTTTGCCATCATCCCCATATTCATAAACATAGTGGGCGTCCGGTACATGGGGATATACTTCACGCTTAAAGTAATCGTCAACGTCCTCAGTGAGTTTTATGAGTTCCGTATCCTTTGTCGTGCTATCGTATATGATATTCCCTTCTTTGTCCTTTTGTATTTCCGCTGTCTTGTCCATAACAGACAGACCAAAGGCGATTTTTTCTTGTAAGTCCTTTTTCTTAGGCGCTTTCATGTCCTGGTATTGTTTTGGGAGGCTTTCAAACAGGGGAGTAAACTCTTTTATAAAATCCGCCTTTTTTTTGTAAATCTTTTTCCCTATAGCTTTTTCGAGCATACTGAGTATGGCATCATAGAGAGGCTTTGCGGCTTGCAGGCCGGCAAGCTGCGCTTGTTCTGCCGGCGTCCGGGGTTCCTTGATTTCCAGTTCTTCCACTTTACCGGTATTATAGATAGAAGAAAGCCATCCATCATCAACCAGGGTTTCAATACGTTCCTTTGTGATAGCGTAATTACGTTGTAAAGGCTGGTATACGGCATATTCCTTATACATGAACTCCTCTACTTCAAAGATTTTACAATCCTTTGTCTCTTTGAAATCCGCATAAAGCTCTGTAATGGCCCTCATGTCCTCCCGTGATATTTCCCGCCTTTTCTTGCCAAGGGATTTACTCAATGGTTTCCAGAAGTTCACCGCATTGATAAGCTGTACCGAGCCCCGGCGTTCTTTCCGTTTATTCTTGGAAAGTATGAATACATATATCCCTATTCCTGTATTATAAAACAGGTCAGTAGGCAGGGCGATGATGGCCTCTATTAAATCTTGTTCCAGCATATACCGGCGTATCTGACTTTCACCGCTAGTTGTATTTCCGGAGAAAAGGGGAGAACCGTTTTCAATAATTGCAGCCCGGCCCTGGCGGTCATCCATCTTTGCTATTGCGTGCTGCATAAAAAGAAGCTGCTCATCCCCGGTCGCCGGTAGTCCGCCTACCCAACGTCCATCTTTTCCTTTCGCCGCTTCTGCAATTACCGTACTTTCTATCCCTTCCTGTGCATCCTTCCCGCCCCAGGACATTCCAAAGGGAGGATTAGCTATGACAATCCGCATGGGCTGTTCGGGGAAACAGTCTTTTTCCATAGTATCCTGCAAACGGATATTGTCCGGCTCTTGCCCTTTTATCAACATATCGGCTAAACAGATGGCGTATGATTCCCGGCTTATTTCCTGTCCAAAAAGGCGTACGTCAATGTTATTATTTAACCTATGGAGAAAATTATACGTTGTGGAAAGCATACCGCCCGTTCCGCAGGCCATATCCAAAACAGTCGCTATTTTCCCCTCGGTTAACAGGTCATCACAGCCCTCGGCAAGAATTATGTTTACCATAAGGCGGATTACTTCACGGGGGGTATAATGTTCACCGGCCTCGGCATTTTCAGAAAATCTCCGGATAAGGTCTTCAAACATATATCCCATTGCATGACCGTCAACAGTCTTAGGGTCAAGGTCCAGTTCAGAGAACTTTTTCACTACTCCTAACAACCGGTTATTTTTATCAAGATTTTCTATGTCTTTTTTGAACTCCAAACTATTGATGATATCCTGAATGTTTGCGGAAAAACCCTCAATGTAGCTTTCAAAGTTAGCGGCAATGTTTTTGCTATCATGCAGGAGTTCAGCCAGTGTATAGCGGCTTGTGTTATAGAAACTGTACCCTGACTTTTTCTTCAAAACGGCCACAGGGGTATTAGGATTCTTTTCAAAGGCAGCTACAACCGCCGTTTTAGTATCCGCCAATGCACATTCCAGGCGGCGAATGATAATCATAGGGATAATCACATCTTTGTATTTATCGGACATGTATGGCCCTCGTAGTGTATTGGCGATTGACCAAATATGGGCTATCTCTGCTGATACGTTTATGGAGGTATCATCATACATGACTTCTATTCTTTTTTTAGCCATTATGTTCCCTATACCGCAGCCGCCGTCAAGGGCTTTATCTGCTTCAACACCTGTTCAATCTTGCGCTTTGCCAAGGTTGTTTCAATATGCTCCTGAAAGCGGAGGAAATAACCCTCCGAAAGACCGAAAAGCTTGGTCAGGCGTAAATTCGTATCGGCGCTGATACCACGTTTGCCATTTACAATATCCGTTATGCGGTTGGGAGGAACATCTATAGCCCGTGCCAAAGCATTCTGAGACAGGTGATAGGGCGTTAAAAACTCCTCTTGCAGATATTTACCAACGTGGTCTATTTGAATATGCTCGTCCATAAGAACTCCTCATCTATTCCGTGTTACATACTACGGAATAATTGCCATTTTGTCAAGGGCAAATCCCTTAATGATAATCCACAATCTCGACATTTTCGGTATTATTGTCATTCCAGCGGAAACAGACCCTATACCGGTCATTAATGCGTATGGAGTACTGCGCTTCAAAGGGACCTTTGGTCCACTGGTTCGATGGCGGTATCCTTAAATCCTCAATGACATTTGCGGCATGAATAGCGGTCAGCTTATTGAAGGCCCTTCCTTGAATGTCCAAGGGCAATCGCTTTGACGCCATGCCATTAAAGATTTTCCCGGCTTCCTTGTCATTGAATGATGTAATCATCGTTTATGAGCTAATTCCTTATCCCACAAATAATTAGGCCTTCTACGGCAGCCGCTTTCGCGGCATTGTAAAAGGCCTAAAAGCTCCCCCGCGCGGGCTTGAACCACGGACAAGCTGGTTAACAGCCAGCTGCTCTGCCAACTGAGCTACAGGGGAATGATACCCATACTATACCCGGCCTTGCGCAGCCATGTCAAGTACTTTGAGCGGAATTTTTTGCCGATTCCCGCTTTTTTACATAGGTTAAAAGCAGGGTCACGGAGGTATAGAGTAAGACGCCGATAACTATCCATCGCAACACATTCAGGGGAATTGAGGTAAACACATAGATGGCGATAAGGATACCGGCGCTCCCGGCGGCCTGCAAAACTAAAGAAACCTTGCGGTCGTAGGCGCCGGTTTTTACGAACTTAAAGCCCGCAATCGGCAGTAGGAACGCGCAGGAACCCATCATGATGGGGTACGCGGCTGCGGAGGACATCCCCAAAAAATAGACCAGGGCCATGCAGGGGCCGTATAACCCAACCCCCACCGTCATCAACGCGCCAAGGATACAGTTGCCCGCCGCCGCGATGATTAGTTTTATGCCGCTTAGCTCATAGGCCTCGCCGCCTCCGGGCAGCCACTTAAAAAGCCCGGCCAGCATAAGGAACGCGGCAACAAACAGGGCTATACAAATGGCAAGGCGAATCTTTTGTTCAGGCAGTTTTGCCACGATTCCCGCGCCGAAAAACGAACCAATACCGGCGGCAATAAACATGACAACCAGGGTAAGCGGATCAACCTGGATAACGCGGATAAAAACAACGGCCTGCAAAATCACGGGAATTACGCAGCTTACATTAAGTGTGCCGGGGATCTTCTTGTCTTCGGTCTGTTTCATAAGGCGCAGACCGGCGGTAAGGGTAGCAAAACTACCGATACCCCACACATTCAGGGCGTTGAGAAAAAACCCCAGGACGCCGCATTTTATCCAGGGGACCCGTACAAAATCATCCCGGTGCAGCACATAATCCCGTATCTCATATACTAAAAATACTATCCCTAAAAGAATCAGTACACCCGACACAATATGAATCATGCTGTTTTCCTCATAAAAGACTTCCCCGCCATTTTCATGACGGGGAAGAATGTAAAAATTGCCGCCCTTAGTTTAAAGGCGCAGACCTTCGGTCATCGGATCGGTTTTTTCCAGCACCAGGTTGTTAAAGCCCATGATGTAGGCATTGCCGGAAATCTGCGGAATAATCGCCTTACATCCGGCGACCTCCGTTTCCCGAACAATCTCCCCTTCAAAAACCGTATCAATGATACTGTGGTTTTCGAGCACCATGCCCTTTTTCAGAATACCCTTTGAATGAAGCTGGGCCATACGGGCGCTGGTTCCGGTACCGCAGGGACTGCGGTCAACCTCCCCTTCACCAAAGATGACCACGTTCCGTGATATGATCCGCTCCCCGACAATCTTATGGGGCGTATGGATTACGGTGCCGTAGATCCAGTCGATATCCTCGGTGGGGTGTTTGATGATGTGCATGTCGTTCAGGGTCTTCTTTATCGCCATGCCGATTTCGGTAAGTTTCACCGCGTTTTCCGGCAGTACTTCAACCCCGACCTGGGTTGTTTCGATAAAGATGTAGAACGCGCCGCCGAAACAGACATCCACCGTAACTTCGCCTATCCCGGGCACTGTAAACTTGAGCCCCTGCTTGAATAGAAACACCGGCACGTTATGGAAACAGACCTTAGAAACCTCGCCGTCCTTTACGGTGACATAGGAGGTAACCCGTCCGGCGGGGGCGTCTATTTTCAGCTCATTCACCCCTTCCTTAGGCTCCATGATGCCGACTTCAAACACCACCTTGGATACACCGATGGTGCCGTGTCCGCACATGGTTCCCATGCCGCCGTTTTCTATGAAAAGCACGCCGATGTCTCCATCCTCAGTTGCCGGCGGCGTCAGGATCGCGCCGTACATTTCGTTGTGTCCCCGCGGTTCCCTCATGATAAGCTTGCGGTCGTAATCAAGGTGCTCCAGCACATATTTACGCCGCTCCAACATAGTTTTGCCGGGAATCACCGGGAATCCCGAAGTAACAACTCGTACCGGCTCTCCAGCGGTATGCGCGTCAACGCAGGTGATCATTTTTTTGAATTGCATATATTACGCCTTTGCCCCTTTGCGGTCCTTTGCAAATGAATACAGGAAGGAAATGGCTGTATAGAGCAATACAAGGATAACTAATATCCTGAGTATATCCAGGGGCATTGATTTAACGATCCAAAACGCAACAGCGACACCGACAACACCAAAGATATTTATCGCCATGGCAGATTTACGTCCGTACACGCCTTCCTTAATAAACTTGATACTCGCGACGGGCATTAACAGCGCGCAGGAACCCATCATGATGGGGAACGCTACCCGGGGGGACATACCAAGCACATACACCAAGGCCATACAGGGTCCGTATAGGCCGATGCCTGCGGTCATAAGCGCGCCAAGCACAAAGTTTGCGCCGATTGCAATTACCAGCTTTCCGCCGGTTAAACCAACGGCCTCGCCCCCTGTAGGACCCCACCCAACCCACGGAAGACCTGCTATCATCAAAAAAGCCGCGATAATCAAGGCAACACCCATCGTTATCCGGATATACTGGCGGTCAAGCTTGGCTACGATACCTGCGCCCAAATACGCGCCGATAACGGAGGCGAGAAGCATGCCTCCCAGCGTAATCGGCTCTACCGCAACTTCCCTGATAAAAAGGATCGCTTCAAAGATAACCGGGATAGCACAGCCGATGTTTAATATACCGGGAATCAATTTGTCGTCGCATTGTTTGAGCAGGCGCAGTCCCGCCGTGGTGGGAGCAAAACTGCCGATACCCAATGTGTCAAAGAAATTGGTAAGAAAACCTAAACCGCCGCTTTTTATCCAGGATGCCTCTTTTTCCAATCCGTGTTCTTTTTTGAATTTAAAAAAGTCCCGGATAAAAACGATCAAAATACCTATAGCAAACACTACCAATAGAACGTAAATGATCGTCACTAAATTTGCAGAAATAAAATCCATAATCAGCCTCCTCGCTGTGTAGTATCAAAGACAGTCTAGGCCCCCCCTTAACAAAGGAACAAACCATGCCGTCCCGATATTCATTTGGGTCAATATGACCTGCACATCGCCCCAAACCGGATATTTACTTAACAAGTAATACCCATTTACTCCCATGACGAATACCTGTGTCTACCCCCAAACACCTCCTTTTATTATCACACACAACTCCTAAAACCGCAAGCTTTATTTTACCAGAATCCGCTTATCCCCTTCTCTCCGGGTCAAGCCCTGGGCGTCAAAAAATTCAAGCATGGGGAGGGTGTATTTTCTGCTGACACCGATACTGTCACGTAACGAAGCCACGGTTATGTCCGACTGCATCGAAGCAAGCACTTCCAGGAGCCGCTCCCTCGTCCCGCGGGGAAACAGGAACCCCCCTTCCAGTATGCGCAGATCCTCCTTTTCACGCAGAAACGCTGCGGCCCGTTTCATGTCGGAAGCTGATGTCCCCAGTTTTTCTTCAAGTTCCGAAACTTTTGTCAGATTGAAACCCGCCGCCGCGGCTTCTTTCGTGATACGCTCCGCCAGATCCAACAATTTGCCCTCCGCCCTTGAAGGGGTAAGCCATTGGCAAAGGGTGCGCTTCCATGCCGGAACGGTGGATGTCGTTGCCCGGCTCTCTCTGCTCAAAATGAACGATACCGGTAAAAAATCGGTCATCCCTCCGGGAACCGGCGGGCCGGTGCAGATCCTCCCCGAATCAAAAATAACGGTCGTGGCCGGTCAGCGCTTTGTGATACGGTTCTACAGCCCCCTCCTAACCATAGGCGGCGGGCGGATTATGCTGCCGAACGCCGAAGCGGCAAAGGGCAGGGCGGATCGCATGGCGAAGGCCCGGATAGTTGGGGACCTCGCCGGTAGCTTTGGCCCGGTTTCCCTGCTCGCTGCAATTGTTCGTGACCGGGGGGTCATGAACGCGGCGGGGCTTTTTGAATTGTCCCAGATGGACAAGAGCGCCTTTGAACAGTATTTGGGCATGTTATCCGATGCGCCGGAAACCTACGGCCTGCTGAAATTCGGATCCCCGCAGAATTTTATTTCCGCCGAAGCCTTTGACACGGTGACGCGCTCGGCGCTGCGGATTCTCCGGGACTTCCACACGAAGTATCCGGAACTGTCCGGGCTGGATGTGGAAAAATTGTATGCCGCCATGGACAGCATTCACGGGGCAGGCTGGATTAAGGGCGGCGATTTTAAAGACCTCGTTGGTATCATTGCCGCAAAAAATGTAATCTCCCCGGTTACCCTGCAGGGCAAAACCGGTTACAAGGCGGCGGAATACAACCAGGCT
>BNUY01000029.1 GCA_025997715.1 Spirochaetia bacterium
AAAAAGGTCTATCCGGTACCTTTGATATAAACACTATGATCAATGAAATGAAGACATTGTTTGGCGTTACACAATTTATGGTTGAAATACGCTTAAATGAGTTAAGCATCCATTTTTATAATGGAATTTATATAAAAAACAGGAATAGATTTCCATATCAAAAGTATACTGAAAATTCATTGCTCATACTTATTGATATTATAAAAAAGTATGGACTGGAACATCCTTATTATGATGCGGACAATTTTGTTAAAGAGTATAATTTATCTACAGGAGAAACAAGGGCATCTGCGGCCTTATATTATGCCTTTGATAGAATTGTTAAAGGTAGATATGATAAAAAGTTCCCTAATATTTTTGCAAAACGGGTCGCAGAACTTGCTGATTTTGATATTGACAAATTCAAACCTATGGAGATAGGGTCTGATTTAGAATAAGGAACAGTTATGTTTCTTTATTTTTTTTGGGAGAATTTGGGGCAGGTAAAATTTCGTATAACTCCTATCATCCGCTAGTTTTTTTGGAGAATTTACTCTTCCGCCAACACGATGATCTTCCCCGCTGCAAAGGTCCGCCGCACATCAATGAGCCGCTGGTTGGAGGAGCCACGGAAACGCAGGTCGATGTTGCGCAGGCTCCGGATAAAGGGGCCGTCCACCAGGGTATCGCTGGCCATGATGAGCCGCCGCCAGTCCGGCTTATTAGCGAGCCAGAGGGCTTCAAAGGTGTAGCCCGTGTAGGTCATCACCGAAAGACCCAGGGCGTGGACTTCCTCCGCCAGGGTGGCGCAGGCCCGAGCCTGGGTAAAGGGGTCGCCGCCGGACAGGGTGATGCCATCCAATAGTGGATTGTCCCCGATGGCGTCCAGGATTTCGTCCACCGTAATACGGCGGCCGCCCTTAAAGGTTTGCAGGTAGGCGTTATGGCAGCCGGGGCAGCTAAGGTTACAGCCCTGGACGAACACGGTGTAACGGAAACCCGGGCCGTCTACGATAGACTCCGGCTCTATGCCGCCGATGGTGAGTACGACCGATAGGTCGTCAGCGTCCGATAGGCCGTCAGTGTTCCTGTGGTTGCTGACGACCGGCAGGTCGTATACTTTGTTAAGAGGCTGCGGGATGGTCGACATGGTAATGCTTTATCCTATCTTTTTCTTCCGCCCGTTTGGCGTTGTTAAACCGGTCCAGGGTCCCCACTAAATACCCGGTGATCCGCCTGATCCGCTCAAAGGGGATATCTCCCTCGACACGGCCGCACTTGGGGCAGGTCTGGCCGATGATACCCCGGAAGCCGCAGACCGGGTCCCGGTCCAGGGGGTGGTTCAGGCTGCCGTAACCGATGCCCGCTTCCTTCATCGCCCGGACTATCTTCTCAAAGGCCTCGGGGTTCTTGGAGGCGTCTCCGTCCAGTTCGATGTAGCTGATGTGGCCGGCATTAGTCAGAGCGTGGTAGGGGGCTTCAACTGCTATCTTTTTCAGGGCGGCAATGGGGTAATGCACCGGCACATGGAAGCTGTTGGTGTAGTAGTCCCGGTCGGTGACCCCGGGGATGGAGCCGAAGATTTTCCGGTCCAGTTTGACGAACCTGCCCGAAAGGCCCTCCGCCGGGGTGGCGAGGAGGGAGAAGTTAAGCCCCTTCTCCAGGGAAGCCTCGTCCATGCGGCTGCGAAGTTTGCCGATGATCCGTAAGCCCAGGGCTTGGGCTTCCGCTGATTCCCCGTGGTGCTTTCCAATCAGGGCCGCCAGGCATTCCGCCAGGCCGATAAAGCCAAGGCTTAGGGTCCCGTGCTTGAGGACCTCCCGGATTTCATCTTCCCACGCAAGTTTATCCGCATCAAGCCATATCCCCTGGCCCATGAGGAAGGGGAAATTCTTCACCCGCTTCCGGGCCTGGATCTCAAAACGCTCTATCAACTGGGCGATTATCAGGTCGGTTTTTTTGTCCAGTTCATCAAAGAACAGGTCCAGGTCGCCGGAGGCCCGCAGTGCAAGCCGGGGGAGGTTTATCGAGGTAAAGCTGAGGTTGCCCCGGCCGTAGGTTACTTCCCGGTCGGGGTCGTAGATGTTGCCCATCACCCGGGTGCGGCAGCCCATGTAGGCAATCTCCGTTTCCGGCCGTTCGGGGTGGTAGTACTGGAGGTTGTAGGGGGCGTCCTGAAAGGAAAAGTTAGGGAACAGGCGCTTGGAACTGACCCGGCAGGCAAGCTTGAAGAGGTCGTAGTTGGGGTCGCCCTTGTTGTAGTTGATCCCATCCTTAACCCGGAAAATCTGGATCGGGAAAATCGCCGTTTCCCCGTCACCCAGGCCGGCTTCGGTAGCCAGGAGGATGTTGCGGATAATCATCCGGCCTTCGGGGGATGTATCGGTACCGTAATTAATAGAAGAAAAGGGGATTTGCGCCCCCGCCCGGCTGTGCATGGTGTTGAGGTTGTGGATGAGCGCTTCCATGGCCTGATAGGTGTTGCGCTCCGTTTCCTTCAGGGCCGACATCAGGGCAAAGTCTTGGGCCCGCTTGATAGTGTCGGCATCCAGGGAACGGGCCAGGATTTGGGCTTCGGCCTGGCAGTACTCTTCGGAGCCGCTAATCTTAGGCCGCAAGGAACCGTGCCCCTGCGGGGCTTTGAAAAGTTCCGCTTGGAGGGCAGCTTCCAGGGCCTCCGCCTGCGGGTAAGCCAGGAGTTCCAGGACTTTAAACAGGTTCTGCCGGTACATCTTGACGTAGGTTTTTGCCACCCCCGGCGCCAGTCCCCGGTCAAAGTTGGGGATGCTCTGGCCCCCGTGCTGATCGTTCTGGTTTGATTGGATTGCTATGCAGGCCAGGGCCGAGTAGCTGCGGATATCGTTGGGCTCCCGGATGGCCCCATGACCGGTCCCGAAGCCGCCTGAAAAGAGCTTGTTGATGTCGATCTGGCAGCAGGTGGTGGTCAGGGTGAGGAAATCCAGGTCGTGGATGTGGATATCCCCCTCGTGGTGGGCCTTGGCGTGGAGGGGATTCAGGATAAACAGCTCGTTGAACTGCTTGGCCCCCTCGGAACCGTACCTGAGCATGTGCCCCATGGCGGTATTGCCGTCGATATTGGCGTTTTCCCGCTTCAGGTCGGTGTCCTTGGCGTCCTTTACGGTCAATTCCTCGTAGGTACGCATGAGCCGGGTGTTCATTTCCCTGATCCGGGTCCGTTCCGCCCGGTACAGGATGAATTTCTTCGCCGCAACGCCGAGGCCGCTCTCGATCATCACCTGTTCAACCGTGTCCTGAATCTCCTCCACCGCCGGAACCCGGCCTTGATAAGCCGCCTCAAGTCGGCTTACGGCCCGTTCCGAAAGCGCCATAGCTTGCTCCCACTCCATGACGCCTGAGGCCATCCCCGCTTTGTAGATGGCGTTGGTTATCTTCTCAATGTTAAACGGGGCCTCCCGTCCGTCCCGTTTCAAAATCCGCGTAGGCATTATCCCCCCCCAAAAGTCGTTCCCCAAATCGTGAATTATAGCTGTTTTTATTTCGGCTGAAATATACGCACTATTTAGTGTTGTTTGTATCCTATTACCCTATCTGTAGTGTGTCAATGGGGTAGCCCACAAAAATCAGAGAAATTTACCAATTTTTTAATGAAAATATCGTATACTAAAAAGCATGTATTCAAGGGAAATTCTGACCCCCTGTAGGACGCCGGTTGAAAACGGGACGCCCATTCCGGGAACCTGGAACGAAGCTTTTGATGAGGTGGATCTGCTGGAAGTCCGGCGGCCCTTTTCGGTTCCCCTGCCCCGGGGACTGCGGGACCTACGGATAAAGGAATGGGAGACCTTTGCCCTCCAGGACGATCATATCTACCTCCGGGCCTTTCTGGCAAATATTAAATATTACCACATTGCCCAGGTAGATCTTTATGATAAAGAGAGCGGAGAACGGCTGCAGTTTAATAAGGTTATGCCCTTCGGCGGGCGGCATCTGCCCCGGAGCCTCTGGAATTCCTCGGTGAACAGCAGTTCCTACGGGTTCCTGTTCCGCATCCACAGTTGGCTTGATGCGGGGACTATCAAAATGGACCTGGACATTGAGGCAAACCCCCGGCGACCCTCCTTTACCGCTCATCTGGAGTACCGCCTGAATTCCCTGAAGATACCCCCCATGGCGGTGAACCTGCCCTTTTCCGACCGGCGCTGCATGTACGCCTATAAGACCTTTGCGGCGGTTCACGGGGATATGGTATTCGGGGGGCGGCATATTGTTCTGGACCCGGCAAAAACCCGGGGGATTTTCCGGGATTACAAGGGTTATTTCCCCTACCGGATGCATTCAACCTGGTGTAACGCGGAAACGCTCCGGTTCGGCTTCAGTATTGCCGAGAATCAGACCAAGGAAACCTTCAAGAACAATGAGAACGTTCTTTGGCAGGAGGGGGGGCGCATGACGCCGCTGCCGCCGGTACGGATAACCATGGCCGACGGCATCGAAAAGGATTGGATGATCCAGGATGTGGAGGGGATGGTGGATCTTACCTTCACCCCCCAGGAGCATGTCCGGAGTGCTTTCAATCTATTTCTCACCAGATGGGAGTATGATACCCCCTTGGGTTTTTATAATGGCATGCTGGTAAATTCTGAGGGTGAGCAAATCCCCGTCCGCAACCTGTGGGGTTTGGGTGAAAAGCTCTATCTGCGGGTATAGGGTATGGTGAAACAAAAGGCAGTTTATGAACCCGGCGAATTAGACCGGGTACGGGATAAATTAGGGTCCTTTGATCCGGCGGAGGCCAAGCGGCTGGCCCAGGTTCTTGGGGGGGAGGTCGGCGTTGAAAAGGCGTCCAGGCCGGGAACCGGGGTAAAGAGCAGGCCAAGCAGCGGCGGCGGCAACAACGGCGACGGCCGGCGAAGTCAGCCCCGCCGGAAGCCGGCGATTGAGGCCGGGCCTAAGGCCCCGAAGAAGCCGGATGATCCCGCCAAACCCTTCAGACAATCCTACTGGGAACGGGTAAAAATGGATCGCCTCTGCGGATCGGCGGAATTCGATATAAAAAGCCCGCCCCAGGTTCTCCGGTCCATGCTGTCCCCCTTCAAAAATCCGCCGGATATGGTAAGCGCCGTCTTTGTTAACAAACGGATGAACGAATACTATAAGCACATTGAATTGCTGGTTACCGCCACCCGGACCCTCCTGCCCCGGAATAACCCCCTGCGGAACGAACGGTTCATGCGGATATCCCCCGCCGCCTACGGGATAGTGGTTCTGTTCCGCCAGTGGGACATTGAAAAAATCGCCGGGGATTTGGCGAAACTCCAGGCGAATCCCCGGAGCGTCCGGGTTGTGGACTTTACGGGGATCCTCAAGGCCGTCTATAAACCCCTGGTCCTGGTGGAACAACTGGACCTGGACAATCATATTAAGGCATCCTACCGCCTGCTGTACCGGCTTCTCTTTATCGAAAACCCTGCGGAGGTGAAAAACAAACAACAGGAACTCGTCCGTTCCGCCATGGCCGCATTCGACATGATCCGGCAGGACATACGGTTTTTCCTGTACCCCATGCTCCTCAAACTCCTGTCGGATAAGTTCCTGTCCTACAACGACTTCTTTATCGAACGGCGCAACCGGTTTATGGCCTTCCTTGAAGTAAGTGACGAGGATCGCCTGGAGCCCCAGGACATCATCAAGGAATCGGAGCTTACCGAGGAAATGGTGATTGGAAAGCGGGATAAGGAAGATGCCGCCGGGGAGAAGTCGGTGGAGGGAGCCGCCGCAGACGAAACCGGGCGGGCTGCCCTGGAGGCTGAACGGAAGGCTGTGGACCGGGGGCTGGATACCCTGGAAATTCTGTTTCCCAAGGCCGGCTGGGATAGGATGGCTGAATACCCCGACTTTTTCCCCTATTTTGCAAAACTCTTCGGCCTGGAAAAAAACTACGTCCTCATCTCCCCCACGGACCCCCTTCAACAGGTGATGGTCCTCTCCCAAATCCTGGAGGAACTTCTGGTCGGCCTCCGGTCTGTACGCTTCAGCACGGTAATTGGTCCCGGCGGCGACGCAGAGGATATTGAGGCGGCCATGGTAGATATCTTGACCAACTGGCGTTTCCATATTGACGACGCCTTTGGCAAGGAATACCTCCCCCGGCTGGCTGAGTACTGCCGTATCCTGGTCAACCCCGCCGAGTCCCGGACCTCCCCCTACGCAAAGCGGCTGCTCAACGAACTCCACTGGACCAAACGGCTCTATTTCCTGCCCTACTACCGGTTCGAATCAAGCGCCCCGCCGCCGTTCCGGAAAAAGGACATCACCGCCCTCTACCCGGAAATCCGCCGTCTCCGGAAGTACCTGAGCATCGTCGCGGCGGGGATAGAACGGGGCCTTAAATTAGGGGGCGGAACCGCCCGCTGTGATGGCATTAAAAACCCCTGGGACACCTATATTTTCCAGGTCCCCAATCCGGTGTCTACCCGGCTGAACGCCCTGCTGGGCAAGAAAAAGACCAACGCCAGCCTGCTCTTCTACACCCTGGCGGTAACCGTGGTCCTGGATAACCTGGTAAACAACGACAACAGTTGGGCCTACAGCGGGGATCGCGCCGAGGCGCTTTTCCGCAGCGTGAACGGCGACGGGAATACCCCGGCCTTTGGGGTTGACGAAAAGGTAGACGCGGATGCTATCTTTAAGGCGTCGCTGAAACAGGGATAGGCGCGCCCTTGACAATACGATGCCATATAGATTATTCTGGACTAATAGTAAGGATTGTGGTGTGGCAAAAAACATGGAAGCTCTCAATAATTGGTTCAAAAAATGGAGTGGGATTGCCGGTGCAATAGCTGCCGTCATTGTCGCATTCGGTATTATCTATGCCTTCACCGGAAAAATAAAAGACTGGGCTTTTGATGATATATATGATCAACTCTACACAATCCAAAACAATGACTTCAGACACAATGATTTATATCATCAATATTCAAGAAAAAAAGATGACCTTATTTTAGATTATTTGGCAGGTATAATATCGCAAGCAGATATTCTAACCAAACGTGCCGAAATCGAAAGCTGGTATGCTGAACAAATGGAAGTACTCTTGAAACTTCCTACGGATAGAAAGAAAGCTCTGTAGGGACGCAGCCACACACTAGACATAGTGGACATGTACCTGTTTGAGGTATTTTTCTTCAAGCAGGGCTGCAATTTTTTTAACAACATTCCTGCGTATCTCAAGTTCTTCCGGCATTGTCGGGTCCTGGTGGGCTTCGTTAATTTTGGTACCCACGATAAAAACAATCCGGTCGCTGTTCAGTAAATATTCTGTCATGCGCAGCGCCGGGGTTTCCCTTCTGTATTTAAAAAAATTATTTTCCGCTAATAATTCTGCCGTGGCGCCCAGGGTCAGTATGCCTTCGCATACCAGGTCTATCCCTTCCATTTTTGATAAGGGCGGTCCGCCGGGCAGGGTTTCGCCCGTTTCAATTTTCAGGCCTAATTCCCGGGAGATTATCTGTGCGCTGGTACCGCCTGAAACAATTTTTTTGCCCGTAAATGATGCAAGGGTCTGTGCAATTTCAGTGTCGCTTTCCGGGTGAAAGGGCGGCCCGGTAAAGACCAGCAGATCCCGGGGTTCCCGGAAATACGCCACGCCGCAGGTGATGTCGTCCTTCGCGCCGTTTGTATCCCTGCTCTTTGCCTCGGTTACTACCCTTTGCGAAAGATCCCGGGCGCTTATATGCGGCTGATTTTTTATCTGGTTACGGATAAACTCCGCCGCATCCTCTATTCCCCATCCCGAGGGGCAGTCGCTTGATCCCATGCCTGCCTGGGTAACCCCGTCTGAAAAAAAGACAATCCGGTCACCGGGGAATGCTTTCCATGACGAGAAGGAAACGGCTTCCTTTTCCGGGCCTGTTTTTTTGTTTTTCCGTTCGATGGGAATTGTATCCTTTTCCGGGGTTGCTATTTGTCCCTCATGAATGATAACGCAAGGGGGATTGTCATATTCCAATACTTCTACGGAGCAGCTATTCCCCTCTGAATGTTTCATGTCAAGCAGGGTAAAGGTGGCGTAACTTAATCCCCGTTCGCTGCACACCGGAAGACTGTTGATTATTATTTCTGCGGAACGCCGTATGGGTATGTCGAACAGCACAAATTTATTCAGCATGGTTGCGGTCAGGGACGCAAGCACATTCGCCTTAATCCCGCTGCCCAACCCGTCCGAGAGGGTAGTGATGATACGCCCGCCGGAAAGGCCCCGCTGGGAAAGGAAAATGTCCCCCGGCGCGGCCTGTCCTGCTTTGCGTTCCTGAAAATAATCAACCTCAATAAAAACAACCCCGGGGGTCAATAGTTCTGACATCTAAGTACCCTGACTATGGGATTCAATAATGGTGTTTAATATGGCTTCGGTTTCCGCAGCATTTTCACCGAGCAGGAAAGCTATCTTCTGAACCGCCTGAACATTTTTTTCGATAATTTTCCGGGCCTTTGCCACGGTCTTGTCCCGCCGCACCTGGGGAGCTGTGATGTCATTGATGACTGCGGCAAAGACCTCGCCTTTTTCTATAACGTAGACATTCAGGTGAAACACTTTCTTGTTATACCGGATGTCGTAATCAAAACTTGAAGCGATTTCCGCCAGGAGGGCGTCTTCAAAATAATCCACCAGATCGATAATCTTATTGAGGTTTACCCCGGTCAGTTCCGGCATCAGTTCATACAGTTCTTCGATTTCCTTCCCCATGAGGCGCGCAAAGTTTTTATTTGCCTCAAGCACATGCAGGGTTTTATCCACGAGCACAATGCCTGAGGGGCTTGTTTTAATCATGGCGTTTGCCTTTCTTTGGGCCATGTTCCGCATATAGGAGGCGCACATTACTTTTTCCGCCCGTTTTTCAAGCATGGCGGCGGCAAAGGAACGGCAGTCTTCATACCCGCATTGTCCGCAGTTAAGTGCGTCATCTGCTCCGTATATGCCGATTTTTCGGAGGGCGGCGCGTAATTCGGAAACCGAGAATTCCACCCGGGGTTTTTCAATGAGGGTCAGGGTTGCCTTGGGTACAATGCCGTCCCGCAACGTGTTTGGGTCAAGTTTGTCGTCGGCGGCTTGGGCGTATTGCAGCAGTTGGGCGCGGCGCATGATGGCCGAGGTGTCCCGGGTGACGCAGGGGCCGTTAATGCAGCCCCCGGAACAGGCAAGCAGTTCAAGGAACAGGGGCGCGGGAAGATGTTCCGGGGCTAAATTGCCATGGAGCAGTTCCGCGATGGTATTGATCCCCGATACCACCATATTCGATACTGCGGAAAAAGATTGATAGCTTTTTAAGGAAAGGATCATGCCGCCGTCTACGGGGTAATAGCTTCCCTTTGCGGCGCGGCGCGGTACAAAGTCAGTATCACTATCGTTAGCTTCAATTTTTTCAGGTACAAGGCCTTCCTGGGCAAACCATTGTTTTAATTCCTCAAAGGTAATTGCGGCGTTGATTTCCCGGAATTGATCCGCCTCCCGTTTTTTCGCGATGCAGGGGCCGATAAAAACCACCGCAATTTTATCGCCGTAAATTTTTCGCAGAAACAGTGCGTGGGATAAGAGGGGAGAGGCCCGGTCGTTAAGGTAGGGAATATACGCCGGGGCATTTTGTTTTATGTACATCACCACGCTGGGGCAGGCCGATGACAGGAAAAGCCGCTGCCCGGTCTCCGGGAACGCAGTAGGTTCCGGCGTCTTTTCCAGATCCGCGGCAATGTCGGCGGAAACAAAATCGGCCCCCAGGGCGGTTTCGGAAATGCCCGCAAAGCCCAGCTTCTTCAAGGCGGTAATGATCTGCGCGGGGGATGAGCCGTAAAACTCTGCGGCGTAGGAGGGCGCAAGGGACGCATAGACCTTGATCCCACGGTTTATCAGCCTTTGGACTTTTTCGATATCCTTCCTGACCCGTTTAGCCCCGGCGGGACAACAGGTAACGCAGTTCCCGCAGTAGATGCAGAGCTTCGGTATGATTTCCGCGAGCCCGTTCTTAACCCGGATCGACTTTACCGGACAGCGGCTGACGCACTTATAACAGCCCCGGCATTCCGATTCTTCCGTAGAGATTGGATACTGCAACATAGGGCGATTCTACCGGTATTTTACGGGGTGTTCAACCGGTAATACCCGGTTTCACATACAAAACACCGCATATAATGGTACGCTCTTTATCCCATTCTCAAACCCAAAGTTCTTAGCAGAAATACGCACCGCTGCATCATAGCCATATTGTGTATCAAAAACCGAAAGGCTCCTTGATTTGACATGGACTCCCGCCTTAACCTCAACCGGAATAATCTTCTCACCCTTTTGTATGACAAAATCAATTTCAGCGGTATTATCCGACTGCCAATAATACAGGGGATAGCCCAGGGCGTTCAAACTTACCGCAACATAATTTTCCGTAAGAGCACCCAGAAAGGTGTTGTCAATTTCCAGATTGGACAGGATCATTCCCTGGGGAAAGGCAGACTTCATGGTGAGCATCCCCACATCGGCCATGTAGAGCTTAAAGTTTGCCGGTTCGGTATAGACCGCCAGGGGAAGCCGGGAATTGGTTAACTTATCGCACTTCAGCACCACCCCGGAAAAGTTGAGCCATTCTATTGATGCGCCGAAAATAGCCGCGCTTCCTCCGGACTTAACAACCTTGTACTGAAATTTTTTATTATCCTTTGCAAGCTGGTTCGGGATAGAATTATAACAGGCCCTGATCTTCACACTCTCCTGCGGGGAAGCGTATTTTGCCATGTCTGCAATATAGTTATTCATAATTTCATTCTGAATAACAGAAACATTCACTAGTTTTTGTTCTTCCGCATAAACACTAACAACCTTTGGCATTCCTCCGATTATCAAAAACAGTTTATATAATTCTAACAGTTCGCTATGCAGGGCAAGGGGCATCTTTTTATCCTCCTCGTAGGAGATGCGGATTTTGGCGCACAACCATTGTTTCCCCAATGCCCAGAGAAATTCCTCAAAGTCCAGGGGCAGCAGATGCAGGGTTTCTACCTTTCCTACCGGGAATGAATACTGTTCCCGGTTCAGAGAAACCCCAAGGAGGGAACCGGCGGCAATCACCGGTATATCAGGGGCTTCATCGCAAAAATATTTGAGGGATGTAAGTGCCCGTTCACAGGCCTGGATTTCATCAAAAAAAAGCAGGGTCTTGCCGGGGATGACTTCTTCCCCGAATTCACCCTCCAAATACCGTACAATTTTTTCTGGCGCTATATCCTCCTCAAAAAAGGACCCTGCCCGCTTGTTTTTTTCAAAATCAATGTAGATGACATTTTGAAATTCCCTGCGGCCGAATTCCTGTATCAGCCAGGTTTTTCCAACCTGCCGGGCTCCCTGCACGATAAGGGGCTGTCGGCCTTGTTTGGTTTTCCAAGCCCCAAGGGTGGAAAAAAGTCTCCGTTCCATATAGGCTAAGAATATCTGAAAAAGATCGTTAAGTCAAGAAAAATCATATAAATTTGATTTTTCCTCACTTAACGGTCATCTGCCAAGCTTTTTTCCGGGTAATACCGTTGGAATATGTCCCCCACCGCGGTTTCACATTCCTGCAAAAACGCGCGGTGTTTCTCCAGAAACGCAACGCCTTCCTCGGTGAGGTGCGCCTCGCCGCCGCCCTTGCCGCCCTGCTGACGGATCACCACGGTAAATCCCAGCCACCGTTCAAGGCGGCCCAGCAGCTTCCAGCCCTTGGTGTAGGACATGTCCATTTTTTCACAGGCGTCACGGACATTTCCGTTTTGCTGGATTTCCAACAAAAGTTTTATCATCCCGGGACCGCAGAAGGGCTCCCCCTTCTCTGTCCGGGTAATCAGGGAAATTTTCAGAACCGGTTTTATATCTTCAAGCATTGTATTGCACCACCTCAACGATACTACCTGCGGACAGCGCTCCGCTGCAAGCGGGAATGTCCACAAAACAATTACAACCTACAAGGGAACGCATCTGCCCGGAAGCGTGGCCCTCCGGCAAGCTTACCAAGGGTAAGCCGCTTTCTAGAGGGGGCTCACCGGCGCCATTCTCCGTTAAGAGCCGGGCGCGGATAAAACGCCGGGCGCCGCTTGATTTGGGGAAGGGGTTTTGCAAACGGGCCTCTAGCCGCCGGGTTTTCAGGTCCGGACGCCGGGCCAGTTTTGCTAACACCGGCCGTGCCAGGAGTTCCAGGTTGGCCATCGCGGCAAAGGGGTTTCCCGAAAGGCAGATGAGCAGTTTTCCCCGGTACATCCCGCAGAGTATGGCGCTGCCGGGTTTGAAGTTCATCCGCCAGAAAAGGCGTTCCGCGCCCAGCCGGGTAAGCACATCCCGCATAATATCCTTGTCCCCCACGCTGACCGCGCCGGTGGTGATCAGCATATCCAGGCTTTCCATGTGGGCGCCTATTTCCGCCGCCGCCGTTTCGCTTACGTCCGCCACGATGGGCAGTAAATGCGGTCGGAAACCCAGCTCCCGCAGCCGTGCGGAAAGCAGCACACCATTACTGTTGTATATTTTTCCCGGCGGCAACGGTTCCCCCGGCGGGACAAGTTCATCCCCGGTACACAGTATCCCTATTTCCGGCGGGCGGTATACCGGAACCTCCGCAAATCCCATTTCGGCAAGGAGTCCAAGCCGCACAAAGTCCAGCCGCTCACCCGGCGAAATAAGAAGCTGGCCCTTCTGTACATCCTCCCCTCGGAAAATATAGTTTTCGTGTTTTTTAACGGGATGGGAAATTACAACTTCCGTTCCACCGTTCTCCTTGAACGCACCGTTCTCCCTGGACGCCGATTCCTGCACATCTTCCTTGGGGAGCATGGCGTCCGACCCCTCGGGCATGGGCGCCCCGGTCATGATCCGTAAGGCCTCCCCCGGCAATAGTGCAGGACCAGATGCCGTACCTGTATAGACCGACCCGGCGTATTCCACCCCGGCTACGCGCAGCCTGACCGGCGCAGCTTCGGAGGCGTTTACGGTGTCGGCGCTGCGGAGGGCAAAGCCGTCCAGGGGGGACCGGTCGAAGGGCGGGTTATCTATGGGGGCGTAGATGGTTTCACCTGAAACCAGTCCGTGGGCTTTACGCAGCGGGAGTTTGAGTACGTCGTCTATAGGGATGGTCCTGGACAAAATCAGTTCCAGGGCCGTTTCCAAATCTATTCGTTCCATAGCGCCTTACCCCGCAAAACGGACCTGTACTTGTCCGTCCGCCGTATGTTCTATGTGTATTTTTGCCAGCAGCGTTTGTAAACCCTCCGCAGTGATAGGGCTTTCCACTTTGATCTGGGCCAGGCTCAGCACCCGGGCCGCGCTGGGCTTTACCTGCTCCTCCGGGCCGGAGCCGACCATGATAAAACAGCCCGGTTCAACCACTTCCCGCAGGCTGTTTGATTCGCCGATGACGAGGGCCTTTTGGGGAATCTTTTCAAGAACCGCTAAATATCCTTCGTCCAGAGCGGATCGCAGGGACCGAAGCCAAAAAACCCGTTCAGCCCCGGCGCGGAGCAGCCGTGCGGTATCCTTGTTGCTGCACCCGGCGGGTAATGTTGCGAGGCTACCCTCCGATTCCTCCGTCAGCACGTACTTTTCGGTGATTGCGCAGGCGCCGCAGCCATCTCCGCCACGGGGGCAGATACCCCCCGCATGGGCTACGGTGGTGACCTTAAGACCTACCACCGGGAAGCGGTCTTTGAAACGGCGTATCAGTTCTTCCGCCAAAACGGTTTTGCCCCGGTTCCGGCCCGTGCCGCCGATGAGGATCATCTGTTCCGCAGAGAATGCCGCATTGCCCATACTTCAGTTTACCGGATATCGAATCATATTTCAATACTATTGGTTCACCAGCCAGCAATTCTAAATTTGCCCGATTTATGATAAAATCGGGGGTATGGGTGGGGAAACATTTGAGCGGCTAATGAGTGTCCATCCCTAAAGTCACTTAAAAACATCAGCAACAAAAAACTTTGATTAAAACACATCTCAAACCGCTATAAAATGCATTGTAATCGGTATTTCAATTTGAAATGTTACATAAAAAGACAAAAAAAAGTTAGTTTGCCCGAAATTTTATCTGAAACAGGGGTGAAATGGGCACAATACACTCGTAACCGCTCAAATTATGCGATATTGGTGTTTTCCCGGTGGGGGGGGGGCTCAGGTTACTGCGGCAACTGCAGCACCATCACCACCCGTAAGCGCTTTCAGAAAATGTGCGGTGATGACACGTATGTTGTAACCAATTACACTCCAGTATACTTTCTGATCAAAATGTGCGCGGCCTTTCCACATACATCTTCGCAAATCAAACCCGCGCTTAAGATTTGATATTATCGCTTCAATGCTGCTGCGCCATTTTTTCAAACGGGTTTCCATGTTTTTACTGCTCGTTATGTTTTTTAAACTTCCTACAATTTTGTTGAAAACTATGTTTTTAATTCCAAGACTTTTTGCATGTTCCTGATTCGCAAGACTTGCATACCCGCCATCGGTTACACTCGAGGACGGAACTATTCCATAGTCATTGATTATTTTATCCGTTGCACCTTGGTAAAACGTTGTATCACCGGGATTCCCCTTTGCAATAGCTACTCCCAGTATCAGATGACTTCGTCCGCCCACCAAATCAACCTTATGTCCAAATTGCACATCCCGTTGTCCCTTCACGATAATATCCGTGTGCCGCTCATATATTGAAAATATTTTTTCTTCATTCGGCACCTTCTCTTTATTGATTTCGTGCCGGACGGTAATCGAATGCACTTGTTGCATGACTGGTAAAAATTGTTCTATTTCCTCCGTTAATACCATCGTTTTGACGTTTATAGCCCCGAATATGAGCTTTTTTTTTACTACGTTGGAAAGTTGATTTATGGCCTTCGTAAAATTAACAAGCTGCTTCTTAAACAGCTTTACCCGTTTGTCTTCACACTTTGTATTGTTGATTTTGAAATATGTTTTCTTCGCATCAACCATATAGTTCCGGTAATCAATGGTGTCAATTTCCTCTTTCAGGTGCGACAGCAAACGATGGCTTTCCTTTATACAATCCCACATCAGCGCATTATTTGTCGGATAATGAATGTTTGTTTCTACCACCGTGCTGTCTTCTACTATCTTTTTCAAGTCCTCGTAACCAAGCCCTATCGCTATTTTATTGAGCGATACCATGAGTTTATCCAGACTATCCCCGCTTATTCTCGCTATATATTTTTGCCACGTTTTTTCGCTGAATATTTTTCTGTCCAGCTTTAAAAACGTTTCGCAAATCTTCGAATCGTCCTGATGTCCCTCAAAATCCGCGTAGTCAATATTCCGCAATTGTTTGTATATGGCCCCGCGTACAATTTGTTCTACGCTCGGCGTATCTTGTCTGCCAAAATTACTTTCCGCACTACCCCGGCATACATCATCCTTCATCATCCGTATCAATTCCGGATGTTCCTCAAGGACCGTGTCGATAAGCGCAAATTCCGGATTCCGTTCCCAATTGGGTTCTTTAAATTTCAACATTAATGGTTCAAATAGGTTGTTCATGCCTTAATCATACCGTTTTACAGGGGGTTTGTATAGGGGCTTGACTTTAGGGATGGACACTAAATAAGGTCTTTGATCTCTTTGACAAAAGATGTATAAAGAAGTAATTCGTTTCCCAAGGTTTTGTAAATGGCGGGCTTCACCACTGGCGGGGAATAAATCCCAGAGGCGGCTTTACAAGACGAACCGATTCTCCCGTTAATTCCAATACAAAAAAACCAACACCATGCGCATATGCCTGTACATCAGGATCAACGGCGCCGCCGGCCATAGCTCCAATCAGTGTTTTGCCTTTACACTCGGCGGGCGGGTACTTCAATATCAACTCCATCCGTTTAAGATGGCGATCGACATCGTCTATTCGGTGTAACGATGCTTTCACTTCAACAGGCATCACAAATTCACCGTTCGACAACAGTATATCTATATCGGTAAGAATACGGTCAGTTTCATCAAACAAGGGTACACGCTGGTATGCGCGCCTGAATTTATAGGGATACGCATCGAACTTTTCCCACAATCGGGCGGCGATAAGCGTTTCGATGAGTTCCCCCATAGATCGGTTTAATCCGCCGACATTTTTTGACACTTTGTCCACTCTCTCCGCCATTTTATCAACGTTTGCCGTTGTTTGGTCAACATGTGCCTGCGTTTTCATGATCGCCGCCCACACATCCTCAAAATTGAGCCCCATCTGCGGTTGTTCCAGTACATCAGCCATATTTACCTCACTAACTATAGCATAGAACAAAAATCGTCATCCTACAAGCCCCTGTATTGCTAAGGTTAGAACAGCATGGGTCGGCGTATACTTGCTAAGTAATATCCGCCGATATAGGTAAAGAATGCGAACCAGGGCTTGACTAATCCCGGATAACCTCCGTATAGTATAGGTATGAATGGCTGGGATGTTTTGAGCAACATAATTAATGGGTTTCCTCCTGTAGCAATAACACTCCTTTTGGTGGCTGTTATTGTGGCTGCTATCATTTTTATCGTAGGTTTTACCAAGCATGGCGTTGACTTTATAAAGCATGGGTTTAGGGAAAATCTCCTGAGCGAATTGATGGCAAAGCTGGCAACCAAAGAGGACATGAGCAGCCTGAAAGGAGATATGAGTAGCCTGAAAATTGAACTTGACACCATAAAGGACAATCATTTTGGACATCTCAAAAACTACCTCGGCGTTCTGAACGGTGTACTTCTTGATAAAAAGATAATCGACAACGAAACCAAGGCGCGGATGGACAACGAGCTAAGGGGTATGTGAGTCATAGAAACGCAGAGGGCGTAGGGGCGCCGCCCGCAGACCTGCGATCCGGTGTCAGGTACTTGTAGCGTTCCCATTGCAACGGCACACGGCCTTACACCCCCCGCCGCTTGCCTTTTTTTAGTTTGAGTAAGCTATCGTACCGCTAGTGCCAACGGCGACAAACTTATTGTTTCCATAGGCTATGCCACGGATATTCTCGGAACCAAATGTGCTAGTCGCTACCGCCGTCCAGGTGATGCTATCCGGGGAGGTGGCCATCCTACAAGCCCCTGTATTGCTAAGGTTAGAACAGCCTCAATCGCATTAGGGGCAAGGGGTAAGGGTTTTTTTCAAGCCGGGATAGTATTTTAAAAAAATAGCAATAAACTTTTCCGGGAATGCCGTTACAAATTCTCGGTGAAATGGTGCATGAACAAATTATGCAAAATACGAAGGTTCTTGCGGACGGATAATTGACACCATGTATAGGGGTGCGGACTTTAGTCCGAAGGAGCTTAAAAAATGACTACGGTACAGGGATATTTTAAAAACAGGGCTTTTGTCACCGACAGCACTATACCGTGCTTACGAAGGGCGTTACCTTCGGGGATGTTAAGCCATGACTTATATAATTTTCCGCAGTAATTCAGCGGTCAAGTTTAATCATTATCATCACCACCAAATTCATGAATGATAGCCGCAATTTCGTCCGGTGAGGGAAGCAGAGAGCGCATATTCTCCGGCAGGGTTTCATAAAAAGAATATGTCGCTATACCAATAGGCTTGTTGGCTGTTTTCAGCGTATATTCCACCCGCGTGCGGTTCTTGCTTTTACAAATGATAATGCCGATAGAAGGATTTTCGTCCGGCAGTTTCATCGTTTCGTCAAGCGCGGTCAGATAGAACTGCATTTTGCCTGCGTACTCCGGCTTGAACCCGCCGATTTTCAGGTCAATTGCAATCAGACACCGGAGGCGTCTGTGGTACAAAAGCAAGTCAATATAGTAATCGTCATCCGCAACATCTAGGTGGTACTGGTTGCCGATAAAGCTGAAATCACCGCCCATCTCGGACAGGAACGCACGAATGTTGTTAATTATCCCCGCTTCAAGTTCTGCCTCACTGTGTTCAATACCCATTTCGATGAAATCAAAATTGTAGTCATCTTTTACCGCAAGCTTTGCTTGAAGCCGGTATTTTTCGGGAACGGTCTCATCAAAATTCGTTTGATTGGCCAGGTACTTGCCGAACGCTTGATTTTCGATATTGTTAATCAGCACGTCCTTCGTCCAACCGTAGCGTTTTGTCATTTTGATGTAAAACTCACGCTCAAGCGGGTCTTTGCATTTCTGCATTATGATGACATTTTTCGTCCAACTGATTTCTGCAACTAATGGTTGCAGAAATGTGTTTTGCGAATATTCGATGTAAAATTCCCGCATAAGCCAAAGATTGCGCGCCGAAAAGCCCTGAACACCGGGGAACTCTTTTTGAAGCTCCTTTGCCAAAATTTCAACGACGGATTTGCCCCAACTTTGCTCCCGCTGCTGCCTTTCAATCTCCCCGCCGATTTCCCAATAAAGCTGAATAAGCGCTGAGTTTACCCGCTTCATCGCCTCATATTGGCGTCGATAAATAAGATCTTTGATCTCTTTGACAAAAGATGCATAAAGAAGTAATTCGTTTTCCATGACTGCCTATACTTTAACCTGAAAATAAGGTTTTGTAAATGGTGGGCTTCACCACTGGCGGGGAATAAATCCCAGAGGCGGCTTTACAAGACGAACCGATTCTCCCGTTAATTCCAATACAAAAAAACCAACACCATGCGCATATGCCTGTACATCAGGATCAACGGCGCCGCCGGCCATAGCTCCAATCAGTGTTTTGCCTTTACACTCGGCGGGCGGGTACTTCACTATCAACTCCATCCGTTTAAGATGGCGATCGACATCGTCTATTCGGTGTAACGATGCTTTCACTTCAACAGGCATCACAAATTCACCGTTCGACAACAGTATATCTATATCGGTAAGAATACGGTCAGTTTCATCAAACAAGGGTACACGCTGGTATGCACGCCTGAATTTATAGGGATATTCGTCGAACTTTTCCCACAATCGGGCGGCGATAAGCGTTTCGATGAGTTCCCCCATAGACCGGTTTAATCCGCCGACATTTTTGGACACTTTGTCCACTCTCTCCGCCATTTTATCAACGTTTGCCGTTGTTTGGTCTACCCGTACCCCCATTTCTTCAACATTTTGACGAGTTTCCATAAGAGCCGCCCAAACCTGTTCAAAATTGAGCCCCATCTGCGGTTGTTCCAGTACATCAGCCATATTTACCCCACTGACTATAGTATAGAACAAAAATCGTCATCCTACAAGCGGCGCCTCCCTGTTCCCTGTAAAAAAGCTTATCCTTGTATTGCCAAGGTTAGAACAGCCTCAATCGCATTGGGGGCAATTTGTTTGAGGATCTTCCAGGCTTTTTGACTCAGCGTTCCCATAGACTTCCCACTGCCGCAGGACATGGATTCACCACGCTGGGGTAAATCTTAGTAAAAACTTGTCAAAACTATACCAAGTTTATTTTAAGTTGGGCATACGCATCTTTTGGCCGGTTTTTGCTCCAATGTTTCTTAGTCAGACAATCGTTGGCATCTGTCGTTATCCAATTGATCGAACACTCATCATTGAGATAATTCTTGATTTTCAGGTACGGTCCAAGACGCTGAGGCCATCATCTTTTCAAACTCTTTAACAATCATATCTACCGGCGGATCATGGTCTTTAATCATTGTTGACCTAAAATATTTTTTATGCGCACCCCAATTTAATTTTCGAAGTTCATGAGGATCTATGCCATTAATGCAATCTCTTTGGAATTTAACCTTGTGATGGCCATATATCCAGATATTTAAAAGTTCACGGACCGCATTTTTCCATCCACCTTGCATTAGGCCAAACACTGAGCCACCGGGATGAGATTGATTACCGTTCTTAGGCTCTTTATAGCAATTAAGAAAATCCCGCCAATGATTCCCTACCGTAATGATGCTATTGATTAAACAGAGTTCTTCCTCTTCATTTAAGTCTCGCTGTTCCACGTTATTCTTTGCCATCTTCTTTTCTCCTGTTAGAAATACACGGCGAAGGGCCTTACACCCCGCCGGGCAGGGTGTTATAGGCTGCCTTGCCTAAGCCCCTTTGTATGCGCCGCCGCCGTGTAACACACGGTTTTTTCGTCCGGCGCTGTTCTGCCGTATACCGGGGGCCTTATGGTATCCCCGGTGTACCCGCCCCACAAGGGGGCGGGATTTTGAGATGCCCGTGTCAAAACCGCTTACGCGCTATTTGACACAGAAAGCGGGGGCGCAGCCATACACACTACTCGCAGTGTGATGGTAGGAACTACCATTGCTGGCGACATCACAGAAATCGGCGGAAGACGCAGGATAGGGCGAAGCACTCCAGTACAAATTGGCAGTATTGCTATTGTCATATTTTATGCGGGATGAATACATTGCATAGTACTCAAGCCGCGCTTGACCCGCTATAGCCTCATGCGGTGACGAGTATGAACGGGAGCCAAACATTTCCCATTCGGTGGGGAGCCAGAGCTCATCCGCAATCGTATCCACCGTTGTATTTGATGAGGATGATCCGTACTGGCCCGACAGGAATCCGTTCCACACCCTGCGGGACGGCGCCCAGAGCTCCGTATTGGTAAGGCCCGTGGCGGTTTTCAGGTCCGTCAGAAAGTCCCCCGTAAGATAGGTCTTCATCGCGCTTCCCGCATAGCCGCCTACGTTGGTATCAAGGCCGTTCATATTGTGCGTAACCGGAACATTCTGGAACTGGAACACCACATGATCAGGCGCGCCGGGATTATTAGCAGTAACAGAACCCGCGCCAGTGCTATTGCGCTTAAATGAATTGATGCCTACCACAATAAGGCGCAGGAGCCGGCCATGATAGTTAGCATTACCGGGAGTACCTAAATCCTGATCGGTTATCGTACCAGACCCCGTGATGGTCAATGAAGGCAGGTCAATATAGTCGCCAACGAAGATTTTGGTGGTATAGGTACCATTAACAATCGCCGTGTGCACAGCATTAAAGGTAGCAGTCACCCCGGTTGTGCTGAATATTGTTTCCAGGTTGGTAGGGATATGGGCGGAAACCGTTACCGTACAGGTTGCGGTCTTGCTCCCATCGGTGGTGGTTACCGTAATGGTGGCGGTTCCCGCAGCCACGGCAGTTACTACACCATTCGCTACGGTGGCTTTTGTCGTATCACTGCTGATCCAAGTAACCGCCTGATTGGTAGCGTCTGCGGGCGCTACCAATCAGGCGGTCAGGGTTCCGGTGGGGCCACCAACCGCAAGGATTAGAGTCGACTGACTAAGGGTTACGCCGGTTACAGAAACGCTACTACCGCCGCCACCGTCACCGTCACCTGCGCCGTCACCACCCGGTGAACGCCAAACTCAATGCCAACGCTGCTACTAAAGCAGCTTGTACCGGCAAACCAAAAAATCGAAGCTTTTTCATATAAAGCCTCCTTTATCTATCTGAACCGCCTCGGAAGGGACGGTTTCTTCCACACCGCTCAAGCGGCGCAAAATACAGGGGGAATAAAAGCCCCCGGACAATACGGAAAACCGTACCGGATGAGGGCGTTCTGGTGAGTGTGTGCGTAATTTGTTGTATAGTAAGGAATTACATGGGGGGGTAAAGGCTTCAGGGCATGGGACGAACGGAAGCATCAATCGGAAAGCGCTGTTTGCCATACCATATTCCCCCTACATTGGAACTATAGGGGCAAAAATTTGTTTTGTAGTCAGTGTTTTGCATCAAAAAGCTGTGCAAAACTCACAAAAATGGGGGATTTTCCCTAATAAGGCTTGCAAAAACGATAATTACCGCTTAAACTAGCCGTATGTTTCCGAATATCGAATTCAATGAATCAGCGTTTAAACATAGTGTAAAGGAAACAAATATTCGCTACGCGCTGTGGCATCCGCTTCATGAACAATTGCTTGATGCCTATAAAAATAAATGGCTTGTTATTGGGTATGATACCGCCGGAAATTTAATTGAAGTCGCGTACAATAGTATTGATGACGATACGGTGAATGTCTTTCACGCTATGCCGTGTAGAAAGAAATTTTTAGGTGAACTTAATTTATAGGAGAACACTATGGCAAGAATGACCGAGGAAGAAGCAAACGCTTTAGATGAAGAACTTACCAATGCTGATATAACGCTTAAACCGGGCAAGGGTGGTATTTTTACCCGCCAGCGGGAATTGCTTGATGCTTTAGACCGGGCAAGCGCGGATTATATTATGACCCGTGCGATGGCAACAAATAAAATGCCATTACAAATTCTTGGTGAAATGGTGCATGAACAAATTATGCAAAATACGAGGGTTCTTGCGGACGGATAATTGACGCCATGGAAACACGCCGGGTAGTAGTAGTGGAGGATCAGGAACTCCTGCGCCGGGGCTTGGCGGCCGCCCTGGACACGCGGGTTCAAGCCGGAGTACGCAGGCAAAATGCAGTTCTATCTGACCCCAGACTACAAAACAAATTTTTGCCCCCTATAGTTCCAATGTAGGGGGAATATGGTATACTAATCGCAAGGACTTCCAATGCTCTTTACCATAACCTATACCGGAGAAAACGCCCCTGACCTGGGCTGGCTGCTCCATAAAAACCCTTCCCGCCCCCAGACCGCCGAGTTTAACTTCGGCAAGGTTCATGTGTTTTGGCCCGAAGTAAGCGCGGAACGCTGTACCGCAGCCCTCCTCCTCGATATGGACCCCCTGGATTTGGTACGGGGCAAAAGCAGTTCTTCCGCCAGGGGCTTGTTTGATTATGTAAACGACCGGCCTTATGTTTCTTCTTCGTTTATGAGTACGGCCATTTCACGGGTTTACGGAACCGCCATGTCGGGACGCTGCGAAAAACGGCAAACAGCGGCCGACTCCGCCCTGGACCTTTCCGCCTCTCTTACCATGCTGCCCTGCCGGGGTGATACGTCCCTGTTGGAAAAGATCTTTGCGCCTCTGGGCTACGGGATTGAATGGAGCGAGGCTTTGCTGGATGAGCATTTTCCCGAATGGGGTCCGGGGTGTTACGTCAATTTAACCCCTAACTCCGCTATGATATACCCCGTCTATTAATCCCCCCTCTTCATTCAGGCCCAGTTTTGGCAATTTTTGCCTTTTTTAGCAGTTTTTTGGAAAAAACCCTTGCTATTATTTCTAATCCGGATTATTATTTAAACAACCTATATAGGGTGTTTATAGAGGAGGTTTTTATTTGAGTCTGCCAAACTGGGTTTTGCCCTTCAAAGAGCCGCACACCGAAATAAAGGTTCTGAACGGCCGTTATTACAAATACTCGGTCAGGTACCAATACGTGCCGGAGCGGAAACGTACCATAAAAATTACCGGCAACCTTCTGGGAAAAATAACCGAAAAAGACGGATTTATCCCTTCGGAAAAAAACAAGCTGCGGCAAAGCGCTGCCTCGGTTCCAAAGGTTGATATAAAAACATACGGCGTATACGCGCTGTTTGAAGATTTGCTCAAAGACGAAATCCCGTCTTTGCGAAACGTTTTTGGGGATGAGATGGCGGAACAATTATTAACCTTTGCGATGTTTCGATGGGCGTATCAAACCCCGATAAAACGCGCGTTGTCTTACCAAACGCATGATTATTGCAACGAGGTTTGGAGTCCCGGAACTCCATTGTCAGACAAACAGATAACATCGTTTCTAAAATTCGCGGGTGAAAACAGAGAGCTTGTAATACAATGGATGAGAGGTCTTCTGCCCCCGGCAAAAGACGGCGGTGAAAAGTTTGTGATGATGGATTCCACCCACGTCATGAGTGCCTCGGAAAACGTAAGCGTGAACGTTGGCGGATACAATCCTTCATTTGATTTTGGCAGGCAGATACGTTTAATGTATATGTTTTCTGCGGAATTAAAGAAACCGGTTTATTACCGGCTTATTAACGGGAATATTACCGATATGAGCTCCATGT
>BNUY01000030.1 GCA_025997715.1 Spirochaetia bacterium
CCTCGGCGTACCACACATACTGTGTCTGCTCGGGATTGATGATGGGGGTCATCTTATTGGTCCAGTCATCAAGAATTTCGGTGCGCAACGGAGGGGCGGCTAAATCCGCATAGTTTACCACTTCGTAAAAAGACATCCCGTTCAGGTACACATCGCCCAGGTGCTTTTCATGCCCATGCACGACCCATTCACCGATGATGTTTGCGGCAAAGGGATTGTAAGCGCCAAAGAGTGCGTTATCGAGGGTCTTTTTCCAGACGGCGCCATCTACTTTTTCCCAGCCGGTCACTTCCTCAGACCCCTTTATGACCACCTTTTCCCCGTCCGCCGCCTTGAACACCACCCGCCGCGTATTACTAAGGCCGGTGTTTTGGGGGCGTACCCACTCCCGGTATACACCCTCATGCACGATAACGGCGTCTCCGGCTGCCGCGAGGCCTGCCGCTTTGTTGATAGTCAAAAATGGCGATTCGGCTGCTCCGGCATTACGGTCGGAACCTGTTTTTGCTACATGGTAAACATTGCTCATCTACGTACCCCCTCCCACTATCTAGTGTGAGGGCATTGGGAAAAGGGCGCTCGCCAATTATTGTGGACTTTGCCTCAAAAATTGCGGTTTTTATGAAGCCTCTCCCACCGGCGGCGGCTGAACTACCAGAGACCGGTACTGTGACGGGCTTTTCCCCGTATAGGTTTTAAAGACCCGGTTAAAGGTCTTTAGGCTTGAAAAACCGCATTGATAGGCAATATCGGTGATGGAGATATCGGTTTTAAGAAGATTCTCCACCGCATGGCTTACCCGCACCATGGAAAGATAGGCGTGAAAACTCTGGCCGGTCTGCTTTTTAAAAAACCGGGTGAAATGAAACTTACTTAATGCCGCATCATTTGCCGCGTCATCCAGGGACAGGCCCGGCTTATCGCAATTCTTAAAGATAAATGAAAGGATACGTTCCAGGCGCTCGTTTATATACCGGCTGTTCGTATCCCTGCCGGATTTGACGACCTCTTCCGGCTTTATTTCACGGAGAAACAACAATGCGTACTCATAGAGTTTTGATTTAATGCAAAGACGATACCCGGCGTCCCTCACATGATATTCCCTGAACATTTCCGCAATAAGCGCCGCCGCTTTTTCATAAAGGGCGCCGTCTTTTTTCACACTCAACAAAGGTTTCCGTGCAAACACCGGCGCCCCCAAAACACCATCCCGCAATTCGTTATCACTTTCATTAAATATTTTAGACTCAAATTGAAAAATACGGGCCGAGGTACCGGGACTGGAAGGGAAAAAACCATGTACCAGCTGCTTATTAATAGTAAGGATGTCCCCCTCCGAGGCTTCATAGGTTTGACCGCCAATAGACGCATAGGTGTTCCCCTTGAGCACATACAGGATTTCATAATAGTCGTGCCAATGCAGGGGAAAGGTAAACAGGGGCATCACGCTGTCCCAGGAGCGGTAGGGAAAAGAATAGGCGAAGGGCTCCTTTTCCTGCCAGGAGTTTCGGTCAATTTTTGCCGATACGCCCATTCCCTCTCCCTTATCCGTCACCGGCGGCCGTTCTTTCTATTATACCCTCAATAACCTCACGAAGCTTGCTTTCGCTTCTTGGATACCACGTCGAAAACTACGGCGGCAAGTAGAACAATTCCCTTGACCGCCCGCTGCCAGTTGGCGTCAATACCAAGGATAGACATACCGTTATTGAGGACGCCCATGAACACCGCGCCGATTACCGCGCCGCCGACCGTGCCGATACCGCCGTAAGCCGAAGCGCCGCCGATGAAACAGGAAGCGATGGCGTCCATTTCGTAGTTGGTACCCGCCGATGGGGAGGCGGAATTAAAACGGGCCACGCACATAAGCGCAGCAACACCCGCCAGGAACCCCATATTGGCATAGGCAAAAAAGAGCATCTTGTTGGTGTCAACCCCGGACATTTTCGCCGCCTTTTCATTACCCCCCAGAACATACAGATACCGTCCGGGGACCGTTTTGGAAGTATAGTAACTATACGCCGCAACAACCACCGCAATCAGAATGAGTACCACCGGGATACCCTTATGCCGGGCCAGCAGAAAAGATACCGCCAGCATGGCGAAACAAATCAGAACTATACGGAGGACAAATATAAAGAAGGGCTCTATGGCGTATTGCTTTTTTGTTTTCCGTACCCGGTCCAGGGACTGCTGAACGATAAGCACAATACAAAGGACTATGCCGATAATCCGGGTAACCAGGGCTATAAGACCAGCGTCAGCGGTATTCGGAAGGAAGCTGGTAAAAAACTGTAAATAATTCTGGGGGAAAGGCGAAATGGTCAGGCCGTTCAGAATAAGTAAGGCCACGCCGCGCCAGAGGAGCATCCCCGCCAGGGTAACAATGAAAGGCGGGATACGAATATAGGCGATCCAGAAACCCTGCCACGCGCCTATGGCAAGCCCCGCAAGAAGGCAGAGGACTATACTGAGCAGCAGGGGCAGCTTGACAGTTACAATCAGGGTACCCGCAAGGGCTCCCACTAAGGCGACCACGGACCCAACGGATAAGTCGATATTACCCCCGGTGAGGATACAGAGGAGCATCCCCGTTGCCAGCACCACCACATAGGCATTCTGACTGATAAGGTTTGAAATATTCGCCGGAGCGAATAGACTGCCCTTGTTGGTTATCACCAGAAGGATCTGAAAGAACACCATTACAAAGATCAACGCCAGAAGCATGGTGTTCTGCTTTAATCCGTTTTTAATACTCTGAGCGCTAACATTGCTTGCCATATAATCAGCCTTCCTTTCCCGCCTGTACAATACAGGCCATAATGGATTCTTGTGATGCCTTTTCCTTTGGCAGTTCAGCTACAATTTTCCCTTCGTTCATTACATATACCCGGTCGCACATTCCCAAAATCTCCGGCAATTCGGAGGAGATCATCAGCACACTTTTGCCCTCCGCCGCCAGTTGGTTGATGATGGTGTATATTTCGTACTTTGCCCCCACATCAATTCCACGGGTAGGCTCGTCAAGGATCAGGATTTCCGGGTCCGCAAACATCCACTTCCCCAAAAGAACTTTCTGCTGGTTGCCCCCGGAAAGACTCCCCACTTCCTGCAGCACCCCGGCGCATTTGGTGTTTAATTTTTGCCGGTAATCCTCCGCAACCTGTATCTCCCGGTCACGGTCAATCACCTTATATTTACTGACCTTATTCATTTTGGCCAGGCTCGTGTTCACACTGATACTATTGGACAATACCAGACCGTTACCCTTTCTATCCTCGGTAACATAGGCCAGCTTTTTTTCAATAGCATCCTGTACGCTGTTGAGCTTTTCTTCTTTCCCGTTTATAAAAATCTTCCCGCTGATATTGGTCCCGTAACTTTTCCCGAAGACGCTCATGGCAAGTTCCGTACGCCCCGCCCCCATAAGGCCGCTTATACCGACAACTTCCCCCTTGCGGACATTGATGTTCACGTTTTTACACACCAGCCGGCCTTCATACAGCGGGTGGTAGACATTCCAATCCTTTACCTCAAAAGCAATTTCGCCGATATGCGCTTCCCGCTTGGGAAACCGGTCGGTTAAACTGCGCCCCACCATAGCCTTTATAATGGCCCCTTCCTCGAAAGACCCATGGTCTTCGGAGCCGGAGTTTTTATCCATGGTGGTGATCACATTGCCGTCCCGGATCACCGTAACCCTATCGGCCACATAGGCTACTTCATTGAGTTTGTGGGAGATGATAATAGAAGTAACCCCGGAACGTTTCAGTTCCAGGAGCAGGTCGAGCAAATGGGTTGAATCGGTTTCGTTGAGGGAGGCGGTGGGTTCGTCAAGGATGAGCAGGCGCACATTTTTTGCCAGGGCCTTCGCAATCTCCACCAACTGCTGTTTCCCCACGCCGATATCCTTTATCAGGATATGGGGGGAATCGTATAGGCCGACCTTTCCCAGCAGGGCGGCGGCTTCCGCATAGGTTTTGTCCCAGTCAATGTTAAAATAGCTCCCCCGTTCATTGCCGACAAAGAGATTTTCTCCGATGGTCAGGTAAGGAATAAGGGCAAGTTCCTGATGGATTATGACAATCCCTTTTTTTTCACTCTGTTTGATAGTATGAAACTTGCATACCTCGCCGTCAAAAACAATGTCCCCGGAATAACTGCCCACGGGGTACACGCCGCTCAGCACATTCATCAAGGTTGATTTTCCGGCGCCGTTCTCGCCAACCAAGGCATGTATTTCCCCGCTTTGTACGGCAATGTTGACATCCTGCAACGCCGTTACGCCGGTAAAGGTTTTCGTTATCGACTTCATCTCAAGCAAATTACCAGACAAACCATGCTCCTGTTTTGTTAAGAACCGGAAAAAGCGCACAGGATACGGTATCCCATGCGCCTTCACCGTTTCTGTATTAGAATTTACTGGATCTGTGACGCCTGATAGTAACCGCTGTCAAGCAGCGCTTCTTTGTAATTCGACGTGGTCACGACCACCGGATCGCAGAGGAATGAAGGAATAACCTTAATGCCGTTGTCATAGGTATTCGTATCATTCACACTGACGGTGGAACCCTTGGCGATGGCGTTAACCATTTCCACGGCCTTAGCAGCCAAGGTCCTGGTGTCTTTGAAGACAGACATGCTCTGGGTTCCGGCGATCAGGTTCTTTGTCGAAGTTACGTCGCAATCCTGACCGGTCAGAATCGGGAAATTGGCTTTGGTATACCCGGCGGCTACCAGGGCATTGGTGATGCCATTGGCCACAGAATCGTTGGAGCTTAATACCGCATCCAGTTTAGTCCCGTTGGGACCGTATTTGTTGGCGGTGATCAGGTTTTCCATGCGCTTCTGGGATTCTTCGGTGGACCAGTTGTTGGTTGCGCACTGGGCCTTGGTAGTCTGGCCGGAAAGCACCTTGAGCTTACCGCTTTGGATATAGGGCTCCAGAACGGACATGGCGCCGCCGAAGAAGAAGTTGACATTATTGTCATCCGGCGCGCCGGTAAACAGTTCAATATTGAAGGGGCCGGCGGCGGTTTTCAGGTTCAACTGGCTTTCAATGTACTGGCCCTGCATGGTCCCGACTTTGAAGTTGTCAAAGGTGGCATAGTAGCTTACCGCATCGCTGTTCATAATAAGGCGGTCATAGGAAATAACCGCGATACCCTTGGCCTTCGCTTCCTTCAGAACCTCCGTCAGGGAGGACCCGTCGATGGCGGCGATTACCAGGGCTTTGCAGCCGGTACTTATCATGTTCTCAAGCTGGGCAACCTGGGTGGGAATATCGTTGTCCCCGCCGTACTGGAGATCCACCGCATACCCGGCCTTTTCAAGCTGGTCCTTCATGTTCGCCCCGTCCTGGTTCCACCGTTGCAGGCTCTTGGTCGGCATGGATACGCCGATCTTGATTTTGCCGCTGTCCCCGCCGCCCTGCTGGCCGCCGCCGGCATAGGCGAAGGTTCCGATGCAGAAAGCCATCATCACTGCTACAATTCTTTTCATTTAATTCCTCCATTAAACTTGAATCAAACACAACGTGTTTAAATAGTATAGTATCCTAATATCCCGCTTTTTCATATCGTAAAATTTTGATAAAAACAGGGAATTATCCCCATCGCCTCCGTTCTAACTGGGCAATGAAGAATATTTTGATGTCAATAAAATGCTATAATTCGGTATTCCGGTACACATCTTCATAGGAATGAAACCCATCCTTGATAACGGCGTCCATATTGTGCTTATAAATCGCCAGCGGTTTTTCGATATAGGCGGGTACCGGTACGCCGCTGCCGTTTCCCAGAAGGGTGTCCGGAGGAAACGGCTCCTTTGCGGCGATGGCCATGGCAAGCCGGGCCGCCCGGGAGGCCAATTTGCCGATGGGTTTATAGACGGTCATGAGCTGCAGCCCTTCGACCACATGCTGGCAGCTGATCAGTTCCGCGTCCTGCCCGACCACCGCCACCTTCCCGGCAAGGCGGCGTTCGGCTAAAAGCTGAATCGCCGCGCCGGCAATGGCGTCATTCCCGCAGATAATGGCGTCGAAGGCGGTGGTTTCCTCGAAGACGGCGCCGATCTTTTCCAGGGCCTCGTCAAAGCTCCATTCCTCAAGCCAAATCTCCCGCCCAATTTCGATGCTGCCCGCCGCAATATGGGGATCGAGTATCTCGTGCAGCCCTTTGCTGATATCAAAGCTGTTCACATCGTGGAGGGAGCCGTTTGCCACCAGGTAGGTTCCCCGGGGAACGGCGCGGATCAGGGCCTGCCCGTATTGGCGGCCCACCTCCCGGCTGTCAAAGGAAATATACGCGTCGATGGGCGTCCCCAGGATCATCCGGTCATAGGCAATGACGGGGATTCCCGCGTCCCGGACCTGCTTAACGGCCCCGGCGATCAGCTCCGAATCGTGGGTAATAACCACCAGGATATCGATATTCTGGGTAACCATATAGTTTATCTGGGCTATCTGCTCCCGGATTCCCCCGGCGGAAAGCTGCACCAGCACATCGGCCCCTAATTCCTTTGCCGCGCCGGAAAAGACCTTCATATCCTTGTTCCACCGTTCAAGGATAAAGGTGGCGGTGGCGACGGAAATACCGATGGTAACTTTTTTTTCAGTACCCGGCTGCCGGGGCTGTACGACGGCGGGGGATGGGGGCCGGCCCGGCTCGGGGGACGATGTTTGCGGGACGGGGGTTTTTGGCGAACAGGACAGGAGGGTGGTAATGAGAAAAATGACGGCCAAGGGTTTCAAGAGGGGAACCTTCACCCCTTGGGTGCTTTTGTGTAGCATGGTACCCCTAGTATAGCCTGTTTAAGCAGGGATAGGAATATCCCATGGTTAGATTTAACGTGAGGCTATGCGATCCCTTGTATCATGCCGCCATCTCTCCTATACTTGACTTGGAGACTCCTATGACCATGGAAATGAACGTTGACATCCCCCCCAGCCACCGGCTGTTGCTGGAAGTGCCAATGGAAGTCCCTACGGGGAAAGCAAAGGTGATTTTTGCCCCGCTTTCTGCCGCAGAAACAGAATGCGCAGACGCGGAATACCGCGAACGCCTGAAAAATCTCGACACCCCATTGCGGAGGAAGTACCCTACGCTGATTTCAATGATTGGCTCATGCAAGGGGCTTGATACCATGGAAGCATACTTTGAGCGCAAAGCGGCGGAAAAAGAGCGCGAACAGCGGCAAGAACGGCGATATGAAGAAGAAACTTGATGACCAGCACGGTCTATGCTCTTGACGCCTGTGCTTTGATAGCCGCTCTTAATGGTGAACCGGGCGCCGGCATGGTCAAAGATTTGCTTACGGCTTGCGAGGCCCATGAAATAATCATTTACATGAGCGCGGCGCAAGTTTTGGAAGTATACTATGACCGGATATATATGGTTGGCCAGGAGCTTGCCGATGTCTTTCTCGCGGACTTTTTTGACACCGCAATTATTGTTGAGCATTATTTTTCCGTACCGGAAATCGCACAGGCCGGTTATTATAAAACCACCTACGACCTCTCTTTCGCCGACGCGTGTTGCCTTGCTGCCGCTGCCGGTAAGACCGCCGCCCTTATTACTTCCGACCACAGCGAATTTGACCCCGTCGAACAAGCCGAACATTTTCCTTTTTTGTGGATACGCCCGAAACCGGAGCCCAAGAAGCCAAAAGAGCCTCTGCGGATGAGGCTTGCGGATGCCGAAAAACGCGCCAAAGAAGCCGGACGCGCCCTTGCCGAAGCCAAGCTCCGTATCGCCGGGCTTGAAGCTACATTGAGTGCTTTTATGAAACAGTCCTGACTGATACAAACTTTTACTTTACCGGGGACAATGTTACGGTAGCCACTTTGCAAAATGATTTTCTGGTTAATAAGTTGACGCTGGATGAGATGATGGGGAAGTATACTAATGGGAAGCTGAATGCTAGGAATATTGCGTGAGGGAATATAATTACCTGTAGAAACAATTATTTAATTTTTCTCAAAATTAAATAATTCTCCAACATTTAGTGTACTATACCATTCTTCATAAATATTACACAACCTATGAATAACGGCACTCAAATATTTTTTAGTGTTTTTTATGTCTCCCTCATTAATGTGGCCAGTAATTTTGTTCCAAAATTCCCAATCATTATCTTTGATAAAACTTTTTTCTTTTACTTCAAACAAGCGTTCTGAAGGTGATTCCCGATTATTTTCACTTCGATTATCCTCTAATGATATTGCACGCAAATTTCCTATAGTCCAAGTCCAATGCCTGATATTTTCATTTACATGCCATTTTCTATGAACCCAGCTTTTTGGATAAATGTGATCCAAATCCCATGGCGCATTAGTGTCTTCAAGAGTATCCAATTGATTAAAATCTCCGAATTCTTTATTTATATATTCTCGTTGTGCAAATAAGAGTAGAGACTTATTATCAATGAGGCTGTCGATAAAATTACCCCATATACCATTTATTAATTCTTGACTGTCATATTCATCTTCTTTGGTTTCCCTCAGTATTTTTTTATATTGTTCGTTAATATTATCTCCATCTTTTGTATACAAATTATCCCATACAACTTTTTTTTCAACAACTTGTTCAATTAAAAAACTTCTTAAAACATGGGGCTGTACAAGTGGATACATTATATAATCATTATTTTTATAATAAGGTTTACTTAATGTTTTTTTATTCCAAAAATTTTCCGTTGTGAGAGAAGTCCATACCTCGCGGCAATAACGTCCATTATCTCTCCCAAACCAACACAGAGCGGTAAAAAAAGAAAGTATCCTCTTTTTTTCTTTATCAGATAGATTCTGTATATTATTAATTTTAAGCCATTGCAGAATCAACAACAATAATTCTGGCGAACTATTCAAAATGTTTTTTACCAAGACCGGGGGTATATTAAGATCATTTTTTAACAAGAATAGATCGAGAACCTTTTGAAATAATATTCCAGAAGGACTTATATTTTCATCGCCAATGAGTTTATTCATTTTTTGGACGAATTTTGCACTTTTTATGCGTTTCCTAAAATCATTGACATTTATCGGATATGGATAATCATTATTATTTAATTCCGACCATGCTAATCGAGAGACTAAAGTAATAACAAGAGAAGGGGCTATAAAACCCAATCCGACATTTTCAACCAGCTTTTTTGAATTAGGGAAGGTTGCTTTATAAATAGAGTAAATTAGTTCTTCACCGGCTATTCTAGTGCCAGATGAATTTAGTCTGACAAATAAAGTTGGGTCTTCACCTGTTTGCTCATCTTCTGATTCTAATATTTCTTTATTTGCAACTATACAAGGTATTTCTATATCATTTAAGTTTTTGATAGCTTGAATGATATTTTTATCGAACTTATCACTTGTGATAAATGATGCCAATTTGTCTATATAATTACTCTTTAAGTATTTTGTTTGAATATGCTTATGTGGTAAATTTGCGTTGCATAACTCGATTAATTTTTCTTGCCAATTTGACGATTTTACAGACATTATTACAAAGGATAAGGGAACTGGTAATGATGAATCAAATGGAAAAACATTTTTAAGAGAAAACTGTGTATAGCCCTGCATCTTGTTTTCTGGATTTTTGCGTAATTGTAAAAGAGCATTTCTTCTATCAGAAACGCTTAGTGTTGTGGCGTTATTAATGTTTTGATAACCCCAGGGATGTGACTGTGTGACCATGCGCAAAACATATTTTTGTGTCATAGTTTTTTCTTTTGGTGCTAAATCAATCCAAATTATGGGTACTTTTTTTAACGACCAAAATATTTGATTGCTATTCTCGTTTACCCATGGATTATAATAACCAAGTGCTATTGATGTAGCTCGTTGTTGACCATCCATAATAAACAGCTTTTCATCACCATTTTTTGATAATAAAAATGAACCTATCGGGAATCCACGTAACAACGAATCCCATAAACCTTCAATTTGACTATTTTTCCAAACAAATCCTCTTTGTAATTCAGGCAGTTCGACACTTGTTTCATTTGGCGCTAATTGCCAATTTGCGATGTCAAGCAAGCTAAAAAATCTAACATTTTTCATTGTTATACCTTTTCTGATATTATCTCACCTTCCGATAAAATGTCAAGCAATATTTGTGACCCAGTAAGGGTATGCCTCAATATCCTCATAATCATTACAAAATTAGTCAGCAACCTTAAAACGCCGGTTCATGCTTCCCCTTATTGGGATGCCTACTACAAGTAGCCCCGGTCAAACTTGAAAGGGACGGATATTTCATCCCGCAATATTTGCAGACATAGGACGATTTTTCGGCCCCCTCATAAAGTACGTGATTCCCATTCCTTACCGGACTTCGGCTGCACGTAGCTGCGGTTAAACTCGAAATACTGGGGTACTTCATTCCACACAATTTACAATAATAATTCTGCGCCATCTTTGGCCTCCTTAATTTCAGTTCCGGTTAGATTCTAACCCATCTGATCTGTCATATAGTGCCATACCCAACAATTTTATCAAAAATTCCGCGTATCTTAATCAATAAAATATCATTGGAACTAATCCATGATATTTGAAAGGCCTTGCTAACCATTTCCATATTTTCCTGCGCCGCATCTTCCTTGCTATTTTAATACCCTCCCTTGCTTCATCACAACCGCAATAAAGTCTGATTGCCTGAGTATAGTCGGCTATCGCCGAATCATAATCACCCTTATTGCAAAACGCCATACCACGGTCGTAATAGGGCAAGTAATAATGAGGGTCAATGCTGATGGCTTGAGTGAAATCCGCTATCGCCGAATCATAGTCGCCCTTACTATAAAACGCCTCCCCACGATTCCAATAGGCCAATTCTTCATTAGGATATATATTGATTGCATGGGTAAAATCCCTTATTGCTGAATCAAAATCGTTCTTTTTAAGAAACGCCTTACCACGTTGGTAATAATTAGTGTACTGATCGGGATCAAGCCTGATTACATGAGTGTAGTCATCAATGGCTGAATCATAATCACCCTTTTCTTCATTCGCCTGACCACGGTGATAATAAGTGGCGGTAAAATAGGGATCAATGCTGATTGCTTGTGTCAAGTCCTCAATGGCCCGATCATATTCCTCATTGAGAATATACAAAGACCCCCGATAGTTATAAGCGCCGGCGAGTTTAGGATTAATGTTGATTGCTTGTGTAATATCCGCCATTGCCGATGCATAATCTTTTTTATTCTCCCAATACGCATCACCACGATCATAATAGGCGCCAGCATAAGCAGGATCAATACTGACAGCCTGCGTATAGTCCGCAATGGCTTGTTTATAATCGTCTTTGATACAATACACAATACCACGATAGTGATAGGCAACAGCATAATTGGGATCAATATTGATTGCCTGGGTAAAATCCTCAATGGCCTGGTCATAATCACCCTTTAAGCCATACGCAAAACCACGTTGCTTAAAGGCAACTGCATATCTACGCCATTTATCCACAAGGCAAGCAGGAACCGGTGTATCACGGCTCAAATAATTTTTGATACATGGACTAAGTCTAATTGCCTTTGTATAGTCCACTATGGCTGAATCATAATCGCCTGCATCGGCAAAGGAATCGCCCCGGGATACAAATTCCCCGGCAGAAACCGGCTGCCCTTGATTATTCATTTTCTTTATTCTCCAAACTCATTGCTATAGCTGTAAGCCGTTTCTTCTGTGCCGTTTCAAGGTTCTCTTTTGCTTCATCACATTCGGGATCAATGCCGACTGCTTTGGTAAAGTCTGTTATAGCCGAATCATAATCGCCCATTTTTTCATACGCACGGCCACGAAATAAATAGGCATTGGTAAGATTGGGATCAAGCCTGATTGCTTGTGTATAGTCTGCAATCGCCAAACTATGTTCGCCTTTTTCGTTATGCGCAAATCCGCGGTTATTATAGGCTTTGGCATATTCAGGATCAATGTTGATTGCCTTGGTAAAGTCCGCTATAGCGGAATCATAATCACCTTTTATGCCATACGCAAGCCCGCGACTGTTATAAGCTTTGGCATACTTGGGATCAATGTTGATTGCCTTGGTATAGTCCGCTATCGCCGAATCATAGTCATCTTTGTTGAAATACGCATGACCACGATGTCTATAGACAATAGCATCACCAGGATTAATACTGATTGCTCTGGTAAGGTCCGCTATGGCTGAATCATAATCGCCCTTATCAGCAAAGAAATCGCCCTGCTCAACAAATGTCTCAGCTGTTTCCGGTAGTTCCTGATTTTCCATCATATTATTATCCATTTCTTGCCAACTTCCTCATTTCGTTAATATGCCATTTCCAGTCCTCCACCAATTTTTGCGGCTCCATAGGCTGAGCGGTACAACCACGGGACAAGACCCATTCAAGGACTTTATCGTATTGGGTACTGGTAAAAGTGATAACCGTTCCATCTTCGGTTTCTTCAATAACCTGATCCCCAGCCCAACGCCGTTCACGCACCCAAGGTGCTGACGCTTCATAAAAAGCAACGGAAAACCGGTACTTTTTCTCCCCCGCAAAAATCCCAAAGTTGCTGCCATCGGCTCGGGAACAGTAATCATAATCAGGCGGCAGGGTAAAGGTGTTTGCCGTGAGGGCGGCGTTTTGTATCCGGGTAAGAGCAAAAACACGGATTGCTTTACGTTCTTCCGCATAGCCGTAGAGATACCACACCCCGGTATCAAAAAGGAGTTGGTAGGGCCGTACCCGGCGGGGTTTGAAATCATCATCCCAGGTTCCCTGATAGTCAAAGGCGATAACCTTGTTTTCCTTAAGCCCCAGCGTGATGGTGTTCCAGGTATCAGGGTTTACGTTGGAGGAGGCTACCGGAGGTACGACAATCCGGTTTTCATACAAGCCGGGATTGTTCCGGTCAACCAGGGGGGCGGTAATGCTCTCCAAAAGATTTCGGGCGGCTTCGTAGAGGGGCGTATCCTGGTACAGGGAAAGCAGGGTCTTTGCCATACCCAGGGCTTGTATGTTTTCCGTGGTGGTAAAACTTCCCGGTAGGCGAAAAGTCTTTTTTGAGTAGTAATAGCCCCGGCGCTGGGTATCGTATTCTATGGGCGCTCCCAGGTCCTTCAAATAATCAATGTCCCGGCTTATGCTGGACATACTGGTATCGTATTCCTTCGCCAACTTTTTAGTGCTGGGGTATGTGCCCGAGGCGATCTGCTCATCAATATAGTAAATCCGGGGCAGGGCGGTTTTTGGCAGTCTTTTTCTGGTTTCCATGCAATGAGTATATCACCTATGTCTGTCATAGAGTGATAGACTCGTAAAAAAGTGATTATTTCGAGGATGGTATCATATTTGACAAAGTTTTTAGCTGGTTATAGCCAGAGCCTTCTTCTGTTTCTCCAAATAGCAACCCACAGCGGTTTTCATGTTTGCCATGCGCTGCTGTATGACGGCCTTTTCAATCATGTTGATCCCAGGAGTACGGAGGGAGTTACTAAGCCGGGTCCGGTGGCCGGCACAAGCCTGATGAAAAATATCCCTGGGGCAACCCTGGATACGGTTTTTTGTCGTGGCATAGGTAGCTTCGGCGGCCTGATAGAAGGTTTTCACCTCTACGATTTTGAGGGAGCGCTGGGCATCTCCGAAGCTCCGGATGGCTTGGGTAAGGCTGTTTCGGGTAATAGTATCATCGGCATGGCAAAAGTGAAGTTCTTGCCGTAAAAAAGTCTCTTCGGAAAGTATTAAAATCCCGCAGTCCGCTGATGTTTGGGCTTCCTGAAAACTCGTCAGGGCTATGGATATGCCAACTTCATAGGATATCCTTCCTTCATGTTCATTTCCATCAGTAGCAAATCCTTTACGGCCTAGATCAATGGAATTGACGCTAGAAAAAATTTTATTTACGTAGCCAATCTTTTCCAAATTCCGCCTCCGCTTCCGACAGGTTAAAACCACCATTGATAAGGAAGTCCGGGCCGAGACGATTTTTGGCGAATTCCGCCAGATAGGGCGCTAAGGGTATCTCCTCCCTCATTATCCGCTCACATTCCTCCATATTACCGGCAATTTTATAATTATGGGCTTTTACCCCTAAGGCTAACTTCTCATCTAAGGTCATGGTTTGGGCTTGTGGCATGAAATTCTCCTTATGTTGAGTATACCCCCATCGAATAAAATCATCAAGAAGCCCGCAACGCTCCCTATTCCGCTCGCGCCCCAAAAGTCCGGGGGGACAATCCGGTGATCTTTTTGAAAATTTTACTGAAATAATTGGGGTCCTGATAGCCCACCGCGAAGGCAACTTCCTTGATATTCATTCGGGATTCCCGGATAAGTTTTTCCGCATGGCCTATCCGCAGCTCCGTAACATAGTCGATAAAATTAGTTTTAAGGTGTTCCGAAAAGAGACGGCTTAAATAGGCGGCGGAAACCTGGGCTGCCCCGGCAGCATTCGGCAGTTGGATACTTTCCGCGTAATGGTCATGGATATATTCGATGGCCTTTACCAGGGGCAGGGGGAAGCTCCCGGAACGGCGGAGATTTGCCTGGCGCTGAATGTGCTCAAAAGCGGAAGCGGCCCAGGCTTCCCATGCGGCAAGGTCCGGCAGCGCCATGATCTCCTCCGCCGCATTGAAGGGCGGCAAAACTTCCGGGTGGCCGCTGTAACACCCCGTGCAATCATCCATGAGGAACATGAAGACCGCCGCCATCTTTGCCTTTGCCGCCGGAAAATCATGGGAACTAAAAATATCCCTCCAGAGATCGCCGAATAGCTTTGCTGTTTCTTCGGGAGGAGCACCACCGGTTTTCCGGCGAAGCTGAATGATTCGCTGCTGTTCCCGGTTTTGCGCGCCGCCATCCATACCGCCGTCCCTGTTTCGTTTCCGGTGCAGGTCCGCTAAAGCTTCGCCGCAGGATTGGTATAGCTCACTTCCATAATATACGCCGCCGATCCCGTAGGCATATTCCTTTCCGGGAAGGGTTTCCCGGAGTACCTTTTCTACCTGGGCTTCAAGTTCCTCCCGGTCGGTGTCCCCCAGGATAAGGTAGATCCCCTGGTTCAGGACAAAATCGTACCGGCAATGGTAGCGCAGGGAAAGTTTCTCCATGATCGTATTGCCCCATTCCTCCGCATCGCCCCCCAATTCCAGCAGGCAGACTACCCCCTTATCCGAGGGAAAGGCAAACCGCTCTCGGTACTGTTCCCATTCCTCAGGGCTTACCGCCTTCCAAATAGTTTTTCGCAAATAGTGCTGTATACCCGCTTCACCCAGAGGCTCCTGTTCCAGGTGCTTCTGCACTTTTTCCAGGGCGGCGAAAAAGGTTTTCTTTGATACCGGCTTTACCAGATAGTCAAACACCCCCAGGGGGATGGCTCTTTGGGCAAGGTCGAACCGCTCGTAGGCGGTGGAGAGAATAAAAACCATGGAAGCAAACTTTTTATGGACCTCGGCGATTACCTCAAGTCCGTCCATGCCGGGGATGTTGATGTCCATGAATACCAGATCCGGCGGTGATTCATAGATCAGTTTTAGTGCGTCATACCCGGTGCGGGCCTTTCCGGCGAGAATAAAACTGCCGGTACTTTTCAGCATAAATTCATAACTGTCCAGGACCGGCTCCTCATCATCCACAATCAGAACGCGATACATGGTGTTCTCCCGGTATCAATACTGATGATGACGGCGGTTCCCGGCAGCGGCGCCCGACCGCTTTGAATGGAGATGACTTCCGGGTCATCGGGGTAGAAAAAGTAAAGCCGCTGGATAACGTTTTCAAGCCCCATGACCCGGGAGGCGGATGATTCGTCAATGTGCTGGGGATGGAGCAGTTTTTCTACCGTTTCCCTTTCCATACCCTGGCCGTTATCCCGGACCGAGAGGATGAGCCTCCTCCCCTGCTGCTCCGCCCTGACCATGATGAGCGAACGGTGGGCGCCGGCATCCTTAAACCCGTGGATGATACAGTTTTCCACCAGGGGCTGCAGAATGGAAACCGGAACTTTGCAGGCGTCAAGAAGGGTCTCGTCGTAGTCCAGCACTAAATCCAGGTTTTTGGGGAACCGTACTTTTAAAATATAGAAGTAATAGTTGAGCCCCTCAATTTCGTGCCTCAGGGGCACGATGATTTCTTTGTTGCGGATGATATGCCGGAACAGTTTTGCCATGTACTCCATATATTCGCCGGTTCGGTCGGCCCCCTCCACAATGGCAAGCTGCATCCCCGTATTCAGGGTGTTGAAAAGAAAGTGGGGATTCATCTGGGCCTGGAGCGCGTATATTTCCATGCGCCGCACCAATCCTTCCATCTTCATGTTCCGCATCCGCTCCCGCATATATTCTCCCTTGATGTTTTCCTGCAAACGGATCTCCTCAATATAATTACGGATTTCATTTTTCATCCGGTTAAAGGCGTCCACCACTTGTTGCGTTTCCCGCACGCCGTCGGTGGTGATATCTTCAATATCAAAATGCCCCGCCGACAGTTCCGCCGCCATAGCCGAAAGCCGTACCAGGGGGTCCGTAACCCGTCCGACGGATATGAGGAGCAGTAACACTGCTAAAATTGAAACAAAGATGATAAAGAGGAGGTTCCAAAACTGCACAGCCCCCGCCCCAAGGATGAACAAGCCGTAGGAATCGGTCTGATTGCGGAAGCGCTCAATGCTGATTGCTTCAATTTCCGCGTTGATATAGGACAGTAATCCTGCCATTTCGTCGTACATCCGGGTATAGGCGGCAATGTTTCTGCCCCGTTTTGCCTCCATCGCTTCATCCGCCAGATTCAGGTAGGAATGGATCAGCGCGTAGAGTTCCCGTTCTTTTAACAGCACCCGGTTTCCGGTAACAGGGGTAACGGAAGGAATCTTCCGCCGCAGGGTTTGTGAGTCAATGAGTATCCGCGAGAGGGCATTGGAAGACCGGGTGGAAAGGTAATCCAAGAGCGGCGCCTGATAGGCCGCCAGGTCTTCCTGTATGGATTTGATAAACCGTTCCTGTTCAAAACTATTGTCAAGAATGGTTTGCAGATTTTTTGCGGAGATCATGGTATAGCCGGTGGAAAGTACCAACAACAAAAAGGCGCCGAATATGCTGAACAGCATTTGTGCCCGAAAGGACCGGAAAATGCGGCGGGGAATCCTCATTGCAGGCTCCGCTGATCGATAATCTCGATGCCCGTATCAATGGAGGTGGAGGTATATCCCGTAGTCCGCAGAGCCGCCAAGGATCGTACCGCCTCGTAGCCAATCCGTTCGGGGTTGGTTACCACACTGCTTGCGATAACCCCTTTCCTGATATTTTCCAGAATCCCCGGATCATCCCCGAACCCGATAACCTGGACCCGACCCACGAGGTTCATGTCGATGAGGGTTTGAGCGGCGGCAAGGGTATCGTTGGCATCGGTAAAGATGATGGTATTAATATCCGCCCGGGGCAGCAGCCGGTAAAGCAGGGCCTCCGCATCCAGGGGATTCAGGTTGGTGCGGAATTCCAGGATGGGCGAGGCAAGCCTATCCGTCAAGGCATCGGCAATGCCCATTTCCACCAGTTCCCGTTCCCCGTAGATACCCGGCGACTTATCGCTGTACACCAGGGCAAGCCGTATGGGGCCGCCGGTGATTCTCCCCGTTTCGGCCCCCAGCCTGCGGCCCATATCAAAATTATTAGCGCCGATAAAGGGCCAGGGCTGATCGTTGGGGACATTGTGGTTGATGATGACCACCGGAATCTGGGCGGCCCCCAGTTTTTCAAGCTGCCGGCGGGCCAGGGCATCCTCCAGGTAGGGACAAACGATAACCCCGTCCACCCTGGTATAGGCGGCCATTTCCAGTTCATTCTTCACGGGATCGATGGAATGGATTGAAATTGCCGCGTTTACCTCCGCCGCCGCCCGCTCCGCCCCCCGGATAATCTCCGTAAAAAAAGCGTTCCGGTTATCCGGCAGGTACAGGGAAAAATGATACTTCAGCGGGCTGTTCCCTTCTGCGGCATGGCGTATGTACAGATTCCTTACCATATAGAAGGAAACGAGAAACGCCCCCAGGGAGAGGATACTAAAGACGATGATAATGAGCCGGAAATGGCGCTTCACGGGTTTAGTATACCGATATTCCGGCAGTTTGCCACCGGGATAAATTGCATAAGTCCGCCGCCTATGGTAGTATAGCCATAGTAGATACCAAAAAGGAGGCTCCCATGCCGGAACCAGCGAAACGAGACCCTAAGGCCCCACGATTTCTTCAAATTTCAATCAAGGACAGTGAAGGCAAAGAATGGTCCACAACCATTGCCCAGCCCAAGGACTTTTCCTCCGGATCAGTCGGCTTTTATGCATCCGATAAAGTAACCAACCCGGAAAGCGGTGAGCGGTACCAGTGCGGGCTGACCTTTACCCTCATAGGCTCCAAGCCGGGGAAGTAAGATGCCGCACACCAGCAGCCGTACCGCAGGATTCGGGGAATCGGTTATCAGAAGGATGACCAGGGTTGCCCTGGAGTATGGCGCCATCAACCTCTCCCAGGGCTTCCCGGATTTCGACCCCCCGGAAGCCTTAACCAAGGCCTTGGCGGAAACCGCAAGCCGGGGACCGCACCAATACGCGGTAACCTGGGGGGCGGCGAATTTCCGCGCCGCCCTGGCGGAGAAACAATCCCGCTTCATGGGCATCCCCGTTGACCCGGACAGCAACATTGCGGTGACCTGCGGTTCCACGGAGGCCATGATGGCCGCCATGATGAGTGTGGTGAACCCCGGTGACGCGGTGGTTGTGTTCTCCCCCTTCTATGAAAACTACGGAGCGGACGCCATCCTTTCCGGAGCGGAGCCCGTCTATGTCCCCCTGGAGCCGCCGGATTTTTCCTTTGACCGGAAGGTGCTCCGCAGCGCCTTTGAGCGGAGGCCCAAAGCACTAATACTGTGCAACCCCTCAAACCCCACAGGAAAGGTGTTTACCAGGGAGGAGCTTGAGTACATCGCCGCCCTGGCCGAAGAGTTTGATACCTGGGTCATCACCGATGAGGTCTATGAACATATCGTCTATGCCCCGGCGGAACACGTCTATTTTGCATCCCTTCCGGGCATGGCAGAGCGCACGATCAATTGTAGTTCCCTTTCTAAAACCTATTCCATCACCGGCTGGCGGCTGGGTTACACCATAGCCCCCGGGGAAGTTACCCAGGTGATCCGCAAGGTCCACGATTTTCTGACCGTCGGCGCCGCAGCGCCCCTGCAGGAAGCGGCGGTACAGGCTTTGCAGTTTCCCCCAAGCTATTACACCCGGCTCCTTGAGTCCTACACCCAAAAGCGCCGCCTGTTCCTGGGCGCATTAGATGACGCCGGCTTATCCTACACCCGGCCTCAAGGGGCCTATTATGTTCTTGTCGATATCGGCGCATTCGACGGCCGGGACGACACCCGTTTTTGTGAATGGCTTGCCCGTGAGGTAGGGGTCGCCGCGGTCCCCGGTTCCAGCTTTTTCAGGGAGCCGGTTACGAACCTGATACGCTTTCACTTTGCAAAGAAGGAAGAAACCCTCATTGCTGCCGGAGAACGGCTCAAGGATTTAAGCGGTATTTGGCGGGAAAAGGGATACCGGTAAATATGCCCCTGTCATGGAATGAAATAAAGGCCAGGGCCGCCGCCTTTGTCAACGAATGGAAAACCGCCGCCGGGAGCGAGCGGGAAGAAGCGGAAGCCCAAACCTTTGAAAATGAATTTTTTAATATCTTCGGGGTGAACCGCCGCCAGGTTGCCGTATTTGAAAAGAAAGTAAAATTGCTTGATGGCAGCGGATACATCGACCTTTTTTGGAAAGGCCATATCCTCATAGAAATGAAAACCCCCGGCAAGGATATGGCGAAGGCTTATGAACAGGCGAAAAAATATGCCCTGTCCTTAAGCCCCGCCGATATGCCCAAGGGAATTCTTATCTGCGATTTTGTCAGCTTCCATTACTACAATCTTCTGGAAGACGGAAAACTCTACCGCTTTAACCTTACCGAATTGGCAGACCACATAGAGCTTTTCGGCGACCTGGCCGGGTACAAAGAGATAGACCCCTATAAACAATGGGACCCGGTAAACATCGAAGCCGCCGAGACCATGGGGCGGCTCCATGACCGCCTAAAGGAAATCGGCTACCGGGGCCACCAACTGGAATTGTACCTCGTCCGTTTGCTGTTCTGCCTCTTCGCCGACGACACCGGAATCTTCGAGCCCCCGGATAGCTTTATTAAATACATCCTTGTACGCACCGCGGAAGACGGATCGGACCTTGCCCTGCACCTGCAAAAAATATTTGAGGTATTGAACAAACCAAAGAGCAGCCGCTTAAAAACCATTGACGAGCAACTGAACGAATTCCCCTACATCAACGGCGGCTTGTTTCAGGAACGCCTTGAAAGCGCCGACTTTGATCGCCCCATGCGTGACACCCTCATCGACTGCTGCCGCCTTGACTGGAGCAAAATATCCCCCGCCATTTTCGGCGCCATGTTCCAAAGCGTCATGAACGACAATGAACGCCACGACCTTGGCGCCCATTACACCAGCGAGGAAAACATCCTAAAATTGATACACCCCCTGTTTCTTGACGGTCTGTGGGATGAATTCAACAAAATAATAACCCTGAGTCCCTCCGCACAGCAAAAGGGGCTGATAGAGTTTCACAACAGAATTGCGAACCTGAAATTCCTTGACCCCGCCTGCGGCTGCGGGAACTTTCTGGTAATCAGCTACCGGGAACTGCGCTTATTGGAACTGGAAATCATGGAACGCTTACTGGGAAACAATCAGGTGTTGGATGTATCGACGGAAATAAAAGTAAACGTGGACCAATTCTTTGGGCTTGAGATTGAAGAGTTCCCCTCCCAAATAGCGCAGGTTGCCATGTGGCTTACGGACCATCAGATGAACATGAGGTTCCGGAAACGGTTCGGGCAGTATTTTGCGCGGATTCCGCTGGTGTCCACGGCGTCGATACATTGCGTTAATTCGCTGACCACCGATTGGGAGAGTATTGTGGCGAAAAGTGAGTTGAGTTATATTTTGGGGAATCCGCCGTTTTTAGGTTATAGCGTAATGAATAAAGATCAAAAATCGGAAGTCGTTAAAGTATTTGATGATATGAAGAATTGTGGCATCCTTGATTATGTTACTTGCTGGTATAGGAAAGCAGCCATGTACATACAAGGGACCCCAATAGAAGTTGCTTTTGTTTCGACAAATAGTATTTGCCAAGGTGAACAGATAGCCGCCCTTTGGCCCGAATTGATAAATAAACATGGTATAAAAATCAATTTTGCTCATCATACTTTCAAATGGAGTAATGAAGCCCGGGGAAAGGCCGCAGTCTTTTGTATTATTATCGGCTTTAGTCTTTCCGATAGAAAAAATAAGAAAATCTATCATTATGCTTCCGTAATATCAGCCCCCGTAGAAACTGCGGCAAATCAAATAAATGCATACCTTGTTGACGCGCCAATGGTATTCATTGATAAAAGGACTAAACCAATTTGCAAAGTGTCTGAAATGATATACGGTAATAAACCCACCGATGGCGGTTATTTCTTTTTTGATGAACAGGAAAAAAATGACCTCATAAAGCAAGACCCGAAACTTGCGGAACTTATACATCCCTTTTTAGGAGCCTATGAATTCCTTAACAATGTCCCCCGATATTGTTTATGGCTAAAAGGCGTAGCTCCGTCAAAATATAATCATTCTAAAGAAATAACCGGGAGAATACAAAACATTAAAGCCTTTAGGAAAGCAAGTACAAAGGGGGCCACCCAAAAATTAGCCGATTACCCAACACTTTTTGGTGAAATTCGGCAGCCCGACAATGATTACATTTTAGTTCCAAGACATTCATCGGAAAGAAGAAAATATATCCCCTTTGGCTTTGTAAAAAAAGAAGTTATTGTCGGTGATTCAAACATGGCTATTCCTGATGCATCCTTATATGAATTTGGTATAATCACCTCCACTATGCACATGGCATGGATGCGGTATGTTTGCGGAAGGCTTAAAAGCGACTATCGCTATTCCAATGTCATTGTCTATAATAATTTCCCCTGGCCTCAGTCTACCGATAAACAGAAAAAGGATGTTGAAGCCGCCGCCCAGGAGATATTAGACGCACGGGCAATTTATCCCGATCAATCCCTTGCAGATTTATACGATACAACCGCTATAGTGCCGGAATTAATGAAGGCCCACCAGAAACTTGATAAATTGGTAGAGAAAGCCTATGGGAAGACCTTTGAGGATGATACCGGGAGGGTTGCATATTTGTTTGAGTTGTATCAGAATATGACTAAGGACTTGTTTACGGAGACAGGAAAGAAACGAGGAAAAGAATGAATAAATTTTCAGTAAACGATATAAATGTTCTTGATTATTTTGGGAAAAAAGGTATTCGACATAAAAACCCAATTCACTTTATACCTTTGTTTGATGAAATTCAAAAAAAATATCACATGAGCCGAGATGAAATTAGAAAATCTCTTGATTGTCTTGAAAAAATAGGATATGTTGAAGATCATCCAGTTATGGTATCATTAACAAAAGTATTTGATGATCAAATTTATGGTCAAAGGAGCAGAGCAGTGACGAATAGTTTTTCTTTAGAACAAAAGAAAGCAGCAAGATTTAAAATGCTTGCTAAATTATATGATTTATCGGATGGTTCGGAAAATGCAGTTTTTAATATTCACGAAATTGGTGAACTATTAAATTTCCCTTCTGAATTAGTCGAACTAACTTATGAATATTTGTCTTCGGAAAGACTTATTGAATTTAAGGCATTAGGCGGTTTTGCAGCGATTACACATTATGGTGTGATTCAATATGAATCTGCAATATCTGTACCAGACAACGAAACTAAATATTTTCCACCAGTTAATATTATAAACAATATATTGAATGTTGATTCAATAGCAAATTCACAAGTACAAGTTGGTGTAAGTAATTCAACGCAAAGGATGAATATGAACAATGATTTCGCAGAAATTGCTAAATGGCTTGATTATGTTGAAAAAACATTGTTATCCGAAAATCAATCTATTGTACTTGAAAAAATCAAAGATGATATTGAGTTAATTAAGGTAAATATTGGTGCTGAAAGACCAAACAAAAAATATATAAATATTGCCTTAAATGCAATTAGAGATGTATTTATTGATTTAACATCAAATGTACTGTTTCAAACATTAATCAGTACCATGCCAAAGTTAATTCCATAAAGGGATAAGGAAAGAGTCGCCTAGCATCTTTTTAAAGAGTATGGCATATTAGTTTTGCAAGGGGGAATTTTATGGATCAGGCTGTACGGAATGAGCTGAAATTGCTCACGGATATTATGGTAAGAATTGGGTGCCTAGTACAACAAATTAATTATGAAGGTGTACTAATGGCTATGAATGAGAATTAGTAACAAAAGGAGAGAAAAAATGACACCCGTAAAAGAAAAGACCGTTGAACTCATCAAGCGTTTGCCCGATAAACAGAATGCATATCAAAACTTGCTAAAATACAAAGGTTCATTACCGGCGGATTTTGACTATGAGAAAGAACTGGCCGAAGCAAAGGAAGAAAAATA
>BNUY01000031.1 GCA_025997715.1 Spirochaetia bacterium
CTGAGTATACCGCAGGTATTACTCCGGCCCGCAAACATTCCTTGATGTCCGCAGCTTCTATGCTGTTCTGCTGTGCCTCATCTATCTCCCGCTCCTCGTACTCAGTTTCCAGTTCAAATCCATCGGAACCCTTGGCGGGAAACACATGGGGGATAATTCCCGCTTCAAGACAGTTCATCATATCCGTTTTATCAGGATAGCCCTTGTCCGCTACGGTTTCGATAATGGGCAGGGAGAAGGCTTCTTTCACGCCGCTTGCCACCATTTCCAGCAACCCGCTATCCGCCGGATGGTCGGTAACCACAAAGTCCGCTACCAGGTGACTCCCCGCATCCACCGCCGTCTGTACGTTGTAGCACACATTAAAACCGCCATCGGCGACTTTCATCAGCTTGGATTCCGGATCGGTCAGCGATAGCTGCTTCTTTCCCGTCTTCTCCATTTCCTGCTGATAACTTTCGTACCGTTCTTTCCGCTCCCGCAGCCCCTTCACCTTTTCTTCTATCTCTTTCGGGCTGAACTGACGCGGGTCTCCCTCTTCTTTGTCCTCCGTATCCAGCATCAGCAGGTATTCGGTGATATGTTCGTCTATCCTCTTCAACCGGTCATCGAGCTTGCTCTGTGTAAAGTTCCGGTCCTTCGCATTCACCGCCTTGAACTTGCTCCCGTCTATGGCGATATATTCTTTCGTATACAGATGCAGCGTGTCGCACAGCCGGTTGAACTCCCGGAACACTTCCTTCAAGGCTTTCCGGTTGTCTTTCCTGAAATCAGCTATGGTTCTAAAATCCGGCGTCAGTTTATTCACCAGCCACATCAACTCCAGGTTCCGTTTGGCCTCTTTCGCCAGCCGCCGTGAAGACCGGATCGCATTAAAATAGCCATAGATATACAGCTTGAGCAGATCCCGCGGATCATAGGGTGGCCGCCCTTCCGCACTCGGCGCCGCACGGTCAAATCCGCATTTAAACATATCCAGGCCGTTTACAAATGCGTCAAATATCCTCACCGGATTTTCCGGGCCGATATAATCTTCCACTCTTTCGGGGAATAGTATCGTTTGCTGCCGCTCTATACCAACCTTGTACGCCATTGTCTCGCTCCTGCTTTGCTTCGCTCTCCCCTTTATAGCAGTTCTATCGCTTTTTGGCTAGTTTTCGGACGGTCTGCCCCCCCGCAAGTGTTTATTTCTTTCTAATAAGTACCTTTTTTGTTCCTCCTCATCGTATGCGCCAAGCCCTGCGCCTCGCGGGGCTCGCCCTATGAACCGCAGGGCTTACCCTATGGACCGTAGTGCCTACTCTATGGACCGCAGTGCCTACTCTATGGACCGCAGTGCCTACTTTATGGACCGCAGGGCTCGCCCTCTGAACCGCAAGGCTCGCTCTATGGCCTGGGTTGCGGACCGCTCAGACCGTAGGGCAGATACGCCCGCAAACCGTTGGTTTGGTTCCAGAGCAGTTTTGAGGAGTTTCTGTATGAATACCGATTATGTACCAAAAAAAGACGAAGAGTTTCACGTCTGGGCAACGAACTACAACAACCAAGCCCAGCTAAACGGGACCCGGTGGGGAGCAACTACCGCAGCCGGCGACCGTCTGATGGCCCTGTATACCAACTGGCAGGGCGCTTGGGCAAACTACCTGCTCCCGGATCGCGGTACTCCCACCACCACGGCAAAGAAGGAAGCCCGGAAAAACCTGGATACCGGGATTCGGCTGTATTACAACACCAACATCCGGTTTAACCCCGAGGTAACGGCGCTGGACCGTTCCAATATGCGCCTCCCTATTCTTCCCGGGATACCGGCGGGGGACACCGGGCTGGCGGAGGGCGTGGGTTCTTCTATCAGCGCCGCCATCCGGCAGATCACCGTCTACTTTTTTCAGGAGCGCAGGACCGGAATTCCGGTGAAGGGCCACCACAAGCCTGCCGGTGTACACGGGGCTGAGATTTGCTGGGCCATTCTGGACCATCACCCCGTGACCATAGAGGAGATGATCCATTCGGTCACCAGCACCAGGAGCCCGTACCGTTTTAAGTTTGGGGAAGAGGAGCGGGGCAAGACCCTGTACTTTTGCATTCGCTGGGAAAACGGCCCGGATAGGGTGGGCGACTGGAGCGAGATTTTTTCGGCGTTTATTCCGTGAAGTAACGTACTAAAGGAGTTCTTCGAATGGCTTATATGTGCATAAAATGCGGTTTACGGTGGACTAACCGTCCATTATCGGGACAGTGTCCCCGAGGCGGCAATCACCGGGTTGTTGCGGATGACGGGAAACCCGGAAAACATTGGCAGTGCTCAAAATGCGGGATTCGCGCCGGGGGTTCCACGCACCCGCTTGTCAACACCTGCCCACGTGGCGGCGGCCATTCGTGGAGGCGGTGTGGAAGCTAGGTCTTTTGTGAACAAATCGCTCCGTTGGGGCGTAAAAATTAGCCTGAGGGCGTAAGGAGTTATTGCTTTTAACCCGGTTTTTGCCGGATAAAAGACTGTCCGTTGGACAGGTATATATGTTTTTGATAAGGAGTTTTTATGGGTGTTTTGAACGAATTGCTTATGTCGGAACTTGCAAAGCTTCAAGAATCGGCAAAAGTCGGCACAGGGGATTACACTGTAGATGAGCCATCAACATCGATGGCGTGTGGTAATCGGTGTTTTGGCTCGTGTACAAAAATGTGTGCCAATACTGTCCGCTAGTTATCTGAGCAAGTTGCAAAACTAATTTGCTGTACGTTAAAGCAACGGTTTTGACAACTTGCTTGTGGAGAAATCGATTTCTCCACTGTCTATAATACTGAAGGATGTTTGGAAAACTGAAGTCCTATAACTTAAAAGGAGTTACCATGGAATCAAAAGAAAATCACTTCGCCCCCAGCCTTTGTGTTACGCACGATTGTAACCTTTCTTGCGTTTACTGCTATCAAAAACACTCCACAGGAGAAAAAATGACGCTTGAAACGGCGAAAAAGTGCGTGGACTGGATATTTGATAATGTCCCGCCTGATGTCGATGCGGTCGATATTGATTTTATCGGCGGCGAACCTTTACTTGAGTTTAAACTGATGAAGAGCGTCTATGAGTATGTTTGCGATAAAAAACCGGATATGCCCTATGTTTTATATGCAACAACTAACGGAACTTTACTAAACCCTGAGATGAAAGCATGGTTTACTACCCACAAAGATGAATTTCATTTAGGCCTTAGTCTTGATGGTAAAAAAGAAACCCACGACCACAACCGAAGCAATTCTTTTGATAGTATAGATATAGATTTTTTCCGCAAAAATTGGCCTGAACAAAGTGTAAAAATGACACTTTCAGAATATTCTTTGCGCCATTTCGCATCCGATGTTCAATTTATTCATTCTTTAGGATTTGAATTAGAAGGGGTAAATCTTTTTGAGGGTGGTTTCGATTGGGATAAGGACGAATATTTAAGACTACTCGTTCCACAACTTCAAGAACTGGTGGATTTTTACGTTAGAAATGACCAACTCCCGCTGAATCAAATGTTTGATAAGCCGCTAAACCTTTGTGAAGCAAAGAACAAAAATCGGAAAAAGTGGTGCGGTATTGGTACAGGTACTATATTTTTTGATGTTGATGGTAAACGATACCCCTGCTCATATGTAACCCCTATGACCTTTCCACAACGCGAACTTAACGATATATTGGTCACAGATTTTACTAATGATGAAAATTTCATTGATGATAAATGTTTTAATGACTGTTACATTTTCCCTATTTGCCCAAGCTGTTCGGGTGCAAACTACACAGTCAATAAAACCTTTAAAATACGAAATAAAAGCAAGTGCCGCATACAAAAACTAATTGCTCTTTTTATCGCAGATTTGCAGGCAAAACGGATTCAGAAAAATCCGGCGCGTTACGATGACACGACATTATATTACACAATTGAGGCGATAAAGCAGATACGGGAGCGGTATCTGGGGGAATTTACAGGAGGCTGGTTATGATTTTTTTTAAGCTGATTGGAGTAGCGCTCGTGGTGGCGCTCAACGCCTTTGGCTGGCGCACGATGTTCGGCACCGTGAATGAGTTTATCTACTCCCAGGCAAGAAGCCGTACTGCTGTGGAACAGGTTCAACAGGTGGCAAAACGCAAAGTGGCAACGGTAACAACAGACGCGCTGAATATGCGCGAAAAGCCCTCGGCAAAAGAGACGTTGATCAGGACGCTGCACAAAGGAGAGCGCTTGATAATAAGCGGTGAAGTACAGAACGGCTGGGTTCCGGTAGAAATTGATGGAAAGCGCGGGTTTGTCAGCGATTCGTATATTTCAATTGAGGAGGAGTAAGATGGATTGGAGTAAGGTGAATTTAGGGGCCGTTGGGGGTGTTGTCGGAGAGCTGGCGAATGCGCTTGTGCGTCAGCCCAGAGGAAAAGGCGGCGCATACGCCCGGCTCATTTTTGGGGGGCTTCTCGGCTGGCACATGTTTTATTTGGAAAAAACAGGGCGCGGCGTTCTTTATATTTTAAGTTTTATCGCATTGATGTTTGGCTGGCTTCCGCGTGTCCCTCTGCTGGGCTATTTTCTGAGGCTCCTTCTGGGTGTGCTGGGCTGGTATGGTATTATCCCCATCGTGCAGTACATTGGCGCCGGCGCGTTAATTGTTTTTTTTGTCCTTGATATGCTTACCCTGTGGCATCAGGTGGACAAATTTAACGCCGAGGTCTACGCATATAACGAAAAATATAAAATCGCAGCCAAGGTAGGGCGAGGGGTTTCAACGGTGCTTTCTACCGGAGGTCAAATACAACAAATCAGAGGTCAAATGCAACAACAAAAAAACCATGACTGAGAGTAAACATGAGGAAGAATGACCGGCACAACACAAGTTGCGGAATACGGCGAGGGCATCAGGTGGACAAGTGGATCGCCGCCCACGAAAAAGGTAATCGCATCGAGAATCGGATGGGAGAGCAGTTTTAGGAAATGCAGGAGATGCAATTTGAGAAAGAAGAAGGGGGAATACAACCTAATTTTCTTTAACGGTGAACATTTTGCCCGGTGGTACAAGACCGCTGGTGGGATTGCTGCAACTGCGGCGGCGGTGGGGATCGGGAAGGCAATACAAAAAGAGAAAAATGGTAATAAATTATAGGAGGATAGGTGATGAAGGGTTCTGACAGTTTTGACGATGCCGAGTGGGAGTTTCTTAAAAATGTTAAAAGCGAGATTGGCGATGAGGATGATTTTCATGAGAAACAGAAGTATGTCGAAGAGGGGCTTGCGGGAAAAAACACCGGGCTGATTCAAAGGATATGGGAACAGGTTCAGTTGCTTGCAAAATACATTGCCAGCGATGAAACGCCCTGGATGGAGAAGATAGCGCCGCTCTTGGCTTTGGTGTATCTGGTAAGTCCTATTGACGTTATACCGGATTTTATTCCCGTGGCAGGCTTGGCCGATGATGCGGCGGTAATTTTGCTTACCATAAAGCAAATGTGGGAACAATTGAATGCCTTTTCGGGCGGAACACTGAAAGAGATTGATTCCTCAATTTTCAGGGATATCGCCGATAAATTCAAAAATGCTTGGCGTAAAATTAAAGCTGAAACCATTGAAAAAGAGCTGTCCTATGACGAAGCGTTGAAGTATTTCATTGCCCATAAAGATGATAACAAAACCATTGTTAAGGGGGCAATGATTAAAGAAGATTTGCCCGATGGGTATGTTTCCATCGTACAGATATTTCTAAACAAGGGGAATGAGCTTGTCTCTGATTTATCGGGGAGACCCTTTGGGCGTAAACTAAAGGTAACAAGTCTGAATACTGAACTGCGCAATGCTTTTAAGAAATCAGACTTGGTAATTGTGGAATAAGGAGGTATCAACATGATTGTAATACTCGGAATTGTTTTAGTGATTGTTGTCCTTGTAGTATTGGGGGTTTTCGTACTAAAAAGCGGGAAAGATGCTCCCACTCAAAAACCGGGAAACGAACAGGGTGAAAACCCAATGGAAAGGCTGCAGGACAGATTGAGAGCTCTCATTGAAGAATTCACAACGGTGGAGCTGCTCTCGTACGCGGATGCCATGAAATATTTCATTGGGCATAAAAGTGACAATAACAGCATTGCCAAGGGTGCAATGTTGAAGGAGATTGAAGACGAGAACTACTATCTTACTCAGGTGTTTCTGGATAAAGATAATAATCTTGTCTGTATGGACTCAGGTAAACCACTGGGAAGAAAAATAAAAGTCACCAGGTTTGACGACGAGCTTCTTGGTGTGTTTAAAACAAAAGATTTGGTAATTGTGGAATAAGGAGGATTTTTATGGATGACAAAAATATAATACAAGTGATATGGGATGCAGTTAAGAAACTTGCATTAAAAGTCATCGAAATGGTTCGTCTGGCATTTGCTCAGGTTGTTAATTGGTTTAGAACCGTTGGAAGCCGTATTAAAGCAAAGGATAAAGATAATATTGCCTTTACCTTACACAGACTGCTTGAAAGCGGTGAACATGAAACCATACAGGGTATTTTCAATAAACGAACTGATGAATTCCCGGAAGACATGGTGCGTGATATTACCTCGCAGGAACTTGATGCTGATATGGCAGCAGCGCATGCAAATAAGGAGTTGGTAATTTATGAATAAGAACACTAATGTGGAACCAGAAGACAATGAATTCCTGAAAAAGTTCCAAGGTGATATTCAGGACGAAGAATCATTTGAAGAAAAGACGCAGTACGTTGCTGACGGACTTAACGGAAAAAACACCGGGCCAATAGCAAAGATTTGGGACAAGGTGCAGTCTTTATGGGCATATGTTCGAAGCAATAAGGTGCCATGGACAAAAAAAGTTCTCCCACTGGCCGGTTTGGTATATCTGGTAAGCCCGATTGATCTGATACCTGACTTTATACCCGTTGCCGGTTTGCTTGATGATGCGGGAGTTCTGGGATTCATTGTTTACCAAATGGGATCGATGCTTACCGCCTTTGCGATAGCCTCGGCGGTTGTATATCTTGCGGAAATAACCTATGACGCTATTATGAGCTGGGTTGATAAAGCAAGAAATAGACATCCGAATGCTGAAACCTGCCGGCTTATTAAGGAAAAGCTTGATTCTGGAAACTATCGTATAGTTACGGGTATATTTGACAGCAAGGGCGAAGAACTTGAAAGCAATACCTGGGAAGGGGAGGAACTGGACTCTGAGCTTAACGCGGAATTTGAGGGAAAGGAGAAGCTGGTCTATGACTTGACAGGTTGACCGGCAATAAAGTCTACAATCATCATCCATACAACTAAAAGGATGAATAAGGTAAATGAAAACATTGATAGGTAATCTTCCCGACATTCAAAATGAAGCGGAAAGAAACATATTACTCTCACGCATCTCAACTGCCGTTAATGATATGCTCTCCCTGCGATACCATATTGAAAAACCCGGCACGACAATTCAGGAGCAAAAAGCGGAAAAAAAGAGTCCCGATACTTCTGCGAAACCTGCGGCCAAAGAAGCGGAAAACAAAGAGGAAAATACCACTATTACGCTGCAAGACCCGCAGTTTAGTTTTGATCAACTGGTGCTTGAAGATAAAATTATTGATGAATTACAATACTCAATCAAATTTGAAATGGTACGTGATTTAGTATATGAAACATGGGGCTTGAAAAAAATAGAGCCGTCACCAAAACTTGCGCTCAATTTTCATGGAGATTCCGGTACCGGCAAAACAATGGCGGCCCATGCTCTTGCCAAAGTTATGGGAAAGAAGATTATTCTGGCAAGTTATGCCGAAATTGAAAGCAAGTACCATGGTGATGGGCCAAAAAATGTAAAAAAACTATTTCAGTTTGCAATCGACAATGATGCGGTATTATTTATTGATGAAGCAGACAGTTTGCTCTCTAAGCGGCTGACCAATGTAACACAGGGATCAGAACAGGCGATAAATTCAATGCGAAGTCAACTGTTGATTGAAATCGAGAAATTCAGCGGTATTGTGATATTTGCGACAAATCTTGCTGAAAATTACGATGGGGCGTTTAAAACACGCATTAGAAGCATTAAGTTTAAAAAACCGGATAAAGAATTACGTCATAAACTTTGGGAGAAGATGCTGCTTGAAACATTGCCGCTTTCCATTGATGTTGATGTTGAAAAATTATCGGAAATTGAGGATATTTGCGGCCGTGACATTAAGAATGCAATAGTGAAAGCGGCGATTGTAACCGCTATTAATGAAGGGCAAACTGGTACTATTGCTCATAAGATGCTAGAAACTGCCATTAATGACATTATTTTGTCAAACAAAGAGATGGGCCATACTCAGAAGGGTACACCTTTATCGGAAGAAGAAAAAAAAGATGTTGCGGAAAAGATTAAGGGTAAACTTAAAGAACAGAAAGAGGAAGAGGCGACCGCAGATATTTAAAGAAATTTATAAAGGAGATGTTGTGGAGAGCCAAAATACCCGGAGAAAAGATAAGCCTAAATTTCTCCGCTCCCTCACTGATACTGCTATTGACATTGCCTCCAAAGCTGGTCAGTCTTACGCTGAAACTGAGCTTGAAAAACTCTGCCGGATCAGCCGGAAGCGGAACATCGTAACGGCGGCACTAAACACCGTAACCCTCATATTGTTAGTTCTAAGCGCAGTATTTACCGGCCAACTACAGGGTAAAACACTTTTCATCCTGTCGGCACTCAATCTTATATTACTCGCCAGGGCAGCCTTAAACCTGAGTCGGTTTTTATTCACCGTGGTTAAGCCATATTATAAGGTTATTTCGGTTTCGCTTCCCTGTTTCTTCCGCAGTCTTGTAAAACAACGCTCACCGGAGCAAGCAATAAAAACGACAATAAAAACAGTTTGCCGCTTTTATTACACGGATAAAGTACCGGGATTGGCACAAACCGCCCATAAGTTTGCGTCTTTGTTTGACCTTGTCCAATCTCCTGCCGAAATTGAAGACAAAGCTGCCAGGGATTTTTATCCGCTGGTAAAGAAATATATAATCCAAGGCATGATGCTGAATATTGCCCTGTTCGTTGTATGTTACGGTATTTTTATCGTGATAACAAAGCAGATCATATTTCAGCTTGCCTTGCATATGACCGTATGGAAAGTGTTGTTTTATGTATTTAGGGCTAATACCTAACTTAGTAGAATGGGAGGTGAATCAATGTCTAAACCCGGCGATGTTATTGAAATCATACCCTACCTTTCCAACGGCGGCTTTCTTGCCGGGCTTGCGATCATACTTTTTCTCGTCCTCGTTATCCCGGCGTTCCGGCGCTGGCTGCGGACCGTGCGCTGCCCCAAGTGTCATGCCCTTTGCCTTGAGTTCCAGGACTTTGACGTACGCGACAAGGTTGTGGGACAATCAAGCACCACCTTTGGCGGAGGAGCCGGGGGCGGCATCTTTCGGGGGATATTCGGCTTTTTGTTCGGCCACGCCTCCCGCAGAAACGCCGATCCCTTTATACGCGAATGGGGTACGGCGCGTTTTTTGTGCAAAAAATGCGGCTGCAACGTGGAAATTGACGGCAGGCGGGACAGAAAATGAATAAGGGCGCAACGCAGATTCAAAACAAGCTTACCCGTATCGGCACGGTGGCGGGGGCCGGAATTTTCGGGTTTGCAATGTTGGAACCGGTCATCGCGCCGTTTATACCCCTTATCGTTGCAGTCCTTGGGGGGCTTATTGCGGGCGGCATAGTCAGGGCGTTCTTTAACCATTTAACCAATAAAAAGTTCAATCAGAGTTACCGCTATTCAAGTTCATGGTCATCCGGGACGGGTGGTTCCGGCCGCGCCGAGCCTCCTCCGGAGCAGCCGCCGCCGCCCGACCCGCTGGAACAATACCGGGGCGTACTCGGCCTTGAGAAAAACTTTACCCAGGATGAGCTTAAAGCAGCCTACCGGGAATTAGCCGCGCAGTACCATCCCGACCGCTACAGTTCATCTTCCAACAGGGTCCGCGAGACTGCTGAAGAAACGATGAAGCGCATCAACGAAGCCTATACACGGCTCAGGAAGGCATAATGGAAACACTTTTGCAGCACGCCGTCTTTCCGCCATGGGTCGGCGGGTTTTACGCGAAGGCGGGAATTAACGGCAAAAAAATACTCGTTTTGGGCGAAAGCCATTATTGCGATGACTGCGAGGACTGCGGTAGCCCAAACAACAAATGTAATATCACCCAAAAAATTATAGAAGATTACCTTGCGTATAAAAACGGCGAAAAGGAATTTGCGTCATGGATGAATACATTTACCAGATTTACCAATGTGTTTTTTGGAAAACAATGCGATGACGCAACAATAAAACACTTTTGGAATTCAGTTGTCTTTTACAGCTATGTTCAAAAATCCCTGCACGGGCCGCGGGAAGCCCCGTCAAAAGAAATGTTCCGGGACAGCGAAACGGCTTTTTTTGAAGCGCTCAATACGTTTAAGCCCGATATAGTTTTCGCGTGGGGCGGGCGTTTGTGGAATATGCTTCCCGATAACGGCTATTGGGGCAAAAATTATATCATAGACGAGCAGGGCGGAAAATTATATTTTTACAAAATCAAAACCAAAGACATTCCCGTCTATCGCGTCTATCACCCTTCCACTTCCTATTTTAATTACGACTGTTCAAAATACTTGCAGCGTGTTATGATAGAAATCACCCAATAAATGGGAGACCGTATGAAACGCTTAGTTTTTACCCTGCTGATGTCCTGCGTCCTCTGCGCCGCCGCCCTTTTTGCCGCAGACCGCGCCTTCTGCAAATACTGCGGTTCGTCCAATTTCGGCAGCCTCCGGCAGATGTTGACCAGCGCCTGTTCCAAAAGCCCCACCGGCAAACATCAGCCTTACCAGGGCCGCTCCCCGCAAATTCTACGTCTGCCACTACTGCGCCACCGAATCGGCAAGTTTTGAACAACTGGTTCTCAGCCCCTGCTCCAAAAGCCCCCGCCGTTACCACGACGCCTACGAAGGCACGGAAAAAACAACCTACACCTGCAAAGAGTGCGGCTTTGAGTCCCGCAGTTTCAAACAACTGGTGTCAAGCCCGTGTTCCAAAAGCCCCCGGAAGTATCACGACCCGCTGTAAGGGGAACAGCGGTACGGCACAACGGCGTATTACATCAGTTAGTGACCGCTTGACGTCCCCATGAGGGGCCTATAAACTTCCACCTAGAGGTATGTTTGGACGATAGTATAACCGTCGTACTGGATAGCCGCGAGGTTCTGTCCGGGGTGTGCGGCGCGAATGACGGGAACCTTAAGGTTATCGAAGGTTCCCTGGGGGGGGCGTATCGCGGCCCGGGGCAATGAAATACGCCTGGAAGGGGTCGATGAGGCCGGGGGCCGGCATTTCAGGACGATGATGGACAGCCTTATCAGCGTCGTTCGGGGGGGGGACAGCCCTTCCCCGGATTTTGTCCGGGACTTGGCGAAAAGCCTGGTTTCCCCGGAAGCGGGCTTTGAGTCCTCTGCCGATGGGTTCGGCGCCGGACCTTCGGTCTTACAGGATGCGGCGATCCACATTCCCCACGGGTTTGGCAAGGTGTTTCCCCGAGGCAGGAACCAGGCGGCGTATGTTCAGGGGATGCGTTCCCACGATATTACCTTTTGTGTGGGGCCCGCCGGGACCGGGAAGACCTTTCTGGCCATCGCGGAGGCTTTGTACCTGGTGCTGGCAAAGAAGATGCGTAAACTGGTGCTTACCCGCCCGGTGGTGGAGGCCGGGGAAAGCCTGGGATTTCTGCCGGGGGACATGGCCCAGAAGATAAGCCCCTACCTGCGGCCCCTCTACGATGCCATGGAGTCCCTGATTCCCTTCGAGCTTATCAGGCGCATGGAAGAAAATCATTCCATAGAAATAGCGCCCCTGGCCTATATGCGGGGGCGGAGCCTCAACGATTGTGTCATTATTCTGGACGAGGCCCAGAATACCACTAAGGAACAGATGAAGATGTTCCTCACCAGGCTGGGGCAGGGCGCACGGGCGGTGATTACCGGGGACGCTACCCAGGTGGATCTGCCGAAACGGGTGGAGTCGGGGCTGCTCCACGCCATTAAGCTGCTGTCGGATGTGGAGGGTATCCACTTCGCCTACCTTAATACGGGGGATGTGGTGCGGCATCCGCTCATCAAGAAGATTATTCAGGCATACGAAAATGAAACAAAACCGTAAGGGCGCAGATAACGCCCTGGGCAATGCTTTTAGCAGTGCCTTTTTTAAGAAGTTTGCCCTCCCGAAATTCCGCTTGGGTCCGGCCCTGGTGAGTATCCTGGCCTTTATCATATCCGCCGGGGCAATCATCTGGGGCAGCATGCGTTCCGATATTGCCGATGCCGAGGGCTATACGGAATTTGAGCTTGGCCGGGTGGCAGACCGGGATGTTATCGCGGAGCATGCGGTATCCTATGTGGACGAGGCCGCCACCCTGCTCCGGCGTGAGGCGGAGGAACGGCTGGTTCCGGCGGTGTTTGTTTTTTCCCGGGAGGCCGCCGAGGGAAGCCGGCGCGCCTATTACCGGTTTGCCGAACTTTCCCGGGGGTTCTTTTCCCGGGAACGCGCCGCCGATGCCTATAAACAGGCGGTGGAGGCGGAGCTTCCCGGCGCCTTTAGCTCCGAAACCCTGGACACTCTTTTCCGGGATTCCGGCAGCGAACGGCTTCTGGACAATGGCGCTGCGGTTCTGGAATACCTGCTGGATACCGGTATTGTTGCCATACCCCGGATCGGCCTTGAACGGTTCAACCCCGATGTGCTTGAGTTGTACCATACTACCGGCTCCCGGATAGAACGGGAACGGCTTCCCTACGACCGGCTTATCACCTACGCCGGAGCGCCCGATGCGATTAAGCGCCACCTTGCGGCGGGGGCCTATCCCGCTTCCTTTGCCGCCCTGGCCTATCCCCTGCTGGAACCCTTCATCACCGAAAATGTGTTCTACTCCCCCCAGGAGACCAACCTGCGCCTTGCCGAAGCCCAGGCCCAGGTAAAACCGGTGATGCATTATATAGAAGAAGGTGAGCGGGTTATCCGCAAGGGGTTTATTGTCAGCGAGGGGGATATCGCCAAATTCCGGGCCCTGGTTGATTCCCGCCCAAGGTTTGATCCCCGCCCGGTGATAGGCCATATCCTGATAGTAGCCTTAGTGTACGGCTTTTTGGTTTTCATGGTGGGTAAACGGAGGATTGGGCGGCTCCTCGCCCCTTCAGAGATTTATCTCCTGGCAATTCTGACGGTGCTGTATATCCTGGGCGCAATATTCCTGCGCATTGCCGCCCCGGGAACTAATTTTTTCGCCGCCCTTATGCTGCCCACCGCCCTGGCGGTCATGCTGCCCGCTATCCTCATCGGCCCCCTGATTGGGATGGCCCTGGCCCTGGCCCTGCCCCTGGGGGTTTTCATATCCGGCTTTTTTGATATGCCCTCCTTTATTTTTGCCCTCAGTTCCGCTTTGATGGCGGCCTATGTACTTCAAGACGCGGAACGGCGTATGGACCTGATCAAGGCCGGGTTTATCCTGGCGGTGGTGCATGTTTTTACGGCGGTAGGCTTACTCCTTATCCAACGGGCTTCTCTTTCCGCGTATCCCCTCTCGCTGCTTCTGGCGGTGGTGAACGGCGTTGCCTCGGGGATGCTGGTCCTGGGATTTCTCCCCCTGCTGGAACATGCCCTGAACGCCCCCACCACCTTCCGGCTTATCGAACTGTCGGACCTGAACTCCCCGATCCTCAAGCGGCTTTTTTCTGCGGCGCCGGGAACCTACAGCCATTCAATGATGGTGGCGAGCCTGGCTGAAGCTGCCTGTCAGGAGATTGGGGCCAATGCCCTGCTTGCCCGGGTGGGGGGCTATTACCATGACATCGGGAAGATCGATCAGCCCGACTATTTTGTGGAAAACCAGACCGCCTATAATAAGCATGATGATATTCCGCCCCGGCTCTCCGCCACGGTGATCCGCAGTCATGTTAAGCTGGGGGTGGAAAAGGCCCGGCTTCTGGGCTTGCCCCAGGCCGTTACGGATATTATTGCGGAGCACCACGGCAATTCGGTGATAAGCTGGTTTTATAACGAGGCGATTAAGCGGGAAGAAGCGGATGTGAATAGTAAAGGCGCCGTGGATGTGGAGGACTTTATCTATCCGGGAAACCCGCCCCGTTCCCGGGAATCCGCCGTAGTAATGCTGGCGGACGTGACCGAGGCGGCGGTACGGACCCTGAAGAAACCTACCGCGGCCCGGCTGGAGAAGTTTATCCACGAATTGTTTCTGGCCAAGTTTGATTCGGGCCAGTTGTGGGATTCGGATTTGACTTTCCGGGAACTGCAAAGTATTGAGCATATCTTTGTCCGGGTCCTCGCGGGGCATTATCATTCCCGGATTGAATACCCAAACCAGATAAAGGAAGCCGTTTCAACGGCCGCCGTTGCGGACCAGGGGGCCGCGCCGCAGGAAAGCGAAGACGGGGAGGCAAACGAATGAACCGGGTAGCAATCAGCGCCGAAGAAGTCCCCTTACCGGCCTGGTCCTTCCGGATACAGGGGTATATCCTTAAAGTTTTGGCCCGGCTGGAAAAGGACCGCTGGGATCTTTCGGTGCTGTTTTGTAATAACGCGTATATCAGATCCCTTAACAACAAGTTCCGCAGTAATGATGAACCCACGGATGTACTGTCCTTTGTGCAGGGGACCGATTATACCGATGAGGCAACCGGGGAGACCCGGTTCCTTCCGGGGGATATCATCGTATCCCTGGAAACCCTGGCGGAAAACGCACATTATTTTCAGGTGCCTCAGGATGAAGAGTTACACCGCCTTTTGATTCATGGTATCCTTCACTTGAGCGGGATGGATCACGAAACAAACGAGGGTGCTGAGCCCATGCTGAAACTGCAGGAAGCAATCCTGGCGGAGATGAGATGAAACCATTTTTTAAAAAGGGTGAAATAGACAAAAAAAAATTAGAGGCCCTGGAGACGGATCAGCAGGAAATGATCCGGGGGGTGGTGGAACTTTCGGATACCACGGTGAAGGAAATCATGGTGCCCCGGATAGACACGGTGTTTATTTCCGTGGACGCCACCCGGGAAGAACTGCTGGATAGGATCACGGAAAGCGACCATTCCCGTTTCCCGGTGTACAAGGAAACCATCGACAACGTGGTGGGTATCCTCTACGTAAAGGATCTGCTCAAGGCCCTGGTCCGGGGGGATGAGCTTTCCATCCAGAACCTGCTCCGCAAGCCCTTCTTTGTGCCGGGCTCGAAGCATATTAAGGACCTCCTTGCGGAACTGCGCCGACGCCGGGTCCACATTGCGGTGGTGGTGGACGAGTACGGCGGGGTTTCGGGGATCATCTGCATGGAAAACATCATCGAGGAGATCATCGGGGATATCCAGGATGAGTTCGATAACGAAACTGAGGACATCCTCAAGTTAGGGGAGGACGCCTACCTCTGCGACGCCCGGGTAAACCTGGAGGACCTTAGCGAAGAAACCGGGTTGGAATTGCCCTCGGATGATTTCGATACCCTGGGGGGGTTTGTGTTTGATCTCTTTGGAAAGATTCCGGTAAAATATGAGAAGGCGGTGTGGGGTGAGACGGAATTTATTATTCAGGATATGGACGGGCATAAGATCAATTCGGTAAAGATACTGCTGGGCAAAAAGGGCGAGGAATGAAAATAAGGTCGTGGTGGCATAGCCGGGTGGAAGGGTGCGTTGCGGGCGCTCATGCTGTTGGAGGAACCTGCTCCCGGAGCCCGGCCCCAGGGGGCCTTTCGGTCTCCGTACGCAGAGACGTCCGAATGCATTCGGCCCGCCACGCCCCCTTCCACCCGCTGCGTCAGCACTATATCGCTAAATACCACGGGGACGACCGGATGCATTCGGACCGGCACGCCCCTTTCTTGCCGCTGCGTCATCACTATATTGCTAAATACCACGGGGACGATCCGCTGCGTCAGCACTGTATTGCTACAGGCCGTTCAGTCTGGCGGTCATCTAAGGTTCCCTTTGGTGTCTCTGTGTTTGCACTCTTCCTATTCGTTTTATTATTCGGCAGTATCGGGGCGCTTGATGCCCAGGCAGTTTCCAACGCCGCATCCTATTACGACCAGGGCCGTGCCGCTATGGTGCAGGAAAATTGGTACGCCGCTGCAGAATCGCTGCTGGAATGTGTCCGGCTTAACCCCGCCCATGCCGAGGGGACCGCTGCCCTGGCGGAGTGTTACTACGAACTGGGGGAATTCGATCAGGCGCTGACCTGGGTGCGGAAGGCGCGGACTCTGGCCCGGAGCAGTATGCCCCTTGCTAACCTGGAAGCTACGACCCTGATAGCCCTGGGGCGGCTGGGAGAGGCGCAGGGGATTATCACCGGTATTCTTGCGCAGGAACCTTATAACCTGGAGGCCCTCTTTGCGGGGGCGGAACTGGATGTGGCCCGGGGTAGGGTGGGGGAGGCGGTTGCCCGGTATCGCGAGGCGGCGCGGCGCTTTCCCGACGACCGGCGGCTCCTCCTTTCGCTTTCCCTGGTGCTGTGTTCCCTGGGGGATTTGGAAAATGCCCGGCTCTATATTGAGCGGGCGCTGTTGCAGCACCGGGAGGATTACCGGGTCTATTACTACGCCGCCTATATTGAAGCCAAGGCGGGGCGGTTCCCCCAGGCTATCGGCTATGCCGAACAGGCGCTGGGGATAAAGAGCGGGCATAAACCTTCCCGGGCGCTGCTGGCAAGCCTCCGGTACCGGTCCGGCCAGTTTGAAGAGGCCGCCCGGCTTGCGGACCAGGCCATTGCGGATGACCGCAGCGATATTGGCAGTTGGTACCTCAAGGGTATGTCCTATATCAGCCTGGGGCGGACTGCGGAGGCTATGCAAATCCTTTCCCAGGCTTCGGCCCTTGATCCCAACGATGAATTTGTCCGGTCCGCTTTGGAGGACCTTCTTATAAGTACTACCATGATAGAGGACCCGCAACGGAACCGCTGGGCATCCTGGCATTTTAACCGGGCGCGGGATTATCGTTCCCGTAACCTGCGCGATCAAGCCCTCTTTGAATACCGCCGGGGGCTGAAGCTTAACCCCAACGCACGGGACCGGCGGGAATACGCAGAATTACTGCGCCTGGCGGGATACCCCGCCCGGTACCTGGAAGAACTGCGTTTCATTCGTGATAATGATCCCGGTGATCCGGCGATCAACGATGCTATCGAAGCCTACGATGCCCTGTTGGCGGACGCCCTGTACCGGCGCTGGGACGTAGACCCCGTGCTCATTGCCAAACGGCACTGGAGGGTGGCGGTTTTTTCCCTGGCCTCCGAAGGAGCCTTCTACCACGCCGATGCGGGGGCCGTTGGTTCCGCCTATGTCCGGGACCTCCTTGTCCACGACCGGAACATCGCCGCTCCAAACCTGGCGCTTAAACAGCCATCCTTTTCCGCCGCATTCCGCACTGCACGGGAAGCCGGGGCGGATTACTTCCTGGTAGTCACGGTTTCTGAAAACGGGCGGGACCTTTCCCTTAAGGGGGAACTCTTCGTGGGCCGCACCGGTTCCCCCGCCGCCGCTTTCTCTGCCTACCGCACCGGCGATGACCGTCTGCGAAACGCTTCCCGGGGCCTTGTGGATCAGCTTTCCGCCGCCCTGCCCTTCCGTGCGGAACTGGTACAGCGCCGCTCTTCACAGGGGCTCATCGACAAGGGCCGGGCGGACGGTGTCAAGGCTGAAACGGAATACGATGTGGTAAAGAAGGGGCAGCCCTTTGTCCGTAACGAAGGCCTTGGCATCGACTATTCCCCGGAGGATGTGGTAGGAACGCTGCGGATAGAGCGGGCGGATGAGGAAGTGTCCATGGGGATACTCACCCGCCGGGGGTTCTTTGACCGCATCGGTATTGGGGACGAGATTATTTTGCAAAATGAAAAAATCGAGAAACCCCCGGAGGTCATGGCGGACCCGGAACTGCGGAGTTTGCTGCGGAATTTGCGGTGAATTCTCAAGTCTTGAAGTACAGTGAATAATCCACTTGACAAAAGAAGTTTTTTTACATTACCCTAGCTCTACTATGCGTAAGCACGATGTATGGGGCGCCGCAGCGGTTCCTGCCCATGAAAACGGCGGCGGAGAACTGCGAATAGCCGGTTTAAACAGTCAACTGCCCCCCCCTACACTTCTGTTTAGTAGTTTTCCATCGAATTTCCTTCTTTATAGTTTCGCCTCGTCACAACCAACACGCCACACCCATGGAGAGGATGGTTAGTAAGCCGAAATGTGCGGAAAAAGGACTGCCGGGTCTTGTAAACAAACTAAGGACAATAAGGAGCATTGAATTATGGGTATTTTGACTAATTTGGTTAAGAATGCCGTTAAGGCGCAGACGGACTTGGTGAAGGATGCCGTTAGGGCACAGACGGACGTGCTTTCGAGTCTCGTGCCGGGCATAAACCGCCCGAAAGCAGGCAAAATTTCCAAGGAAGAATTGGAGGAAAGATTGCGGGACATGGGCGTGTTACGTGAAGATGAAGATGATGACGAAGAGGCACCGAGTCCTGCCGCCCCCTCGTCGGGGCTTACTATCGCCCTCCCACCGGGGCTTAAAGGAATGGACATCTTTAAATTATTGCCCAAGTCGAATTGTAAGAAATGCGGTCACCCCACCTGTATGTCCTTTGCGATGAAAGTCGCCGCAGGGCAGATCTCTATTGACAAATGCCCGGACATCCCGGCAGACGCATTGGCCCAACTCGGCGGTGATACGCACCCGGAAGAAAGCCCAATCATTGAGCAACCGGCAGCCGCACCGCCACCACCGCCAACGGCAAGCCCGGCAGCCTTTTGCGGGAACTGCGGCCAGAAGCTTGAAGGCGGCGTGAAATTCTGCGGAAGCTGCGGCGCTTTAGTAGAGAACAAATAAAACCGGCGGGGTAACGCAAAAGGAGTTGAGATTATGGCTTTTTGTTCAAAATGCGGAACGCAAGTAGCGGAGGGTGTGAAGTTTTGCACATCCTGTGGAACACCTATCGGGGGCGCAGCGGCGCCTGTAGCACCGGCGGCAAAACCGGCCAAGGAAAAAGTGGGCAATATACTGGTTTGCCCTTCCTGCGGCGCACCGCTGGAATCGTTTCAGGGAAAGTGTCCAAGCTGCGGGCATGAGCTTCGAAATGTTGAGGTGAATGCAGGTGTAAAAAAATTCTTTGACGAGATTGCAAAAATAGATAATAAAGTTGAAGAGTCTGCAAGTGCAAAAAGAGGAAGCGGATTGAGTAACTTTGGTATCGGTGCACTTATTTTTATTGCTCTCGCCTATGGCCTTTTTCTTGGGTTTATGACTTCGGATATGTCCACTTTTAATACATCCTGGATTGTAATTTTACTGTGTTTGGCCGGCATTTTTGCTATTTTACTATTTCGAAAACCACGGTGGACAAAAGAAGATCAAAAAAAGCAGGCACTGGTTGATAACCTTATTGTACCGAACGAGAAGGAATCAATATCTGAGTTTTTTCTTTTTGCAACTACTAATATTGTAAAAGTGAACTCAGCTAAAAGTTTGCTTTCTGTTAGTGAACGGTATCATCAAAAATGGAATATGATATGGTCCCGAAAGTGTAAGCAACTATATACAAAAGCATCGATGGCCTTGTCGGATGATACTGCGTTAATAAAAAGACTGGATACTATGCTTGCCGAAACTATAGTTTCCCAAAAGAAACAGAATAGAACAGCGGCTGTTTTTATAGGCGTAGTTGCGGTGGTACTTATTGTCGGAGGAATAATTTTTGCCAACGTCCAATCTAAGGGAGGAATACAAATTGCTGCAGAAATACGGCGTCTCGAAGCTATTGAAGTTGAAATAAAGGCCAGTATCAAAAACGGGGTCTACGATAAAGCGCTCTCGCAGGTCAAGAGTTTGGATTGGGGTTTACCGGCGGAGAGGTATGTTTCCAGCTCCGAGAAGAAAAAATACAAAGAAAACGAAGCGAAAAAAACTCAACAGACCTATTGGAAAACCCAAAAGGAGCATTATTTGGATACCCTGGATGACTTACAAGGTACAGCAACAAAAATACCGGAATCGGCGGTTATTGCTGCGGCGAACGTTACTATACAAGGTTCTTTAAGCGATTGTTTCAGGGTTGTCGGTAATTGTACGCTAAAAGCGGATGCAAGCGGCGATACAATAACGGTATCCTTTGAAGTCAGATCTCTGAAATCGGCGGCTCCGATTGTTAAACAAAGAATTGACGAATATATACGGGGTAAAAACTGGGGAAAAGATAATTGTACACGCGAAATGAAAAGTGCGTCGGTGAAGGTAGCTGATTTTTCTGCGAGTTCCGAAGATGGAAAAGCTGTTGCTAATTCGCTGATATTACTTACACCGGGGTCTTCAACAAAAATCAGCATTCAATTAACACCGTCGTCTGACAAGTCGGCAAGGGAAAAGAGGGCAGCAACCGCAAGCTTTATGTCGCAGGACACTTTGGGGATACTGCTGACGCCAACGTATGAGATAATCAACCAGACGATTCTCAGTGAATACAGAAGTGGAAATAAGGCGCGTGCAAAGTATGAAATGGACGCCAAAGAAAACCTGAATATATAAGGAGCTAAACTATGGCAACTACCGGCACTCACAAAATCTATTCTCATAACGAAAAATGGGAGACGGTGCTGGAAGCTGCCCGTTCCCTGCCAAAAAAGGTTGGCTCATATCAGGAACTGGTGGAACGTGTTGGAACGATTGCCCTCCGCAACAATGGCTGTTTCCTGTTCTACCGGGGGCAGGATACGGATCATCAAACCAAGGGAAAGAAAAATACCCAGTCAAAGATTATTGCCTCAATCTACCGGCCTTCCCGGGGTGGTAAGCCAGGACAAAAGACGCTGCCCAAAGAACTAAAAGACCGGCGCATATATGCACTCACCGAGGCGAAAGCTGAGTTTCTAGGAATAGTGGCACAGGAAAGCGCTTTTTCAAAGGATTATAAAAAATCACGTTTCCTGCATTACGATGAATTAAGCAGGTCCATTTTTCAGCACTACGGAACGCTGCCTACGCCGCTTCTGGATGTAACCCAATCCCTGCCCGTTGCCTGTTCCATCCCTACCCACCAAGGTAAAACCGGAAAGGTGATTATCTATGTGTTAGGTTTTGAGGATCTTATGCCCACCGTTACCTATTCGTACCGGCAGGGCTTTGAACTTCTGCACCTTGTGGGTGTTATGCCTGAATTTGCTAAACGCCCTCTGTTTCAGGAAGGCAGCCTCGTTTCGAATTTCCCTCCAAGCATCGTTTTTTCGGAAAACGAAAAATATAACTTCGCGTCTTTTTTATTGGCAAAGTTTGAGTTTGACCCAAAGCTTTTTTGGACAAAAGAATTTCGTCCTATGCCGGAAAAACTGCTCTTCCCAAAAGATGACCGTCTTGAAGAACTTTTACGTCCACTCAAGAAAAAATATGCGGATCTCTGGTAGAAAACAATAAACCGGCGGGGTAACGCAAAAGGAGTTTTAGTATGGCTTTTTGTTCAAAATGAGGAAAGGAATTGGAGGAGGGCGCACAGTTTTGCGCGTCCTGTGGAACACCTATCGAGGGTGTAGCGGCGACTGTAGCAGCGGAAGAATCAACTCCTGCTTCACGGTTAACACCAAAAGATGTAGCTGGTTTAAGCCGTATAGTTAATCGCGCTCTGGAATATAATAACATTCCCCGTAAAGAACGGGATGTTGTTGAAAAAGCTATTTTACAAGCTGTTGGGAATGGCGAAATAACGGTTGAAAAAATAGTAAATGCTGCGGTTACCGCTGTAGAAGGAAAAAATTGGTTGGCAAAAATGGCTAAAAGTGGTATGACTGCTCGAATTGCAACAGAGCTTCGTAAGGCACTTTTTCGAGCCATAGAAAAGGGTACATTGCCTAACAGTATGAGCGTAAGCTAAGGGGCGGTGCAAGGTAATCATACCAATCAGTATGCCATAAAAGGCATCGCATAACAAGGGGGAAAGGGAATTATATGCCGATTGTTTGCAGACCGGGCCAGAACAGTTTAAGTAATTTCTCATCTGTACTTACCAGCGTTGCCTCAAGCGTTACTGCTGTAGCCGCCACAATGGCGTCCGGGAGTTTGGGACGGGGACTACCGGCACGGCGGATTTCGATGGCAAGTTTTTTTATCTCATCGTTAAGCGGGATGATCGTAAACTTTGATAAAAGGGCTTGTACATCTTTTCGCTCTTTCTCGGTATCATTGGGTTTTGCAAGAGCTTCCATTTCGGTTACGACGCTTACAAAATACTGCGGTTTTTCCGCATTGTTCGCGCCGGGCAGAATGCCAATAGTTTTGTTCATAAAGTTAATAACAACATTACTGTCCAGAACAAAAAGCGCTGCTGCGCAGGTATTAGTCGGGCCACTCATCGCGCATCTTCCTTTGATATTCTACACCGTCAATACCCGCAAAAGGCATACTGTTCATCGAGTCCCGAAGCTCCACGAGCGGGTCTTTCCCCGTGGCATTGAAGTATGCCTGCCGTTCCGCCGCCTTTCGGGCAGCTTCAGCTTTCAGTTCTTCCAGAGTGGGAAAAGGGGGAAAAGTAGGGGAGGGGCGGACAGCGGTTCCGGATTCTGCCGAGGGGAATATGAGGACAACGCTGGTTGTTCCCGTCGGAACTTCCTGGGGAACATCAATGGTCAGTCGGCGGCTGGCAGGAATATCTACGGTTTGTTGAATCGTAATCATACCAATCAATATGCCATAAAAGGCATCGCATAACAAGAAGGAGTGTAATATGGCATTATTTGGACCAAAAGCAAGCAAAGGCGGTATCCTCGGGGACGTGATCATGAGCCCCGAGCAGGATCGGGAGTGGCTCATCTACAAGTGGCGGCCCGCAGGCAATGAAGCGGGGGACTCCAAGCGGGAAAACACCATCCGCATCGGCTCGCCCTTACGGGTGCGGCAGGGGGAAACGGCGGTTTTCCAGTACCAGGCGCAGAAACAGCAGCTTACCGGGCGGAGCGGGCAGGGGCTTACGATGGGCGGCGGGTCGGAAGACCTTATCCTGGGGCCCTTCGATGGCGAACTGAAAACGGCGAACCTGCCTATTCTGGCCGGCCTCCAGGGACTCTTGATGGATGGCGGAACAAAGTTTCCCGCGTCTGTTTATTTTATCAATATGTCGGGCGTAAACCAGGTCAAGTTCGGCGTTCCCTATTTTGATATGTTCG
>BNUY01000032.1 GCA_025997715.1 Spirochaetia bacterium
CCGCGACTCGCTTCCGGTGGCTCGCTACACCTTTCCGGATGAGGTGCATGATTTCTCATGGTCTCATTAGGTCATTTCGAAAGGTTTCTCCTAATTCCTCCTTTCACGGGCTTCCGTGACGCACTCATGCCCCTCCCCTCCCGGCTATGTCTACAGCCGTCTACAGCCCCAGTTCCTTCCCGATAAGTATCACCTTGATCCTCCCCGCAGGATTACACAGCCTGGTAGTAACAATATACGAACACACCGAATCAGGGCTTATGCAGTTGGCGCAGCTTCCGGTTTCCAGACAGGGAGCTTTCTTCTGGGGGAAACGCTGGCTGTTCAGGGGAGCGGCAATGGTCCGTGCCCTTGTATAGGCGTCCTCCAGGGTTTTGACCACCTTGTTCATCCCCGCCACCAGAATTACCTGCCGGGGGCCGAAGATCATGGCCGCCACCCGGTTGCCGAAACCATCGACGTTTACCAACTGGCCGTCCTCGCTTATAGCGTTGGAACTGCAGAGGAAGGTGTCGCAGAGGAGGACCTTGCGCATGGTTTCTACCCGCTCCTCCGGGGGCACGGCGTCCCGGTCCAGTACCGGATAGCCCTTTTCCCGGGCCAGTTTGGTCAGCCCCAGGGCTTCCACCGTCAGGGAACCGCCCCAGCCGATAACAGAGCCCGTGGGGATGAGGGAGAAAACCTTCTCCGCCGCCTCCCCGGGCTCCTCCACGTACCATGCGTCAAAACGCCGATTCTGCAGGGCCTTAACAACCTTGGGCCCCAACTTCGAATTTCGGATTTCAATAGGTGACATCACTTGGCGACAACCATTACGGAAACACCGTCGGGGATCGCCGTAATCGTCGCCTTGGGGTTCCCCAGAAGTTCCTCAGCTTTCTTAAGCGCCTCCTCAAGGCTGTGGGCGGGGATCATCTGGAAATTGGTAATCAAATCATCCGGGGCGGCGGATATGTATATCACCCTGGCGTGAAGCAGTATCCGTGCGAGGATCTGCGACTCCCACTGATCCGGCCGGGTTTTGTTCTTCGGGGTCTTTATGAAGGTATCCGCCATGCGGTTTATATCCCGTTCTTCCTTGAAGGTCTTGTAAAATTCCTCCCCCCCATGGCCGTCATTGGCCCTGGCGATCATGATGATCACCCCGCCTTTTTTTACCGTAGCCTCGGCGGCGGTCATGCCCTTAACGGACTGGTAGATATTCTGATCCAGGGGATAGCCGCCATTAGTAGAGATAGCGATGTCTGCAGGGACCGCGTCCACCCTGCACTTGCTGGAGAGGAAGTTCCGTCCTTCGATGTGGGCCAGATCCATATCCCCGGCCACCGCGTAGATCACTTCCTTTTTGGCATTGATAACCACGTTACAGATAAAGGCCAGACGGGCCGTGCGGGCGGCGTAGAGCATATCGATATGGAGGGGGTTGCCATCCACAATACCGGTACGGGCCTTGGGGTGGGCGATGAATTCCGCATTGTGGTTATACATCACCGTTTCCCGGTTCACGATGCCCGGAAGAATACTTTTTCTGCCCCCGGAGAAGCCCGCAAAAAAGTGGGGCTCAATAAAGCCCTCGGAAACCAGCAGGTCCGCCTCCACCGCCAGCTTATTAATGATGATGTCCCCCCCCGAGGGCAGCTTGCCCAGGTTCACCACATCCTTAGAATCACTGTCGTGGATGACGATGGTTTCCTTCTTAACAATCTCCGCCCCGAATTTGTTTTCCAGTTCTTCCCTGGTGGTCTCCCGGTGGAAGCCCGTGGCGATAAGGATGGTGATCTTCGCATTGGGACTCCCCTTGCGAATCTCCGCCAGCATCGGGGGGATGATCACCTTGCTGGGCACCGGCCGGGTATGATCGCTGGCGATGATCACCACGTTCTTTTTACCTTCCGCCATAACGCTTAGTTTTGGTGTTCCGATGGGGTGTTCCAAAGCCTGCTTTACCAGCTCTTCCTGGCTGCTCGTCGCCTTGTAGTGGTGCATTTGTGAAACCAGTTCACCCTTGAAGCGATCATCGGGAATGGTGCAGCTCAGGGTTTCTTTTCCGTAGGGAAATGTGATAGTCGGCATAATAATACTCCTTTGAGGTAGTTTCAAAAGAAAAATTTAACCACGAATAACACAAATCAACACGAATAATATAAGAATCTGTTGTTTTATTCGTGTTATTCGTGGTCGGTCTTGCATTTTGGAACCAACTCCTTTAAAAAACGCCCGCCTTCAGACGGACGCTCTTGTTACTGTTCTTACAACCTAGAAATTAACGATGAAGCCGGGGTGTATCCCAATCAGGAGGTACGCCACGATACCGGCGACAATACCGTAGAGCAGGAAGGGCCAGAAGGTCTTTTTGATCATTTCACCTTCACGGTTCAAGAGGCCCGTTACCGCGCCCACCGCTACGACGTTGTTTACGCAGATCATGTTACCCATGGCGCCGCCGACGGCCTGGGCGGAAAGAATTATCTGCCGGGGCAGATGAATAAGGCCTGCTATATCCCACTGGAGCTGCGCAAAGAGGACGTCAGAAACGGTGTTGGACCCCGTAATAAAGGCCCCCAAACCGCCCACGTAGGATGCAATCATGGGCCATGCGGGTCCGACTGCGCCGTATACGGCTTCGGCCATTGCCCGGGGCATGGAGGGTATGCCGGTATCCACACCGGCTGCGGCCAATCGCTCGATCAACGCCGCATTGGTAAAGTTTCCCGAACCCTGGAATATCTTGACCAGGGCCACCGAGGCGCAGAGGGAGATAGTGGCGGGGATCATCTTCTTGAAGGTCGTTGCCCAGGCGGCCTTTACCTTATCGCCGGGTATCTTATGTATCACGATACAGAGGAGGCCGACCAGGATGAAGGGCACCGTGCCGGGGAGGTAGAGCAGCTTGATGCTGTTATCGTTCACCCCCGGATAACCCAGGATATTCTTGAAGTCGAAGAGGCCGAAGTTTTGATTCAAGAGGGTCTTTAGGGGGAAAGCGTAGACCATTTTGCCGTCCACCACATGACCGCCCCAGTTCACCCGGGTCACTACCAGGATAAGGCCGATGATGACATAGGGTAACCATGCCATGAACTGGCTCATCCGGGGTTTCAGTTCCTTTTGTTCAAAGGCGATGGTACCGGTCCAGGTCTTATCCCACTTGGAGGATTCCCCGAAGGTCCATACATCCTTGGGCAGACAGAATCCCTTCTTTGCGCCGAGTATGACGATCGCCAGCCCGATGAGGCCGCCCAACAGGGAGGGGGTTTCCGGGCCGACAAACCACGCCAGGATTCCATAGGGGATCGTAAAGGCAAAGGCCGCAAAGATACAGAACTTCCATGCGCCGAAGCCCTCTTTCCATGACTTGTTTTGCCCGAAGAACCGGGTGATAAACCCAAGCATGAAGATGGGGATGATAAACGCCATGGGAATGTGGGTAAAGGGAACGGTCTTTGCAATGAGCTTCAAAAGCTGATCCATGGATTCCAGATTACCCGCCGAAACCGCCGCGGCAACCGATGTGGTAAGGGATGAGCCGAACCCGGTGATGATGGGGGTTCCCACCGCGCCGTAGGTTACCGGGAAGGAGTTAAAGACCAGGCAGATAACCGCCGCCGCCATGGGGGGATACCCCAGGGAGAGCAGTAACGGCGCCGCCAGAGCCGCAGGGGTACCGAAACCGGCGGCCCCTTCGATGAAAGCTGAGAACATGTACCCGATGATGATACCCTGAACCCGCATATCCTTGCTGATACCCTGCATCCCGTACTGGATGGTTTCCATTGCCCCGGAAAATTGCTGGGTATGCAGAATGAGCAACGCGCCGAAGACGATAATCAATACGCTAAATGCACTGCTTATCCCCTGCAAACTGAGGGCCGCCACGTATGGTACCGGAAGGCGCCATACCGCGATTGCCGCGATGGCGCAGACGAGCCACGCAAGGGGCATGGCCTTCATGGCTCCCCAACGGAAGCCGACCATGAGAACGAGGGCTAATACAATAGGGATTATCCCAATAATAGCCAACAGACCTATAGACATATACTCCTCCTGAAATAAAAATTAGGCCTTTCGCCTTCCTACACAAAAATCTTACCGGGGTTCATGATGTTATTCGGGTCCCAGGCTTTCTTAAGCGCCTGCATGAGATGCAGTTCCCCCGGCGCCAGGATGTCCTTCAGGAATCCCCGCCGCTTGATACCGATACCGTGCTCACCGCTGATCTTCCCGCCAAAGCTTGCGGTAATCGCGTAGAGTTCGGTCAAACAAGCCTTCTCGTTTTTATGCCATTCCTCCATACTCGAATCCGGGTTCTTTACCAGGGTGGCGTGCAAGTTGCCGTCCCCCGCATGGCCATAACAGGGAATCGTTACGTTGTACTTCTTCCCCAGGGTTTCCAGGTGGGGAATCATGTCGGGGATGTGGGAGATGGGCACCACGATGTCCTCAAGGCTCTGGATCGGGCTGTACACCTTAAAGGCTTCCGCGATATTCCGCCGCACATTCCAGATCCGCTCCATGTTGTTCTTATCTTCCGCCACATACACATTCAGTGCGCCGCTGCTTTCGCAGAGCTTGCCCGTTTCGATAAGGTCCTCCTCAATCTGATCCGGGTTGGTACCGTCCAGTTCGATAAGGAGCATGGCCCCGGCGTTTTCGTAGGGCAGGCTTTCGTTCAGATACTTGCAGGTGGTGATCACGCAGCTCCGGTCCATGAACTCGATGCTCACCGGGGTGATCCCCCGTGAAAGGATAACCGGCACCAGGTCGATGGCCTCCTTGGGGGTCTTAAAGAGCACCAGCAGGTCAGCCCGTGCGGCGGGGTAGCCTATCAACTTGATGATGGCCTTGGTAACAATGCCCAGGGTTCCCTCGGAACCGACAATCACCGATTTAAGATCATAGCCGGTAACATCCTTGGTCAGCTTGCCCCCCAGTTCGACGATCTCCCCCTCGGGGGTGACCACCTCCAGGCCCAGCACATAGCGGCCGGTAACCCCGTACTTTACCGCCTTGCCGCCCCCGGCGTTCTCCGCGATGTTTCCGCCGATGACGCAGGTTTGGAGACTCATGGGGTAGCCGGCAAAGAACAGCCCCTCGTCCTGGACCGCATTGGCCAGGTCGTTGGTAACCATTCCGGCTTCAACCACGGCAACCATGTTTGCCTTGTCCAGTTCCAAGAGGCGGTTCATCTTTTCCAGGGATATGACGATACCCCCGTGTTCCGGAATGGCGCCGCCGGAAAGCCCCGACCCCGCGCCCCGGGGGGTGATGGGGATCAGTTCCCGGTTAGCCAGCTTTACCACCTTCGATACCTGCTCCGCCGATTGGGGCAGCACCACCGCATCCGGCATGTGGCCGTATTCCTCGGCGTTGGTTTCGTCGTGGGAATAGGCTTCAATCTTTTCGTCCTCCACCAGGACACTGCCCGCACCAACAATTGTGCGAAGTTCTTCTATTAACTTAGGCGTAAGTTTGTTATACGTACTCATTGGTTACCCCTTTTTTTGCTGCTCAAGCCGTTTCATGATTTCCGGAACCACCTGGAAGGCGTCCCCCACAATGCCCAGATCCGCAAGCTGATGAATCGGCGCGTCGGGATCGGAGTTGATCGAGACGATACATTCGGCGGTCTTGATCCCCGCCAGGTGCTGTATGGCCCCACTTATGCCGATTGCCATGTAGAGCCGGGGGGACACGGTCTTGCCGCTGAGCCCCACCTGATGGGGATAGCTAATCCAGCCCCGGTCTACGGCGTCACGGCTTGCACCGACTTCCCCGCCCAGTTTTTTGGCCAGTTCGTGGATAATCTTAAAGTTTTCCGCCTTCTTCAATCCCCGGCCGCCGGAAACGATGACCTCCGCTTCCTCGATGTTGACGAACCCGCCCTCAACCTGCCGGATGCCCTCAACCTTTATCCCCAAGTCACGGGGGGGGGTCTTGAGGGTAATGTGCTTTATGTTCCCCTTCCGGGCAGCGTCTTCCTTCAAAGGCCGGGCGGATTTGGGCCGCACCGTAGCCATCTGGGGCTTTGTGTTGGCAGTCTTGATGGTGGCCATAATATTGCCCCCAATGGCAGGCCGGGTCTGGTGGAGGAGACCGTCGATGATTTCCAAACCGGTGCAGTCCGCCGTAAGGCCCGTGTGGACCTTCACCGCCGTATAGGGCATCAGGGTCCGTCCCTGGGTGGTGGCCCCGGCAAGGATAACGTCGGGCTTGATGTCCGCGATAAGCTCCTGGAGGGCCGCCGTATAGGATGGGCAGATAAAGTTAGCCAAGTGGGGGGCCTGTACGCTGTACACCTCATCGGCGCCGTGGCGTATCAGGTGCTGCAGGGCATCGTCGTTCACGCCGTTCCCAATGAGCACCGAAACCAGCTTCCCTTTGGATTGATCCGCCAGGCGCCGTCCCCAAGCCAAAAGCTCAAAGGAAATGTTCTTGAGCTTTCCGTCGTATTGTTCCGCGATAGTCCATATTTCGTTAGCCATTAGATGATACTCCTTTCCTGCAACAGGGCCATCAGCGCATCAACCGCTTTTTTCAGGCCTACCTCGCCGCCCTCGGAGGCGTTCACGAGTTTGCCGCCCCGGGTAACCTTGGGGCTTTCGATTTTTACCACCTTGGTCGGGGAACCTTTGAGACCCAGGAATTCCTCTTTCAAATCCATGTTTTCCGTGGAGTACAGGGGAATTTCCAGTTCACGGGATCTAATTTTGCCCGACAGGGTGGGAAGCCGGGGAACCCCGGCCTCCTTGACCACCGTGAGCAGACAGGGCAGGGGCAGGGAAAGCTGTTCGTAGCCCTCCTCCGTCAGCCGCTCCGGATAAATCCGCCCGTCCTTCACTTCCCGGATTTTGGAAACGTAGGTAGCCAGGGGCAAATCCAGATGGGCGGCGATACCGGGTCCTACCTGGGCGGTATCCCCGTCGGTGGCCCGTTCCCCGGTGATGATGAGGTCAAAGCCGCCGATCTTCGTGACCGCCGCCGCAAGGGTGTATGACGTAGCCCAGGTGTCCGCGCCGCCGAATTTCCGGTCCGAGACCAGAACCGCGTTATCGCAGCCCATGGCCTCCGCTTCTTTCAATACCCGTTTCGCTTGGGGGGGCCCCATGGAGAGGGCGGTTACCGTACCGCCGTACTGCTCCTTCAGGCGCAGCGCCGCCTCCAGCGCGTAGAGGTCCAGGGGGTTCACCACCGTCTCTACCCCGGTACGGATCACCGTACCGGTTTCAGGGTCCATTTTTACCTTACTACTTTCAGGTACCTGTTTTATGGGGACAATTATTTTCATGCCCGCCTCCTATGATATTATGTACATTTCTACTATTATGCGGCCTATCTTCTCATTTGTCAAAATAAAAAGAAAAAAAAATGAATCCGGTCTGTAGAAAAAATAATGAAGAAAAGAGAAGAATTTTAACCGCAAAGGCGCCAAAGTCGACGAAGGAAAGAAAGAATAAGCACTTTTTTAGCCAGATTCTCTGAATTGTGCCTACGAAGTCCGTTCATTCCTTCTTCCCCTTCGCGCGCCTTCGGCGCTTTTGCGGTAAATTCTTCTCTTATGCGTTTATCCGGGGATTATTTCTTCATTCTTCACTTTGGTCCAATACCTGTATATAGTTAGCCAAATGAAAGCAGTTATCACCCCCTGCCAATTTCCCCGGGAATTCCGTATCCCCGCCTCAAAATCCCACACCATCCGGCGGCTGCTCCTGGCCGCTTTGGGACACGGGGTGACGGAAATCGCCTACCCCCTGGATTCCCTGGACGCCCGTTCCTGCCTGAACATCTGCCGTGTTCTGGGCGCCGGTATTGAGGAACACCGCGCCCCCGACCCCGCCTGCCCCAACCCCTCAGGCAGCGACGGGCAAAAACTGGTTGGCTGGACCGTCCGCGGCATAGGTTTTGGGGCGAGGGGCCGCATAAAGGCCGGCCTAAGTCCTCTGGACGTGGGAAACTCCGGCACCACCCTCTTCCTGGTCCTTGCCGCCGCCGCCCTGGGAGACCTGCCTGCAACCTTTACCGGGGATGAGCAGATAGCCCGCCGAAGCGCCGCCCCCCTGCTGGACGCCCTCTCCGGCCTGGGCATCGCCGTGGAATCCGCCCCCGGCGGTTGTGTCCCCATCACCGTTCGGGGTCCCTGGAAGGGCGGCAGGGTGAGTATTGCCTGTCCCACCAGCCAGTACCTTTCGGCGCTGCTCCTGGCGGCCCCCCTGGCTCCGGCGGGTGTTATCACCGAAATCGACATACCCCTGCTCAACGAAAAGCCCTATATCGAGATGACCCTCTCATACCTTACTGCCCAGGGCATACCCTACGATTGCGCCGGGAATTTTTCCCGGTTCAGGATACCCGGCGGCGCGCACTATCGGCCCATGAACGGCCCGGTACCGGGGGATTTTTCCTCCGCCGCCTTTCCCGGGGGTATTGCCGCTATTACCGGCGAGACGGTCACGCTCCGGGGACTGGACCGGGAGGATACCCAAGGGGACAAAGCTTTCTTCGATATGCTTGGCAAGATGGGCTGTACCGTGAAGTGGAGCCGGGTGGAACCGGCTGCCGTCGGTAGAACCGCGCAGAAATCCTCCACCGTGAATGCCGGCGGACAGACCTCCGAGTGGACGCTGCAGGTTTCCCGTACCGGCCCGCTCAGGGGCGGCGAGTTCGACCTGAACGACACCCCGGACCTGCTCCCCATCATGGCGGTGGTTGCCGCCTACGCCGAGGGGGATACCGCCCTGGTGAATGTGGCCCACGCGCGGATCAAGGAAACGGATCGTATCGCGGTGATGGCGGAGGAACTTGGCAAGCTGGGGGTGTCCACCACCGAACGGCCCGATGGCCTTATCATCCACGGCAAGGGAGGGCGGGGTTTCCAGGGGGGGCGGGTGGACAGCCGGGGGGATCACCGGATTGTGATGGCCCTGGCGGCGGGGGCGCTGGGCGCAGCGGGACCGGTGCACATTGAGGCGGCGGAAAGCGCCGCCGTTACCTACCCGGGGTTTCTGGAATTGCTCGGCGCTGATATCGCGTGACAATGCCATGAAAAAGGGCTACATTTGAAACAGGACGGGGGAGACACCGCCCTATGGGGGATGTGTTGAGGGGGTTACTGCCGGATCAGTCCGGAAAAGCCCAATATACCCACATTCCCTTTTTTATTTAATGATAGCTTCAATCGCTTCAAGACTATACAGATTAATGTCTTTATTCTGGTATTCCATTACCGTCAATTTCACCGGTATTATTTTACCTTCTGTTGTTTAATTGGGTATTCTCCATGGTTCAATGGCATTAAAAAACAGCCTATCAACATTCACTGCTGCCAAAATATGCGCTTCTTCATTAAATGATTGGTTTTTTGCCTTGTTATTCAGAATCTAAGGATATCAGGGGCTTCCTGCCTATTATGTGCCGACCTGATGGGCCTTGCCATCTCCTTTACTTCGTCCGGCGTCCCAAAATCTTCAATGGTATCCCCTTCCTCCCGTTTCGTCGAGCGGTTTCCGGATTCACGCCCGATCATTTTTGGACTTCTTTTTTTTGTTTGAGGGCCAATGTTAAATTGACTATTATTTGCCGGTCAAGATCATCAAGTGTGTTCATTGTTTCGGCAACAATGCGTATGTCTGGGCTTAGAGGTAGTTTTATGGGCTTTGCTTCCTGGCCGGTAAGCAGGTATTCCACAGATACCTCAAGGACTTGGGCCATTTTTAGAGCATTTTCGGCAGTAGGGATGCAATTATTCGTACTTAGATAGTTGTTTATCGTATGATGACTTATGCCCGATTGGGCAGATAATTCCTTAACCAGCAAGCCCTTATAGGCTAATTCCGATTTTAAATTCTCTTTGAAGCCCATTTTTATAGAGTAACCAAAAAAGAGTAATCCCCCCTTGACAATATTGTTAAAAGAGTAAAATAATTATGAATGTTTGTTTATGGGTATTTATGATAAATGATGCCTATATATAAGTAGGGGGGCGCAAATGGTGACAGACCTTTGCGCTCACACAATGAATTACTGACTTTTTAAGTCAGGTTATAGAGGATATTTTTAGGTGTTTTTGGAGGAGGGCAAACTATGCCAAACCCACAGGCCTATAGCAGGGTAGCGCAAATGGCGCCAGGCTTTGCGCTCACGTATATGAAGAAGAGCGTACTGATGATTATTTTGATGATTGCAGGAACCGCCGGTTTCGCGCAGACCCATAATACGGTCCCCGGTACGCCATTGTATGCCCTGGATATAATCTGGGATGAGCTTGATCCCCGGTACCGGTATAGAACCTTTATCGTAAACGATGGCTGGGGGGGATTCCCGGCCTATAAGATTCGGAATGATACTGCACCTTATAAAGGTTATGTCTTAATAAAGAAAGGTGAGGTTTCAATGCCTAATCGGCCTTTTGAACAAGAAATTGTGATATTGGATGGTGATGGTGGGATCGATGCAGGTCTTATCATCTTAGGTTGGGAAGATGGAATACTTTATTGGCTCCAATATGGTAGCCATGTTCTGAATGTCCCCGGAGACTGGAGCAGATGATTTTGGGTAGTGGTAATAGTGCGTGGTATTACTGCTATGCGCCAATTACCGGTATTGGTTTGTTTTGAAAAAATAGAGGAACCGGCTTTATGGCTGGTTACCCAATGCATGAATAAGGAGTGTTAGTATGGCATTTTGTTCAAAGTGCGGAAACGCAATGGAAGACGGGGCGGCTTTTTGCCCCAAGTGCGGAACTCAGGCGGGTGGGACGGCTCCCGTAGCATCGGCAGCAAAACGGGCATAGGTGGCGCAAATGGCGTCAGGCTTTGCGCTTACACTAAATAAAACCGGCGGGTTAACGCAAAGGAGTATTGATTATGGGAATTTTTGCTAATAAAGGAAGGAGAAAAACATGAAGCTTAGAGGAATGGACATCTATAAATTTCTGCCCAAGACGGATTGTAAGAAGTGCGGTTATGTCACTTGCTTGTCCTTTGCAATGAAGGTTGCTGCGGGCAGTGTCGCCATCGACAAATGCCCGGAGATCCCGGCACACGCATTGGCCGAACTGGAAGAAAGCCAAATTATTGAGCAGCCGGCAGCCGCACCACCACCACCACCTCCATTAGCGGCAGGACCGGCGTTTTTTTGTGGGAATTGCGGCCAAAAAATTGAAAGCGGCGCTAAATTCTGCGGAAGCTGCGGCTCTCCGGTAGGAAACAAATAAAACCGGCGGGTTAACGCAAAAGGAGATGAATTATGGCATTTTGTTCAAATTGCGGAACACAAGTAGCGGAGGGCGTGAAATTTTGCACATCCTGTGGAACATCTATCGGGGGCACAGCGGCGCCTGTAGCACCGGCGGCAAAACCGGCCAAGGAAAAAGTGGGCAATATACGGGTTTGCCCTTCCTGCGGCGCCCCTCTGGAATCGTTTCAGGCAAAGTGCCCAAGCTGCGGGCATGAGCTTCGGAGTGTTGAGGTGAATGCCGGTGTAAAAAAATTCTTTGACGAGATTGCAAAAGTAGATCGAAAAGTTGAAGAATCTGCAAGTGCAAAAAGAGGAAGCGGATTGAGTAAATTTGGTATCGTACTCCTTACAGTTTATGGTCTCGGCTTTGGCATTGTTTTTGGGATAACAGAGGATATGTCCTCTTTTAATGTACCATGGCTTATGATTTTACTGTCTTTGTTCTGCATTTTTTTAATTTTACTACTTCGAAAACCACGGTGGGTAAAAGAAGATCAAGAAAAGCAGGCGCTGGTTGATAACCTTATTGTACCGAATGAGAAGGAATCAATTGCTGAGTTTTTTCTTTTTGCATCTACTAATATTGTAAAAGTGAACCCAGCTAAAAGTTTGCTTTCTGTTAGTGCCCGATATGATCAAAAATGGAATGCGATATGGTCCCGAAAGTGTAAGCAAATATATACAAAAGCATCAATGGCCTTGTCGGATGATACTGTATTAATAAAACAGCTCGACAGTATGCTCAACGAAATTGCTGTTACAACAAACAAACAGAATAAAGCACTTGCTGCTATTGCCGGAGTAATGGCTGTTGTAATTATAGCAGCACTTTTTGTTGTCATTGACCCTCTTGGAAAAGTACCGGCTACTCAAACTATTTCTACGGCCGAAATTACGGTAAACGGTCCCCTTGCGAGTTATATTAACATTGCTGATGGGGAATATGTGCTTAGATCAAACACTTCCGGTTCCAGTAAAAATTTATCAATTACTGTTCCTGTTGAATTGATAAAAGACTTCGCTCCGGTAGTTGACAAACAGGTGACGCAGATACTGACGGACAAACAGTGGAACACTAAAGATACTTCTATAAATAAAGATGTATACTTACGGGTAAAACTCTTTAATCAAGCTGGTGTTGAAGTTACCCCTCTTACAAAAGTTTCCAAACCACTCCTTGCGCGTGAGGTCAGTGAGGTACCTCTGAAGGACAATTCTTTTAGGTCCGCTCAAAGCGATAAAACACTTTTGAGTCTGCTGGAGGGTGGAAAGGTTGGAGATAAAGCAACTATTGAAATTGTCTTCGACTGTAATGATTTAATGAAAAAGGCTGTTCTAAAAAAGGCAATGACTGCGAGTGGGTTTGAAATAACTGCAAATGCATGGTATTCCGTATATAAGGCTGGTGGCTTTTTTTCGAGTGAGGGCCTGGTCATAATTGAAACTTTTTAAGGGAGGCTATGGCAAACAGGAATTGGTACCTTTGGTCAGAGATGTTGCAAAAAACAGGAGGAGGAAAGAAAAATGAGTTTAGCCGCAATTTCTACCATGGCGGGTATTTTGGAGACCGGTGTAAAATTATTTGGCTATGCAGCGGCGGTTAAAAAAGATATTGAGGCGCTACATATAGACAAGGAAAGCTATTTGCGCGCCTATTATTTTGAACTGTCAAGCAATCTTGAGTTACTAAAGGTGATTAACAAGGATGCGCTTTCCGATACCGAAGTTACCTCAACCGCGTTTAGTTCAATCGTCCAAAAACTGGAAACCGCGATAGCCGCATCAATTCTATTTGGCGATCATACCGACACCGGTAACTCCATTTATCATTTATTTGCCGCCAAGCGCAAAATACAAAATCCTTTTAAAAATCTTATGCGATTTACGAGTAGCGGTGAAGATGATACCGTTGACGCAGAAATAAACGAAAGTGTCATAAACGCCATGCACTTTACCGTACAAAAAATACAGGTTTTGCAAAAGCTTTCCACCTGTGACGAGAGTGCCAAAGACCTGCTCAACGGAATCCGCTTAAAAGTCCGGCTGGATAATATTGAGCAACGCCTTATCACTATTAGGAAATTTGTGCGTGAACAAATAAAGCAATGCCAAGGAAAAGATTAAATGGCGCTATTTGGACCAAAAGCAAACAAAGGCGACCGTCTGGAAGAGCTCTTGCAGCCCCTCAAGAAAAAATACGCAGGGCTCCGGTAGGGGAAAGGGAAAGATGGCGCTATTTCTTGAACAAATCAGCGTGGGTTCCGGTACGGTGGAAAACGACCTTTTTCGCCGCCGAATCAACCTGGTAGACCAAAAGCCAGTCGGGGTCTATATGACATTCCCATTTTCCCTCGTATTTTTTGCCGTGAAGCAGGTGGTTATGGTGGCGTTCGCTCAGAGGCTCTTCATTGATGATAAAGCGCATCACCTCCCGCATTTCAGGAATATTCATGTGGCGTTTTTTCATCAATTTCAGGTCTTTGTTAAAGGAACCGGCAAATTCATAATCAAGCATATACTACAGCCCCAGCATTTCGTCCAAATCCTCAAGGGAGTGATGCCAAACAGCAGGTTTTTCCCCGCGCAGCATGGCATCCCCTTCCTCAAAGGCGGCAAGAGTCTCCTCGTTGGGTTCTTTGTAGACGGCGCAGAGGGGGCACTCGTCCCCGTCTGTTCTCCGGCTGGCGTCCGCCGGTGTAAAGGTAAGAATAGCCTTCCCCAGAGGTACTTCGCGGGGAACCTCAATGGTCAGCCGACGGCTGGCGGGAATATCTACGGTTTGTTGAATCGTCATCATACCGTTCAGTATATCGAAAAGCGCTTTTTGCGTCAAACTGTCAAACTAACATAGAGGAGTGAAACATGGCACTATTTGGATCAAAGCCCAGCAAGGGCGGTATTCTCGGGGACGTGATCATGAGCCCCGAACAGGATCGGGAGTGGCTCATTTATAAATGGCGGCCCGCGGGCAATGAGGCGGGGGACTCCAAGCGCGAAAATTCGATTCGCGTCGGTTCACCCTTACGGGTGCGGCAGGGGGAAGCGGCGGTTTTCCAGTACCAGGCGCAGAAGCAGCAGCTTACCGGGCGGAGCGGGCAAGGGCTCACGACGGGCGGCGGGTCGGAAGACCTGATCCTGGGGCCATACGATGGCGAACTGAAAACGGCGAACCTGCCCATCCTGTCCGGCCTACAAGGGCTCTTGATGGATGGCGGAACAAAGTTTCCCGCGTCTGTTTATTTTATCAACATGTCGGGGGTAAACCAGGTCAAGTTCGGCGTTCCCTATTTTGATATGTTCGACCCGCGCCTCCCCGACCATCCTGTCCCCGTGGCGGTGCGCGGAACCATCACGTTTCGCATAACGGACTGCAATCAATTCATCAGCCTGCACGCGCTGGTCGATTTTGACATGACGAAGTTCGAGAAACAAGTCAAGGACGCGGTTATAGATAAGGTACAGGGGGCGATGATGGATGTGCAGAACTTCCAGAATATGTCGGGCGGCAAACCCCTCATCCAGATCAACACGTACCGGCGTAACATCGGCGGCATTATATCGCAGGACTTGGGCGCGAGCCTCGCCGGGACCTTCGGCGTTACCCTGGCGGAACTCAACATTGCGGCGATTGAGGTAGACCAGGAGAGCGAGGGGTACCGTCGGCTTGCGAAGCTCACCAAAGATATGAAGGAGACCCAGCTTGAAACGCAGGCCGGTCTTGCGACGCGCGGCATGGAAGACCAGTACAACATGAACCTCAAGAACCTTGAAGCGCAGCAGGGTATCAACCTTGAGCATATGCAGGACAGCCTGGCGCGAAGCCGTGAATCAGGGCAATATGCACAGAATATGCAGACTGAAATGGGCGGCTTTGCGCTGCACCAGCTTGGGGCGCAGGTTGAGATGACCAAGGCCGCCGCAGATGCCGCCGGAAAGCTTGGACAAGGCGGTGGAATTGGTATGCCGGGCGGCGGGGGCTTCAACCCGGGTGCGACCATGGCAGGAATGGCAGTGGGAGGCGCGATGGGTCAGGGCATGGCCGGCATGATGAACAATGTGTTCGGTCAAATGGGTCAGATGACGCCCGGTCAAACGCCGCCGCCGATGCCGGGAGCACCGCCGCCCATGCCGGGAGCGTCGCCTCCTCCGCAACCGCAAAGCGTTTCGTTTAGCGTGTCGGTGAACGGTCAGACCTACGGCCCCTACGATATGAACGCGCTTTCGCAGATGATAGCGGCAGGGCAATTTAATGCCCAAAGCATGGTCTGGCGGCAGGGGATGCCGGGCTGGCAAGCGGCGGGAACCGTGCCGGAGTTAGCGGGGCTTTTCGCCGGAGCCGGAGCGCCGCCGCCGCCACCCCCACCGGCGCCATAAGGAGGGATGAAATGGGAACGAATCACGGAGATTTTAGCGGGAACACCGGCGAATTTTCCGGCGTGCGGCTTGGTGAAGCCGCCAACGCGATGGGGCTTACCAACCAGTTTACTCGCCAGATGAACCAAACAATGGCGGACCTCATGCCGAAATGGCCGGATACCATGAACGCCCCTGATATGCGGCAGCCCGCCCAATCCGCGCCGCAGCTTCAATTCAGCGTTGCGGTAAACGGCCAGGCCTGCGGCCCCTACAACTTGAATATGCTGTCACAGATTGCAGCACAGGGGCAGTTAAATGCCCAAAGCCTGGTGTGGCGGCAGGGTATGGCGGACTGGCAGGCGGCGGGGACCGTACCGGAACTGGCGGGGCTTTTCGCCGGAGCCGGAGCGCCGCCCCCACCCCCGCCGCTCCCGCCGCCGGCACCATAAGGAGAAACGCGTGGGATGTGATCACCAAGGCGGAGACGGCTCAGGCGGTACTGCTGAGCGTTTCATGGAAATGGGGATAGGCATGGCTCTTGCGAGGCAGATGGGCCAGATGGTAAACCAGACGATGGCGCAAACCATGCAGAACCCGCCCGCGCAGACTCCGACGCCCCAGCGGCTGTATTACGCCGGTCTTGAGGGCAGGCAGGCCGGGCCTTTTTCGGAAACGGAAATCGTCCGGCTCATCAACGAAAAAAGAATTGCCAGGGAAACCCTGGTGTGGAGTCAGGGCATGAAAGAGTGGAAACAGGCGCAGGATGTGCCGGAAATTCTGCGGATCATCGCTCTGGGGCCGCCGCCCTTTGAAGGAGGAACAAAATGAAAATCAATGTTATACTACTGGCGATTGCCTTTGCCATTGCCGCCCTGGCGGGCTACGGCTTCTACGCGGCCAATGGCGCGGAAACCGACATTCCCCTTGCCAACGCTTTGGGCGGCGGAATTGGGCTGTTTATCACCCTTGCAGGCACTATTGCGGTGACTCCAAAAAATGACGGCGGCGGCGGCGCGCTAAACATCCGGCTGGCATCGGGCGTTTTTTTCGCGCTGATCCTGGTGGCGCAGATTGTATTTTGCTTTGTGCCGTTCACCCTGGCCCCGTACGTCGTTGTTACCGGTGTTTTGACCCTGGTATATGTGCTGATTGCCTACGCTATTGGCAAAGCGCTGCAGAATGGCTAGCTGGAGGAGCATACCGGAACATGACACGAAAAATACCCTTTGCGTTGTTTATGGTGATGGTGTTTTTTGTCGTGTGTACAAAAACCCCCGCAGAAAACACGAGTACCGCCGATGGGACAGCCGCGCCGGAAGTATCTGAAAAATCGCCCGGAGAAAATCAGCGTAAGTCCCTTCGGGAATATTTGCCGGTCCTTCTCGAAAAAAACCCCCTTACGGGAAAGAAAACCCTGGCGCTGGTGGACGATGACCGTATGTTTGCGGAATCCTTTACCGCCTATGCCGGTTTTTTGGAAGACGCAACGGTGGTGAACAATACGCCGGATGGCAAAGCGGTACGAAAAGTTGGGGAAGATTTACGGCGGGCTGCGGAAAAGTGGCTTGCCGCCGAGGGACGGCCGGACTATTTTGAAAAATATAAATGGGAGTACAACCTGGTCGAATCCCCGGAAGTGAACGCCTGGTGTATGCCCGGCGGCAAGATTGTTGTGTACACCGGTATCCTCCCGGTAACCGGGAACAATGACGGCCTTGCAACCGTGATGGGGCATGAATTGGCCCACGCCTTATTAAACCACGGCAGGCAGCAAAGAAGCGCGGAAATTCTCAGAACCATTGGCGGCATTGCAACCGACATCATTACCTTTGTAGCGGGCGCCGATGCAGAGACCAGGAAGGGGGCGGAGATAATATACGATCTGGGATCAACCTACCTTGCGTCCCTGCCCTTTAGCCGGAAACACGAAACCGAAGCGGATGAGGTAGGACTTATCCTCATGACCATAGCCGGATATAAAAGCGAAGAATCAATCGCCTTCTGGACCCGGATGAGCGAAATGAACGGCAGCAAAGCCCCGGCATTCCTCAGCACCCACCCCTCGAACAAACAGCGGGTAGCCAACCTGAGCGAGAGTATTTCCAATGCCAAAGAAACAGCGTCCCGTATTCGTTAAGGGGCTTACCATTAGGTTTAGGGTACTATAGTAAACCGGCTTATACCGGGAATTATTTGGCTTTGGCAGCTTCCGCAGCACCTGTTAGCTCTTATACTCATTCATCTTTGGAACGCCACGTACAACCCGCATCATGGTATATGGTGGATAGACAAAAAAGGTGAATCCGGATTGAGCGAGAGATGCGGTTATTTTTTAAACAGATCGGAATGGGTTCCGGTACACCGATGAAAAGCCAGTCTATAAGCACAAATGGAAGGCCGGGACTTACGGACGAACAGCTTGCCCGCATGGAGGCGGTGAGACTATTCATAAATTTCAGGTTTTATTTCGCCTAACACTCCGTAGTATCATTTATCGTGCCGCCGCCTACAACTACATCTCCATCGTACAGCACCACCGCCTGTCCCGGTGTGATGGCGCGTTGGGGCTCGTCAAAGTCCACCCGCAGAGTATCCGGTCCTGTCTGTTCCACGGTGGCCCACTGTTCCGTCTGCAAGTACCGGGTTTTTACGGTTACCCGCAGGGGGCGCTCCAGCCGGTCGTGGGCAATCAGGTTGAGGTCGGCGGCGGTCAGGGATTTAGCGTAGAGGGATGTTTCGGGGCCCAGGGTTACCGTGTTGTCCGCCGCCGACTTGGCTTTAACATACACCGGATCGTTTAGCGCAATTCCCAGGCCCCGCCGCTGGCCGATGGTGTAGCGGATGATGCCCCGGTGCGTGCCCAGGACACGGCCATCCTCATGGACGATAGTTCCTTCAGGTGAAATTTTCCCGGTATAGTGTTCGATAAATCCACCGTAATCCCGGTCGGGGACAAAGCAGATGTCCTGGCTGTCGTGTTTCCCGGCGTTCTCAAAGCCCTGGGCGCAGGCGAGATCCCGGACCTGGGGCTTGGTCAGGTTTCCCAGGGGAAATTCGGTGTGGGCCAGTTGATCCTGGGTCATGGCGTAGAGGACATAGGTCTGGTCCTTCCTGGTATCCACCGAACGCTTTAAGAGGAAGCGTCCATTAGGGCCGTCCCGTTCTATCCGGGCATAATGGCCGGTAACGATGGTGTCAAAGTCAAGCTGCCGCGCCCGTTCCAGAAGCCGGGAAAACTTGATGAACCGGTTGCAGTCGATGCAGGGGTTGGGGGTGGCCCCCTGCCGGTAGGTTTCGATAAAGCGGTGTATCACCCTTTCGCGGAAATCTTCGGTAAAGTTTAAGACGTAGTGGGGCATGCCCATGCGGTAGGCCACTGCCCGGGCATCGTTTACATCGTCGAGGGAACAGCAGGAACTGTGTTTTGGCTTTCCAATATCGTCGTTTACAAAGAGCTTTAGGGTTATGCCGATGCAATCATGCCCCGCCTCTTTCATAAGCCATGCCGCAACGGAGCTGTCCACCCCCCCGGACATAGCTATTATTACTTTACCCATGAGCCGCCATAAAGGCGTTGATGTCGCTTTCGCAGGAGCGCATGGCCAGGATGGTTTTTTCGATTAGCGTATCCAACTCCCAGCCCAACATGGCGGCCCCCTTTTCGATAACCGGACGGGAACAGCCTGCGGCAAAGGCCGGGGTCTTATACTTCTTCTTAACCGACTTTACTTCCATATCCTGCACGCTCTTGGATGGCCGGATAATCGCCGCCGCCCAGATAAGCCCGGTCAGTTCGTCGGCAGCGTAGAGCGCCTTCTCCATCTCATGCTCGGGCTTTATGTCCACGGTTAGTTCATAGCCGTGGCTGCATACCGCATGGATAATATTCTCCCCAACACCGCCATTCCGCAGCAGTTCCGGCGCCTTGATACAATGCTCGTTTGGAAATTCCTCAAAGTCAATATCGTGGAGCAAACCCACGATACCCCAGAAATCTTCCTCCCCGCCATAGCCCAGGTCACGGGCGTACCATCGCATCACCCCCTCCACGGTAAGGGCATGCTGGATATGGAAGGGGTCCTTGTTATAGGTCTTGAACAGTTCCCAGGCCTGGTCCCGGGTTATTGTGCTTGTGTCTGCCATGAGGGTAGTTTAGCGAAAAAGGGGGGAAAGGAAAAGAGTGCCGGCGCCGGACTTGAATAAAGTATCACTATATTGGGACGGTGAATTTGGCGAGGTGAACTTCCTTGGCATCTTCAATAATTGATTCACGGATACGGATTTCCGTGATACTGTAATTGAATTCATGTTCCGGCATCCTGCGGTTTAAGAGATAATCCCAGAGCAGTTCAAATGAACGGTACCCCTGCCAAAAGGGATTCTGAAATACAATGGCGCTGACATGGCCTTCCAGCATCAACTGCCGGATACTAGGCATGTCGTCAAAACAGATTACCTTGACCTTCTTATCCATCTCCAAATCCTTAAGGGCGCGGCAGACGCCGTGAACCGCCACGGTTTCGGAAAAAATCATCCTGATCCCGGGGTTCTTTTTCATCATCGCCTTTGTACCGTTCAAAGTTTTACTATTGTCCTCTTCGGTTGTAACTATTTCCCTGATATGGATGTCAGGATGATTGGTATGTATCGCATCGGTAAAACCCCTGATCCGGTCAACAAGTTCCGGAGTACCGGAGGTAACAATACCGATATTCGCGCGTCCCCCAACAGTAATACTGAGCAGCCCCCCGGCGATGTATCCGCTTCTGTACAAATTGCACCCCACAAAGGCCAGCCGTTGTGTCCCGGCGAGATCCACATTACAGGTAATGACCGGAAATCCCTGATCCACTAACTCATTTGTTTTTTTCCGTATTTTTTCATTATTAAAAGCGGTAATGATGAATCCGTCGATCCCGGCTTTCTGCATTTTGTTCATTGTCCGTATGAAGGCCGGAGTGTCGTCAGGCTTAATCCGTTTTACCAGCAGGCTTATCCGGTGCTCGCTTAACTCGGCGACCTTGGCCTTTAATCCGGTTATGACATCATCAAAAAAAACATTGATTTCTGTGGCGCGGTAAATATACGCTATCGTAAAATTTTTTTTCTGTATCGAAAGCGCCCTGGCATTCCGGTTCGGCTGGTAATGTAACTCCTGCAAAAGGGCTTGTATCTTTTTTTTGGTATCCGGCTTTACATATCCACGGTTATTGAGCACCCTGTCGACGGTTCCCCTGGAGACCTCCGCCAGTTCCGCTATTTCACGTATTGTTGCCATAAAAAAGACTACCATAATGCGGCGTATCTTTTCAATAGATCTAATCGATAAAATATTATCGAAACAATAGGTAAAAATGAGAAATTTTCTGAATATTTTACTTGACAAAACCAAATTTCACCCCTCATACTGAATTATGGCTAAAATATGTGCCCGGGCACTTATTTTAGAGAACAGCCAGATACAACAGGGAGGAATGATGTCGGATACACCAAGGAAACGGCTTGACAATACCTTACACCACCGGGATCCGGGAAAGGTGGTGCTTGACATGGGCTCTACCAGCATTACCGGAATCAACGCGAATGCCCTTGCGGCGCTGAGGGATGCCCTGGGGCTGGAGAAGCGCCCGGTTAAGATCTATGAACCCTTGCAGCTTTTAGGAATTGTGGAGGATGATCTCCGGGAGGCGCTTGGCCTCTGTGTCGCCGAGGTTACCAACGATTTTACGATATTCGGCTATCAGAATAAGAACTGGAAACCCTGGAAGCTGCCCTCCGGGCTGGATGTGCTGGTGGGGGATAACTTTGTTACCAGTATTGATGAAAAGACCGGGTATACCTACATCCATCCCCAGGGGGACCGGAACGCGCCTCCCGCCGGAAGGCTGCCCCCGAAGGGATTTTATTTTGACAACTGTTTCCGCACCTACAAGGAATTTGATGAGGATAATTTTGACGGCCGTGAGGATTTTGCGGAGGATTACAAGGTCTATACCGATGAGCAGCTGCGTACGATTGAGAATCATTGCAACGATCTGTACAATAATACCGATCTGGGATTGATTGGGGGCGGCGCCCTGGCGGGCCTGGGGGATTTTGCGTATTTCCCCGGGCCTCACATTCCCTATCCCAAGGGAATGCGCGACCTGCAGGACTGGATATGCGTTCACCAAACCAGCCCCGATTATGTCCATCAGATATTCGGTTTGCAGACAGAGGTGGGCCTCGAAAACGCGAAGCTTTTTAAACAGGCCTGCGGCGACAAGATCCAGGTTATGCAGATTTCCGGCACCGATTTCGGTACCCAGCGGGGACCGATGATGTCGCCGGAGTCGTTCCGCACATTTTATCAGCCCTATTACAAACAGATAAACGACTGGATACATAAAAATACGGCTTGGAAAACTTTTTTCCATACCTGCGGATCAATAGTAGACTTTTTGCCTGATTTTTATGAAACGGGGATTGATGTACTTAATCCGGTGCAGTGTTCCGCCGCGGGAATGGATCCCCGGATGCTGAAAGAAAAATGGGGTGATAAATTTACTTTCTGGGGCGGCGGGGTGGATACCCAGAAAGTTTTGCCCTTTGGAACACCGGAAGAGGTCTATGCCCAGGTTACCGAGCGCTTGTCAATTTTTGCCCCCGGCGGCGGTTTTGTGTTTAACACTATCCATAACATTCAGGGGCCGACTCCGGTGGCGAACATCCTTGCGGTTTTTAACGCGGTTAAGGACTACAATAAAAAGCTGGGATTTTAGGAGGCTGGGCCTTGTGGGGTGCAATTTGTACAGAAGCGGATACATCGCCTGGGGGCTGCTC
>BNUY01000033.1 GCA_025997715.1 Spirochaetia bacterium
CCTCGGCGTACCACACATACTGTGTCTGCTCGGGATTGATGATGGGGGTCATCTTATTGGTCCAGTCATCAAGAATTTCGGTGCGCAACGGAGGGGCGGCTAAATCCGCATAGTTTACCACTTCGTAGAAGGACATCCCGTTCAGGTACACATCGCCAAGGTGCTTTTCATGCCCGTGCACGACCCATTCACCGATGATGTTTGCGGCAAAGGGATTGTAAGCGCCAAAGAGCGCGTTATCGAGGGGCTTTTTCCAGACAGAACCTTCAACCTTCTCCCAGCCGGTCACTTCCTCCGACCCTTTTATGACCACCTTTTCCCCGTCAGCCGCCTTGAACACCACCCGCCGCGTATTACTGAGGCCGGTGTTTTGGGGGCGCACCCACTCCCGGTACACGCCCTCATGCACGATGACGGCGTCACCGGCCGCCGCGATGCTTGCCGCTTTGTTGATGGTCAAAAATGGCGACCCGGCTGATCCGGTGTTACTATCGGAACCTGTTTTTGCTACATGGTAAACATTGCTCATCTACGTACCCTCTCCCACTATCTTAGTGTGAGGGCATCGGGGAAACGGCGCTCGCCAATTATTGTGGACTTTGCCTCAAAAATTGCGGTTTTACCCTTGCGGTACCTGAGCAATCATCCCTTTTTTACCTTTTCCGTATGCTTTTTCAACAGGGTCCGGACCATATCCAGAATGAAATCCTGGGTTTCCTCCGGTAATTGGCGGTACAGCTCCAGCAGTTCCTTTTCGTAGGGCGATAGCGAGCCGAACATCTCCCCCTCCCCGGTCCGCAGCCACCGTTCGTTCACATTGAAGGTTACGCATATCAGCTTGATGTTCTGTTCGGTCAGTTTAGTCTTGCCTACCTCGATCAGGGACAATGCCGCCTGGGTTAAACCTATCAGCCGGGCAAATTCGCCCTGATTCATGCCCAGTTCCTTGCGGATCGCCCGTGTTCTGTCAGTCATACCCCCTTAATTTATTAGATTTTTTTAATAATTACAATAAAAATAACAGTTGCTTATAATTTTCATTGACATAATATTAAAATATTGTATAATATTAACAATTAACATATATTTGGAGGCATTATGCCGGATAGAGAAAAGGAACTGCTCAACTATTTCCGGCAATTACCGCCGGAAGATCAGGCTGCGGTATTATCCCGTGTCCGCAGCGCCCGGGGAGCGGAAAATTCCGCCAAAAAAGCGCCCGCCAAGGCATCGGCTGAGGACGGCGGCTCCGGGAAGGGGTTAATGGGGGGAAAAGTACCGCCGGGATGAAGGCGGGACGTAAAAAGTCCATTGGACTATAAAAAGGAGTTGTTGTATGAAAAAGAGGCTTGTTTTGGCGACAATGTTCAGTGTGGTACTGGCATTGGGTATGGCGGTTATGTCTTGCGGTGATAAGGGGTCAGGCGATATTACCAGTCCTGGCGGCTCCGCCCCTGGGAATACCGATCCTGGGAATACTGATCCTGGTAATACCGATCCCGCCACCGGTGGCGGCATTAGCTTCGGCGAAACAATAGGCCCTCTGTCCGTTCAAGCGCTTTCAGCGTCTCTGGCAGGCCTACCGACAAACACGGCAACAGCCCCACACATCGTAAAACTGGATTCTTCTGTCATAATAGACACCAGCGATCCCTCTTCTGACGGCGTTTGGGCAACCATAAACAGCATGGTACAGAACGCCGGGAAGTATGTGTTTCTGGATCTGAGCGAGTGTTCCGCTGTGGGGAGTCTGATAGAAAGCGCAATGATCTCCTCTAGTTCCAACAGGATGAACATCATCAAGGACAACCAATACCTTAAGGGTATTGTCCTACCGGACAGCCTCACCAGCATTGGAAGATATACCTTTTCCGATTGCAGGAATCTTATCAGTCTAACAATTCCGACAAGCGTCACCAGCAGTGAGCGTATAGAGTTTCCTTCCGAGCTTATCAGCCTGACCATCCCTGCCGGTCTTGTTTCTGTCTATACAATCAGCTCATTTAAACTTCAGAGTGTTGTGCTGACCGGTACCGGCAACCTTAGGGATGACGCTTTTGACAACTATCGGGAGCTAGTCAGCGTAACCATAGGGGCAGGCGTCACCAACGTTGGGGAGGATACTTTTGACGGCTGCATCAAGCTTACCACCGTGTCCGTTGATGAAGCAAACAGTGATTACAGCAGTATAGACGGAGTCCTGTTTAGCAAGGACAAAACAACCCTTCTTTATTACCCTCAAGGACGTACCGGTAGCTATGCCATTCCGTCAGGTGTTACCAACATTGCATATTGTGCCTTTGAGGAATGTTCCAAACTCACAGGTGTGACCATACCGGAGGGTGTCACCAATATTGGGACAAGTGCTTTTTACAAGTGTACCGCTCTTACCAGCGTGACCATACCGGAGAGTGTCACCAGCATTGGCGCCTACGGCTGGGGAAGTAGCAGTAATGGTAATGGGACGACTACCTACCGCCTCTGGTACGGTGCTTTTCAAGGCTGCTCCGCACTAACCAGTGTGACCATACCGGCCAGGGCGACCGCAGGCTTTGCCGCTAGATTCAGCGGGTATTCAAACATGGCGGTTGTGCTGACCGGAACAGGCAGTATTCCGAATAGTGCTTTTGCCTCCTTTTACTCGACCTCCGGCTATCAATCCAACTGCAAGGGGATTACCAGCGTGACCATTGGGGACGGCGTCACCAGCATAGGACAATCCGCTTTTTCCGGGTGCACCGGTCTTGCATCCATGACCGTTGCTTCTGGAAATGTGACATACGAATTCCACCAGGAAATCTTGTATAACAAGGTGCTGGGGAAAATATCATGGGTTTCTCCACAAATAAGTGGTTCCATTACCATCCCTGCCTATGTGAATAACATCGAAGAACGTACCTTTTCAGGCCGTACGGGCCTTACCAGTATCACTGTTGACGCTAATAACAGCAACTACACCAGTGAGAATGGCGTTCTGTTTAACAAGAACAAAACACTCCTTGTTCAGTACCCCGCAGGGCAAAGTTTTACCCTTTATACCATTCCTTCCGGCGTTGAAACCATCGGCGCATACGCTTTTGAAGGTTGCACTAGGCTTGAACGCGTGAACATACCTAATTCGAGGGTGGCACCCGAACTGATGGAAAGCGTGCTGAATACTCTATTTGAAATATTCACCTTGGGGTTCTACCCCTCAGATGATACTGTATTCATAAATGGCGTACACACCATCGCAAGTCATGCTTTTGAAGGCTGTACAAACCTTCGCACCGTAAATTTCGGTGGGCCAGCTATTTATAATAAAAATGATTACGAAAGCAAAGCGAGGATGGACATCTTAACTGTTTTTGCGGATCCCAGAGGAATCGTCCCATTTCTCGTCAGTACATTTATTTCCGCTGCTGCTGACAGAAATAGTTATGCACCTGGCTTCTATGACAGCGCCTTTCCCCAAGGCAGTTCCGGCATCGGCGGCAACAATCTGAAGACGAGGTATTTAGCCGACGGCACTGGCGGCACTTACACACGGGCAGCGGGTGGCAGCATCTGGACGAAGCAGTAGGTTGGAAACGGCAAGGGCAAGGTGTGAACACAAAGGAATAAAACGGTACCTGGCATCAGGACACGCGGGGTTGTGAAAACCAGCGGGACCCGCACGCGCCTGAGTCCGGAATACAGCAAGGTTTTAACATGGCGGGCGTTGCCTGTCTATAAAATACAAAGGTCATGCGCACCTTTAAGCGTAAAATGTTTTTTGTCTGGAGGGCAAAATGAAAAAATTTGTGTTTGGTGGGTTCTTGAAAAAAGGCTTTTTGAAGCCGGTGGTGTGCCTGTTGTTTTTAACAGGTTTTACGGCGGGCGTTTCCGCGCAGATTACGGTTGGAGGCGGGTTTTCAATATCGGCCGGTGACGTGAAAATGTCCGGTGACCTCGGAAGCTCCACAATAAAGCATCCTCGCCCTAAAGGGCGAGGTATTGAAGATTTCTCTTTGAAATCTTTGCGCACGTGGGGGAACATATCCCCCACGCCCCCAGCTTTACGCCCTAAAGGGCGGGGAATTATACCCTTAGAGATTAAAAGGCGAGGGGGGTTTCGGCGGCAATTTCTATCTTGACTATCTGCTTCCAATCAGCATTCCGCTGTCCCTCGGCGTCGAAATCGGTGTTGAAGGCATGTCGTTTTATGATTCGGGAATAAAAGATACAATAACAACAGTCCCGATTCTCGCACGCGTTGCCTATCACTTCGCCCCGATACCAAAACTCGACCTTTATTTACTCGGTAAAATAGGCGTCGCGTTCGGCAAATGGAGTGGTGATTATTACGATTACGCTAAAGCGAATGGTGCATCCATTGATGACCCTTTAGGTGTCGCATTCGGTTTTGACCTGGGTGCGGCTTACTATTTTACTCCGCATTTTGGCGCATTCGCAGAACTCGGGTTTGACGATTACGCGCTCGAAACAGAGGCTTCGATAACAGTATCCTCTTCTTTTACTCAGACAGCAAAAGCGCCTATCGTTAAATTCCTTACGATAGGTGTTGCTTACAAATTCTAGGGGCATATGGCGTTGATGGATATGGCTTGTATCTGTCAATGCTTTGCATGTTTCAGAAAGGATATAAACTTTAGCATTCGGAGGCTAAAAATGAAAAGCACAAAAAATAGAAGGAGCAGGTTTCTACCGAAACCTTTGTTCCTGTTGGGAATGCTCGCTATGGTGCTGGCATTGGGAATGGCGGTTGTCGGGTGCGACGATGGAAACGGCGGTGGAGGAGGTAGCGACGGGCAGCCCACTGCTATCACGGGTACATGGAGAGCTATAACTATTTCTTATACCACTATACAGTTTTCTGATGGTAATTTTACGGTTTTATCATATGGTTCCAGCGGCGTTACAGGAACTTTTTCAGGGAGTACACTTACCGCTAACGGTGGAGTTTGGGGTCCTTATATAAGCGGACAGGGTACAGCGACAGTCGTTGGTGATACTCTTACAATATCAGGGTTTACTGGCAGTGGTGCTGGTTTTATAAATGGTACTTATGTTAGGGAGTAAAATTCAAATAAAAAAGAATTAAAGAAAATCGGGTAGGATGCCGCCCATTATTGGGGAGCGCAAAAGGTGCCTGGCACCGTTTTAGTGTAAGCCTAGCGCTCCGCCCTACCGGAAACGCCGTGGTGCAGTGATTGTGCGAGAGGAAGAGTGCCGCAAAAGGTTCAAGCCCTTTGCGGTTATTCTTTGATGAGGAAGGAAAGAAGAAGAGTATAGGAAAGAATTGTTATACCGTTACGGGTGAGTGTTCTACCGGTAAACCGGGCCAGTTCAATTTGAGCATACTCCCGTCCCGGCTTATCACGGTTGCCCCTACCGTCAAGGCAGTGGCGGCTATTATCGTGTCCGGGAGCTTTAGCTTCTTAGTGCGCCTGACTAATATGGAGTTCTGTTCAACCTTCCGGTTCAGCGGGATAACCTTGATCCACCGCAGGAATCTACTTACCTCTTTTTCTCCAGCCGGAGTCATTTTTGGAAATGCCAGCATTTCTATTCTGGTAATAACACTGACATATACCGCTGCTCCTTCGAGTTTCTCTTCAAGAAGTTCTGATCCCGGTACGGCATTGAACAGGTCAATGGCCGCCACCGAGTCGAGAAGATATTTAATCTTCCCCATTGGACTTCTCCCTGCGGGCAAGTTCGGCGCTGCGCTCCCAGGGGTCCTCCCATTCATCGTGCCATTCCTTGACGATATCTGCGGCATCCCCTTCAAAAATCCCTGTACCTTTAAGGCAGCCGTAGAATTCATCAAAGTGTCTGCTAAAGGCGCTGCGGAAGGGACTGTGGGCATGGAGAAAGGCGCGAATCCGGGAAAACAGACCGATTTCGGGCCGGTAGGTCAGCGTAGCCTTCCCCACCGGGACTTCCCCCGGTACGTCAAGGATCAGCCGGTGGCTTGCCGGAATATCTATAGTTTGTCGCAGGGTCATAGGAGCCTCCAAAACAAGTATAGGGGAGATAGCGGCATGATACAAGGCATCGCGGGGATAAAGATGGCGTTGCCCATCTGAATTATACAAAGGTCATGCGGACATGAAAATTAAGGAGGTAACCATGATGAAAAAACTATTTTCAATTCTATTCCTGACGGTAATAATTACCGGGAATATTTTTGCACAGGATCGGACTTCTCCCCGGTGAGACGCAGGGCCTTCTGAAGGACATATTGAAATAATGGAGATGAACATGGTTCAAACAACTGATGGATCACCGGTATTGATGTTTTACATATCCCACACCGATAGTGCGTTGGCCTCCGCCGTCAGGGGCCGGGCCTGATCGGTTAGGCAGATAAGACTGCCGTATCCGGTTTTTTCAAGTTTAGCAAAACTATCAAAGGTCTTAATATCCTCCTTCTTGGGGTTGGCGGTTTTTTTTATTTCGATGGGGTAGAAAAGACCGTCCTGTTCAATCAGTAAATCTATTTCGGTTTGGTTGGAGTCCCGGTAATAGTAAAAGTGCGGACGCCTGCCGTTATGATACCAGGACTTAATAATTTCGGTGATGACAAAGGTTTCGAAAAAAGCGCCTCCCATTGCGCCCGTTTCCAGGGTCTCCGGGGTGTGCCAGGCGGAAAGATAGGCGCAGAGGCCGGTGTCCATAAAGTACAGCTTGGGCCGTTTGATCAACCGCTTCGTGACATTATGGTAGTAGGGTTTAAGCAAATAGATAATACCGGAGGTTTCCAGGATGGAGAGCCAGCTTTTTGCGGTGCTGGGGGCAATGTCGGCGTCCCGCGCAAGGCCGGTAAGGTTAAGTTCCTGTCCCGTCCGGGCGGCGGCACAGCTTATAAATTTCATAAACGCCGATTCATCCTCCACATGCAGAAGCTGCCTGACATCCCGCTCAATATAGCTGCGCACATAGGAACTGTAAAACAGTTCCCGTGCATTGGGATTTTTGGCGATTACTTCGGGAAAGGAACCCTGCCAGATAATACGGTAGGTATCCGCAAGGTTCCGCTTTTCAAGCAGCGCCGGAGGTGTTTTTGTAGGAAGAAAGGGAGTTTGTGCGGCGGCTTTGTCGTCCCGCTCATAGAGGGAAAAGCCCAGCAGGTCCAGGATCGCCACCCTGCCCGCAAGGCTTTCGGTAACACCGGCCATTAAATTGTACTGCTGGGAACCGGTCATCCAGATAAGCCCCCGCCTGTCATCCGTATCAACCAGCATTTTTATATACCGGAACAGTTCCGGCGCGTATTGAATCTCATCAATCAGTACCGGGGGCGCATAGGTTTCCAGAAAGAACTCCGGCTCTTCCTTCGCCATCTGCTCGTCCTTGGGATTATCCAGGGTGACGTATTTCCGACTTTTTATACCCTCCCTTGCGAAAGCAAGATCTTCCTTGGACGCCCCGTCCTCCTTGGACGCAGTTTCCCGCAAAAAAGTGGTTTTCCCCACCTGCCGCATACCGGTTACAAGGATCACTTTGAAGTTTTGTGAGGCCTCTAATAGCGGTTTGATGACGGTTCGTTTCTTATACATTATAGCCAGTTTATCACAAAACTGTCCTTAACACAAGCAAATTTTATGAAAATCGGCGATAACGTCGCTGATTTTTATAAAAATATGCCCTTTACTGCGCCCATTATCGATTCCTCCTATTTTCATTCGGGAAACGCATGGGTGCCTGTCACCGTTTTAGTGTAAGCCCGGCACCCGGGGGAAGCAATGATTGTGCGAGAGGAAGAGTGCCGCAAAAGGTTCAAGCCCTTTGCGGTTATTCTTTGATGAGGAGGGAATGAGAGATAGGATGGTGGAAACATTTTTTGGTGCGGAAAGCTTTTTGATGGTTTCCCTATTATTGCTTTGCTTCAAGCTCGGCGATACGCCGCATAGCTTCGGCAAGGGCACGTTCGGCTTTTTCCCGCGGAGTGGGTTCCTTCGGTTTTGGTTCTGGTTTCGGGCGTATCCACAGAAAAGGATATTGTTCGGCTTCTTCGACGGGGTCAAGGTCGTTATGGTCAGAGGTAACGATAGTACCTTGAAAAAGAGATGCGGTAGCGCAAAGGAAACAATCGCCAAGGGGAATTCCGTAGACTACTTTAAACCGCGCCGCTTCATGGAGAAAGGTATCGGTATCCGGTTCAACAATCGTTATGGGAGAAACATGAATCTTTCTCAACGCAGCCTGGGCAACATCAGCGTTCATCACTTTCCACCGGTCATAGTACAATCAAGCAGGTTTGCGCGGTGCATCAAAACGATAATTTCACCGGCTTCCGCCTTTTCAAGCAAACCAATGACTTTTTCCGCACCCTTTTCAGCATTGAGGACGGCGATAATCGCACAAGCGTCCAGAATATAAGACGTACCATCTTCGGTCACAGACGTTCTCTGCGTTCGCGTTCTTCATTTTCCAATTCAAGCCGCCCATCTTCGTGGCGCCGTTCCATAAAGGCATCCAGGGTGTCCCCTGAATCTTTACAAAACCCATACAAAGAACGCCAATCGTCCTGGCCGGTTTTAGGCGGCTTCTGGGGAAAATCAAGGATTACCTCCGTCCTGCCGCAGGGCACCGTTTCCGGTACCACAAGGTCAAAATGCACTTTCCGGCTCGCCGGAATATCTATGGTTTGTCGCAGGGTCATAGGCGCCTCCAAGAAACCTACTGGTTTCAAGGCTAGTATAGGAGAAACAGCGGCATGATACAAGGCATCGCGAACGGAATACGTTCTACACGGGATTGGGCAATCAATATCCTGTCAAACGGGAACAATGATTGTGCGGACATATTAGACGGGTACAGGTAAACGCCAACCGTCATCCTAGCCATCAGAAAGCATCTGCGCGGGCCGGGGGTCGGGAACTGCCGCGGATCGGTACTGCGATGGGTTTTTCCCCGTATAGGTTTTAAAAACCCGGTTAAAGGTTTTAAGGCTTGAAAAGCCGCATTGATAGGCAATGTCCGTGATGGAGGCATCGGTCTTGATAAGGTTCTCCACCGCGTGGCTTACCCGCACCATGGAAAGATAGCTATGGAAACTCTGGCCGGTCTGTTCTTTAAAGAATCGGGTAAAGTGAAATTTACTGAGCGCCGCATCGTTTGCCGCGTCATCCAGGGTAACCTCCGGCTTATCGCAGTTCTTAAAGATAAATGACAGGATGCGTTCCAGGCGTTCGTTCACGTACCGGCTGTTCGTATTCCTGCCGGGTTTGACCGGCTGCTCCGGCTTTATTTCCCGGAGAAACAGCAGGGAGTACTCGTAGAGTTTCGCTTTGATGCAGAGCCGGTACCCGGCCTCCCGCCGCTGATATTCCCCAAACATATCCGCGATAAGCGCCGCCGCCTTTTCATAGATCACGCCGTCTTTTTTCGCGCTGAGGAGGGGTTTCCGTGCAAACACCGGAACGCCAAGGACGCCGTCCTGCAGTTCACTGTCCCCATCATCAAAGAGTTTCGGCTCAAACTGAAAGATACGGGCGGAGGTGCCGGGGCTGGAAGGGAAAAAACCGTGCAGGAGCTGCTTATTAATGGTGAGGATGTCCCCCTCCGCAGCCTCATAGGTTTGGCCATCAATGGACGCGTAGGTGTTCCCCTTGAGCACATACAGTATTTCTATGTAGTCGTGCCAATGCAGGGGAAAGGTAAACAGGGGCATCACGCTGTCCCAGGACCGATAGGGAAAGGAATAGGCAAAGGGCTCCTTTTCCTGCCATGCTTTCTGATCAACCGGTATCATCGCCAGCAAAACGCTCCGTACCCCACAAAGGAATCGGGGATTTCGCCGGGGCTTGCGTCCGCGCTGGTTCCATAGGCCAGAAGTTCGGCGCTTGCGCCCTGAGCAAAACCCAAGGCTCCCAGGACGGCGCCGGCGGAACAGGCGGAACGGTCCGCCTCCGCCCGGTCTAAGATTGCCTCCGGGTTACCCGCTTTAACCGCGGCGATAAAATTGGCGTCGTTTACATCCCGGACCCAGGCCAGGGCTTTTTCGCCTCCGCTCTTTGGGCTGTATCCGTAGTTTATTCCGTAATGGGTCAGATCCGTGGATCCCAGGACCACCGGGCGGCGGCCGAGTTCCCGTCCTATCCGGGCGATTTCTTTACCCGCCTCAAGGGAGCGTATGTCCGCGGGGAGCCTGAGCGCGATGAGCCGGGCTTTGGGGAAAAAGTAATGCGCCAGGGGAAGCTGTACCTCCACGGTGTTGTCCACGGACCGGTCGCTTTGGACTTTGGAACAAAGTCCACTGCTCCCCTGAAACAGGGCGCTCAGGGACCGTTCCAGGGCGGCGCGGAATTCCTTGTCCACCGGCATTTCCCCCAGGGGGGTTTCCACGGCATCCTCGGCGGTCAGCAGGGGGGGCATACCGCCGGGCAGATGGCCGCCGATGATGACCACCGTGTCCGTGTCCCGTTTCAGGGACAACAAAGCCCTGGCCGCGATTGCGCCGGAATAGTACCAGCCCGCATGGGGGGCTGCGGCGGCAAGGGCGGTCCCGTCAGCAGGATTGTTCCGGGGGATCTTTGCCAGGAATTGGGAAACCCCACCTGATGTTTGGGGATACCAGCCGGGGGGAAGGCGCATCGTTCGTAAACTCATACAAATATTCTACTTCATTCTAGCAAGGATTACCAAAAGCGTGTATACTATTTCCATGCGAGTTAAAGTTTCGTCAATTATTGCGGTGATAAGTATCCTATTGTATGCGGCGGCCATCGGGAACGGCATTATACGGGTGCTTGCGGGTATCAATGAACGCCGGGATATGGCCCGGAGGGAATTTTACGACCTGACGGATATCGCCTCTTCCGTGGAGTCCCGGGAATTCATGCAGGATTCCTTTAAAAAAGCGGTACAGGACACCGTTTTGGGCTCAAAAACCCTCCAGGCGGTGATTATTACCGGGCCATCCGGTCCTGACTTTGCCTTTGAGCGGAGCAATAGGGCCATCATTTTCTGGGAAGCAAGCATCCCGCGGTTCCGGACCCGGTTTGGGGACTCCTCTGAGCCTCATTTTGCTCCCCTCCGGATAGACGGCCTGCGGAACGCGACCATCACGGCGGTGTCCAATGACATTGACGTTCCCTCCCTTAAACCCGTATTGGTGGAATCCCTGTTCATCATAATAGCCGCCATCCTGCTCTCCGCCGTGACCCTGCTGATTACCGCCCTCAGCGGCAAAAAGACGGTTCTGGTTTCGGACAAGATGCAGAAAGCCGTTGACAAAACAGCGGCATCGCCCGGAGTGCCGGCCGCAGAGCCTGCAGCGCCGGTGGCTGCGGAACCCGAAGCATTAGAGCCCGCCTCAGAGTCTGTAGCGCCGGAGGCCGTAAAACCCGAAGCATCAGAGCCGGCCTCAGAGCCTGCAACGCCGGTGGCTGCGGAACCCGAAGCATTAGAACCCGCCTCAGAGCCTGCAACGCCGGAGGCTGCGGAACCCGAAGCATTAGAGCCCGCCTCAGAGCCTGCAGCGCCGGAGGCTGCGGAACCCGAAGCATTAGAGCCCGCCTCAGAGCCTGCAACGCCGGTGGCTGCGGAACCCGAAGCATCAGAGCCGGAGGCTCCAGCCCCCGCCGAGAAGCCTGCGGTCAGCGGCATTGATGCCGTTGACGGGGACGCCGATACCCGGGAAACGCTGGACGTGGAGCTGCGCCGCTGTTCCGATACGGAACAGGATCTGACATTGATTCTTATGGAGTTAAGCCCCGGCGCCGGGGCCGGCATTGGGGATGACGCGGTGGTTTTCAGGACATTCACCGGCCGTGCGCGGCAGTTCTTTACCGTTCGGGAGCTTGTCGTTGAAAGAGGGGACCGGGGCCTATCCGTAATCCTTCCCGGCAGCAGCCTTGAAGAGGGTTTTGACAAAGCCCGGCAGTTCCACGACCAGATAGTGGCGGCCATCCCGGAAATCTTCCCCAATAAGGACGATCTCCGTATCGGCGTCAGCGCCCTTTCAGGCCGGATTCTTGCAACGGACCGGCTCCTCCTTGAAGCGTCCAAAGCCCTGGAACGGGCCGCCCAGGAACCGGAGTCCCCGATTGTGGCCTTTAAGAGCGACCCGGAGAAATACCGGGCCTTTGTGCAGAAGCAGGCGAAAAAGGTATCAAAAGAAGAATAATTAACCACCGACCTCACGGACAACACGGACAAAGGAAAGGATAAGAAAGCAGGAGTCCGTGGCGTCAGTGAGGTCTGTGGTTTTGGAACTGGCTCACTTCACAAAGTACGCAGGTTCCCGGAACAGCCGGGTAAGGGTCCACTCCGCCAGGGTGTACGCATAGGATGATCCGCTTGCCGTTGCGCCCCGCTTATTTTCCGGTAGCGGAGGCCCCACACTGATGCTCAGGGAAGCGCCGTTACCCAGTTCCAGTACAATCCGGCCGTCGTTGAAACCAGCGTTGGCGGCGCTAAGGCCGGGGATGAAATTCTCGCACTCGGCGTCCAGGATGTTCCGCACATAGGTATCCACCTTTTGGGAATCCACCGACTCATCATCCAGCCCCGCTATGCTCCAGCCGCCGCCGTTCCGGGTAATGACAAAGGGCTCAGGTACGCCGCCATCCTCCGAAGGCAAGGGGCGCACGGTAAGGCGCTGAACCAGGGCTGCGTCTTGGGAGCCGGGAAACAGCCGCAGGTTATACCAGGAGGTGTCAATGCCGGTAATGTAGGCCGAAAGCTTGTCCTCACCGGAACGGACTTCGTTTTGGCCGTTCTTCCGGAGGTACACTTCCTGCCCCGCAGCATCCCTGCCGCCGATGAGCAGGTCCAATAGGGGTAATCCCGCACCGCCGCGTACGACAATACGGGCGGCATCGTTTTCCGCCAGGCCCAAGCGTTCGTGGGAAGACGCGGCGGAACCGCGCACGGGGTACGCGCCCCGGCTACAGAGGATGCGGAGGAGATCCTCCACACGGGTATTCTTGGCAGGGTACTCACCCTCCCCAATCACTGCGTACCAATCATCCCCCCGGCGAAGGAGCTTGACCGGATTGTCCCATTCGCCGGGCTTGGCAATTTCTATGCCGTCCGCCTGATCCTGGAGCTTGGGTTCCAGCCACAGGAATGCTGCGCTCCGGGTATTGACCCGCTCGGGATCAAAGAAAAGGGTGAGCAGGTATACTACCGCCAGGATGCCGACTAAACCGCTCAGTAAAAAAAGTTTCTTTCTATACACCATCGGAAGATTCCTTTCCCTGCCGCTCTAAGGTACGGCGCCGCTGTAATGCGCGGAATATCCCCAGGGCAATCACCGCCAGGGGAATAAGTATCACATTAAAGGACCGGGCAAACGCCATGGCCCCGGCCTTTTTATCAGCATCGGTGATCCTGTCAAGCCGTCCCGAAGATGATTGGCGGCTGCGGATACCGATGATGTCGTCGTCGTTCCCCAGCCAGTCCGCCGCCTTGAGGAAGAAATCAAAGTTACGATCACTGCGGGTATACTGGGCAAGGGTTGAAGCCAGGTCCGTGTCACCGATAACGATGATGCGGGATTCCTTTGCCTCTGTAGGCATGTCCGGCAATTCTTCCTCCGAACCTTCCCGTACCGGCTTTGCCATCCCCGCAAACCAACTGGGAAACGTTCCCGACAGGGCGGCGCCCAAAAGCTTTTCTCCCTTTGTTTCGTTGAGTTCCCCCTGGAACAGATAGCTCTGCTCGGGGTTGGCGGCAAAGTCCTTAGTCTCTGACCATGCTTCCGGGGTTGTCGTGAACAGGGGGACTGCGCTTATGCCCTCCGGGGGATTAAGCGTTAAAGGACTTGCCCAGTACACATCAACGCCGCCAAAACTTGCGGTTACCGGGTGGGCGGGATTGCCGTTCTCGGGCAGTACGCCTATCCACAGGGGATACCGGACAATGCGGTAGACCCGTGAACCATAGGGGTCCACCGACTGGTAGGAAAGGCTTAGGGCGGAAACATCCAGCGCCAGTTCCGGTTTGACCGTGGCGCCGTAAAAGGACACCATTGCCTGGAGCCCCTTGTCTATCATCACCCGGCTTTGAAGCGCGTTGGCGTCATCCACAAAGACCCCTTCCAGCGCAAAGAGCGCCTTGCCGCCCCCCTGGATGTACCGGTCGATGCGGTAGAGCGCCCAGTCGTCCAGGTCTTCCACACCGCCCAACACAAATAGTGCGGGGAGGCTGTCGGGGATCTCATCGCCGGGGTTTATGGTCCGTACCCGGAAACCGGACTGGGCAAAGGCCTGGTTAAGGATGCTGTAATCCCGGGACCATTGCTTCCCCGGGTTCCCTACCAGGAAAGCCGCTTCCCGCCGGGTACCCCGCACCAGGGTGCGTATGCGGGAGGTTAAATCGTATTCCAGGGTTTCAAGGTTAAAGGCGAAGGGTATCACATCGGTCTGGTCCAGGTATTCAATGACGATGCCGGAATACACCATGGCAAAGTTCGTCTGATCCTGTTCCACGGTTTCTATCTGCTGGGGGATGATCCCCAGTGATTCCACCTCCCGGTTGAGCCCCGCCTTTATGGGGTCCCGAACCGTAAGCCGAATCCTGCCGCGGGAATAGGCGGCGTATTCGCGCAGCAGATCCTCAAGCTCCCGGGGCGCCGGGTGAATGGCGGCCAGCTTTTCTGAGATATAATAGGTAATCCGCACCTGGTCGGGTATTTCGGTATGGAGATTCCGGGACACCGGGGAAATGGTGTAGGCCTTGTTTTCTGTTAAATCAAGGCGGAACCACCGGCGTTGGCTTATCAGCACAATCAGAACCATTGCGGCGATGGATAAGGCGGTAATAATGGTAACTTGTCGCTTTGTCATCCCCTACCTCCACTTCCGGTACAGTATCACCCGGGTATTGAGGAACAGAAATACTACCGTGGCAAGGATGAAGAACACCAAATCCCGGGAATCGATAAGCCCCTTGGCAAAGCTTTCAAAATGAAAGGCCAGGGAAATAAAGTTGAGAGCCCCCGCAAGCGCGGCGGGTAATTCAACGGTGAAGGTTATCTGCTGCACCAGCATTACTGCCATGAGCACCACGGCGCTGCCCAGAAAGGCCCCGGCCTGGTTTTTTGACAGACTGGAAAGCAGGAGCCCCAATGATATGGCGGCGGATCCCAACAACAAGGCGCCCACATACTCGGCCACAATAACCCCGCCGTCAAAATGCCCCAGGGGAAGGAGACTCAGGGGAAGGGGTATGGTTAAGAGGATGATGAAAACTAAAACCCCCATGGAGGAAAGATACTTCCCCAACACCAGTTCCCATTCCGAGAACGGCATGGTCAGGAGAAGTTCCACGCTCCCCAGCTTCCGTTCCTCCGCCCAGCTTTTCATGGTGATCACCGGGATGACCAGGATAAAGGCCAGGGGAAAGGCAGCAAAGTATCCCCGCAGGGATGCTGCGTCCTGGGTAAAATACCGCTGAATGTAGAACAGCCAGATTGAGGTAAACAGCAAAAAGAACACCGCTATTCCGTAGAATGCCGGGGAATTACTATGGGAGTAAAGCTCCTTCCGGGCCAGCGCGAGTGCTCGCCGGGTAGTAACCCCACTGGAAATCAGCTTCATGATTCGCCCCCCTCATTAGTAGTACTAACTTCGTTGGACAGCGGCTGACCCCCTTCGTTGGTCAGCTTCACAAATATATCCTCCAGGCTCAGCCGTTTCCGGTTCATCCTGAGGATTTTGTATCCCTCTGCCACCGCCCAGTCAAAGATACGCTCGCCATCAACGGCTTCACCTGTGGCGCCATCATCGCCATTGGTAAGGAAGAAACTCAGGTTGACCGCCCCGCTCTCCAGGGCTTCCAAGTTGCCCGGCTTAACATTGCTGTCAAGCTTGGCAAGCCGTTCAGGGATACGGTGGATGTCCGCGCCCAGGAGGGTCAGTTCCCAGCTATCCCCGCCCTTCATGGTTCCGGCGATTTCCTCAGGGGTCCCCTGGGCGGCTATACGCCCTTCGTTGAGGATAAGCACCTGGGAACAGACCGCCTCCACTTCCTGGAGGATATGGGTGGAGAGGATTACTGTTTTTCGTCTCCCCAGTTCCTTTATCAGGCTGCGGATTTCGATAATCTGATTCGGGTCCAGCCCGCCGGTGGGTTCGTCCAGGATAAGGATGGGAGGATCGTGGATGATGGCCTGGGCTAAACCCACCCGCTGTTTGTAGCCCTTGGAAAGATTCTCGATCCGCCTGGAACGTACCTGTTGGAGACCGCAGGCGTCAAGCGCATCCTCCAGCCGCTTGCGCCGCTCTGTTTTCGGGATAAGCCGGGCCTCGGCGATAAAGCCCAGGTATTCCGTGGGGCTTAAATCGCCATAGAGGGGCACACTTTCCGGCAGATAGCCGATGCGCTTCTTTACCCCAACCGGGTCATCCTCCACGGAAATGCCGTCCACCAGGGCTTTACCCCCGGAGGGAAAATGGTAGCCGGTGAGGATCTTCATGATGGTGGTCTTCCCCGCGCCGTTGGGGCCAAGAAAACCCAGGACCTGATCCTGGCCTACGGAAAAGGAAACATCCTTGACCGCCTCGACCGGGCCGTACCGCTTTGTCAGTCCATTGACTTCAATCTTCATACTCAATTGGATACACCATCCTGTCCCGGGACAGTATCGTTCCGGGGAATATGTTTTGCGCCTCTTTCAGAAGCAGCTTTAAATCGTATTCCGTATACCGGGGGCTGTAGTGGATCAGCGCCATCGTCTTGACCTCCGCCGCCGCCGCGATATACGCAGCCTGCTCTGCGGTCATGTGCTTTTTTTCACGGGCGCTTTCTTCCAGGGCCCGCTCGAACATCCCCTCGCACACAAATAGGTCGGAGTAATGCACCTCGTCGGCGATCTCCGAAAAAGGCAGGGTATCGGTGACAAAGGAAAACTTCCGCCCCTTCCGCTTTTCCCCCAGCACCTGGCCGGGCCGCACCTCGCTGCCATTCGCCGCCGTTACGGTTTCCCCGGCCTGGAGCGCAGCCCACAGGGGCCCCCGGGGCACCCCCAAGGCTTCCGCCTTTTCCGGGTGGAACATCCCCGGCCGCGGGTCTTCTTCCATAGTATAGCCGAAACAGGGCTTGGTATGCCGCAGGGGAAAAGCCCGCACATGGAAGCCCTCACCCTGGTAGACGATGCCCGGCTCGGTCACTTCCTGCACGATAATCTCGTAGTTGATATACATATCCAGCACCCGGCGGCTGGTTTCGATGTACTCCGCAATCCGCGGGGGGCCTATTATATAGAGGGGATCATCCCGATCCACCTGGGATGATAGCATGAGCAGCCCCGGAATGCCCGTAACGTGGTCCGCGTGGGTATGGCTGACAAAGATGACGGATATCTTCTTCCACCGGAGGTTGAGCTTCCGGAGGCTTACCTGGGTACCCTCCCCCCCGTCAAACAGGAACAACTCCCCTTCCCGCCTGAGCAACACCGATGTAAGATGACGGTTCGGCAAGGGCATCATGCCGCCGGACCCGAGGATAAATGCTTCAAGGTTCATTAGGATAAATATATCAAAAATCGGAGGAACAGGAAAGGGCAATAGGGAACGCCGTAAAAAAAGCCGTAAATCCTTATATTACAAGGATTTACGGCTTCATCAGTAAAGATTCCCCTAGTCGGGCAACCCGGATTCGAACCGGGGACCCCAAGTCCCCCAGACTTGTACGCTAACCAACTGCGCTATTACCCGTCTAAGGGAACCTTATACACTGTTGTATGAACATACCACAAACAATTATTCCCTGTCAACCCACCGCCGGGCCTTTTGCCGTCGAAAGTTCCCGCCGCTCCCCACCCCCCAGGGCTATCCACCGGGTTTCCCAGGGTTCCAGGGCTATCGTGTCCGGCGCGACGCCGGCCTCCCGGACCTGCATCGCAGCGGGGCTTCCCCCCAGGTTTTGGGCGCAAAGAACCCAGCGCTTTTCGGCGGACCCGGCAGACACCACGGGCCCCCGCAACAGGGCGAATACCGCGCCGTCGGCGTCCAGGACCTTCTGGGCAACCTGGGGGGAAAAGGCTTCTTCGGCCTTGCGGAATTGGAGGAAGCGGTTGATACCCCGGTATACCAGTGAGCGGAGGGAGTGGGGGTCATCCAGTTCCTTTTCCACCGAATCTACGGGGGGGCGCTCCCGGTTGACGGCGCGGTTATAGCCCAGCAGTTCCGGCCCTTCTGTCCAGGCTTCGGAGCCAATCCAACTGTGGAAGTACACCGCGGGGAGGCCGGAGAGGGAGAAGAGCACCCCATGGGTGGCGAGAAAGGATCGTGCACGGATTTCCGCCGATCCCAGGGACGGCGGTGCGACGATGCTGAGGTATGAGCAGTTTAGTTCGTAAGGGATGGGGCCATTGGGGGTGTCCTTGTAGCTTACCAGGGCGCCCCGCTTCCGGGCCTCCGCAATGGTAGCGGCGAAGGCGGCGTCATCCACCAGGCCCTTGGAGGGGATCAGCCCTATGCCGTCATGGCTGGCCAGGTAATTGAGGAAAAGGGGGACTAAAGTCCCTTGGCCCGTCTCAGGGGACCGCAGGGTTTTGGCCCAGGCGCGCAGGGGGGCGGCGTCCCCTGAAAGCAGGGTGTGAAGGACCAGCGGCGGCAGGGCGAAGTTGTATACCATGTGGGCCTCGTCGCTGTCACCGAAATAGGCCACATTTTGAAGGTGGGGGACGTTGGTTTCCGTGAGGATCAGCACGTCGAGGTCCAGGGCGCCGGCGATGGCCCGGAACAGTTTTACTACCGCATGGGTTTTGGGGTGATGGATGCAGGGATGGCCGTCTGTTTTCCATAAATAGCCGATGGCGTCAAGCCGGATGATCCGGGCGCCCCGTTGGACGAATTCCAGGAATATCCGCACAAACTCCAGGAGCACCGCAGGGTTACTGAAATCATAATCAACCTGATCGGCGCTGAAGGTGGTCCACACATATACTGTTGTACCATCCCTGCGCACAAAGGGGGTGAGCAGAGGATGGGTACGGGGCCGGACCACGGATGAAGAATCGTAGTCCTTGGGCCGGGTGGTATACCAGCGCGCATAGGCGTCGTCCCCGGCGAGAAAGCCCCGGAACCAGGGGCTTTGGATGCTGCCGTGGTTTACCACAAAATCAAAGACCAGCTTAAAACGGCTCCCCAACGCCGCTATATCATCCCAGGAGCCGAAACGGGGGTCCACTTCCCGGTAGTTCACCACGGAAAAGCCGTCGTCCGAGGTATAGGGGTGGAAGGGCAGGAGGTGCAGATAGGTGAAGCTTCCCTGATTACGGCGCTCCAGGAATTTTCCCAGCCGGGATAAGCCCGATTCCTCCGCGGCCCCTGAAAGCATATCACCATAACTTATCAGGAAGGCGTCCTGGTGGGTAAACGGGTGAAGGCCGGGACCGCGCTTCGCCGTATCCAGCAGGGAAAGCAGGGCGCTCAGGGTTTTCCGTCCCGCTTCTCCGCCGTAGATGAAGCCCAACAGACTTTCCAGAACTTCGTTTTTGTCCGCATTCACCATTCCGTCCTCCATTTACCGTCCTGAGATGAGAAAGAATTTAAACACAGAGGTCACAGAGAGAGGAACACAGAGGTCACAGAGGGAAGACACAGAGAACACAGAGTAAAATACTAAAAATTCTATTTTACTTTCCCTTCTTCCTCTGTGTCCTTTTTGCAGTCTCTGTGCAGTCTTTGTGTTTATTTCTTAGTTATTCCGGCGGCAACTCCGTATTCCCCGAATCCTCCGCCCTAATCTGGACCCGGCGTATTTTTCCGCTGATGGTCTTGGGAAGTTCGGTGACGAACTCAATGATACGGGGGTATTTGTAGGGGGCGGTGGTCTTCTTTACGTGGGTTTGCAGTTCCACCTTCAGTTCCTCCGAGGCGGTCCAGCCCTTGGCGAGGATTACGGTGGCCTTGACCACGGTGCCCCGGTCGGGATCGGGGACCCCGGTGATGGCGCACTCAAGCACCGAAGGATGTTCCAGCAGGGCGCTTTCCACCTCAAAGGGGCCGATGCGGTAGCCGGAGCTTTTTATCACATCATCGGAGCGGCCCACGAACCAGTAGTAGCCGTCTTCATCCCGCCATGCCACGTCCCCGGTGTAGTAGACATCATCGTGCCACACACTATGCGTGAGGGCCGGATCCCGGTAGTAGCCGCCGAACATGCTGTCCGGGCGGCGTTTGTCGGTGCGCACCACCAACTGGCCCTCCTCGCCCATGCCGCAGGAAGTACCGTCTTCTCTTAGCAGGTCGATGTCGTAGCCCGGGGAGGGTTTGCCCATGGAACCGGGCTTGGGTTTCAACCAGGGGTAGATGGTGGCCATTACCACCGTAAGTTCCGTCTGGCCGTAACATTCGTGGAGCGCGAGCCCCGTGCCGGCAAGGAACTGCTCGTATATCTCCGGGTTCAGGGGCTCCCCTGCAACGGAACAGTGTTTCAGCGCGGAAAAATCGTACTTCGATAAATCCTCTTTGATGAAGAAACGGTACACCGTGGGGGGGGCGCAAAAAGTAGTAAGCTTGTACTTTTCGATAATCTTCAGCATCTCCTGAGGAACAAAGCGGTCGTAATCGTAGACGAAAACGCCGGTCCCGCAGATCCACTGGCCGTAGATCTTCCCCCAGGCGGCCTTTGCCCAGCCGGTGTCCGCCACGGTAAGGTGGAGGCCGCCGGGGACAGCCTGGTGCCAGTACCGGGCGGTGAGGATGTGCCCCAGGGGATAGGCGAAGTTATGCTGAACCATCTTCGGCATACCCGTGGTGCCGGAGGTAAAGTAGAGGAGCATAATATCATCGTTGGTGTTCACCTTTGGAGGGCGCTTGAAAGTATCCGGGGCTTTTTCCCAAATGGTCTTAAAGTCCACCCACGGAAATTTGCTTCCCGAAGTCAAGCCCGATTTTGCGGCGGCGGCAGCGGCCCGTTCCGCCGGCTGTACGTCAGCGGGGGTGTGGACGGAGCGGACAAATGCCTTGTAACGCAGGGCTGCTTTTTTCCCCGGCGTCGTGCCGCCTCCGGCGGCTTGCAGTTTTATTGATGCCTCGTCTACCCGGAGCATCACCTGCTCATCGTCCACGCAGATAATGGCGGCGATATCTGCGGCGTCACAGCGGTACACCATGTCCTTGGTGGTCAGGAGGTGGGTGGCGGGGATGGTGATGGCGCCGATCTTGTGGAGGCCCAGGATGATGGGCCAGTATTCCCAGCGGCGCTTGAGGATCAGCATCACCGGGTCGCCCTTACCGATTCCTGCGGCGGTGAGCGCCGCGGCGGCCTTGTCGGAGAGGCGCTTGATATCGGCGTAGGTAAACTCCGCTTCGGCGCCAAGTTCGTCGCACCAGACCAGGGCGCGGGCATTGGGGGTTTCCGCCGCCCGTGCATCCATCACATCCCAGGCAAAGTTGAAATTCTCCGGGATGGTCACCGAATAATTCGCGTAGTAATCCTCGTAGGAATCAAATTCGCTGCGGGGTAAAAATTTGTTCAGCATCGCTGCGCCTCCTAAAGGACCATGGCAAGAAACCGGGCCCGTTTTCCCCCAATAGCTTTCATGCCGTGGGGCTCGTTGGAATCATAATACACGCTGTCACCGGGGCCAAGCTCCATCTCATGGCCGCTGATGGAAATAAAAAGCCGGCCCTCAAGGACGTAGTCAAACTCCTGGCCCGGATGGGTGTTGAGGTTGACGGGTTTTTGTTCCGTGTCCGCAGAGGCCTCCACCAGAAATGGCTCCCCTTTTTTATGGTGAAAGTTGTTGGCCAGGTTCCAGTAGGTATACATGGGACGCCGGATAACCTGCGGTCCCTCTTCCGCCCGGGTAAGGCAATAGGTTTTAAGCCGGGACGGGGCCCCCAACACTAATTCGGTGAGGTCCACCCCGAAACGGTTTGCCAGTTCCACCAGGGCGCCCACGGGAAACTCCGCAGCCCCGGACAGCGTGTATTATGATTCCAACGAGCCCCACGGCATGAAAGC
>BNUY01000034.1 GCA_025997715.1 Spirochaetia bacterium
GCCCTCAAATTTGGTAAAAACCTTCACTCTGCAGCGGTATGTTTTGCATATATGCTTGTACCGGCACTCCATGCACTCGTTTCCGCCAATTATTACTACATTCATACCAGCCTCCTTTTGACTGATTATCTACTATAATTCCGATGATGTTACTAAGAATATAGCAGCCCAATATTTTTGTCAAGTGGAAACTTATAAAATATAGAGGAATTCTAAGAATATTTCTAAAATCCCTTGACAAGATAATACCTAGTAATTATATAGTATTAATAATATTTTATAGGTCCGGGAGGCTGGTATGAATGTAGTAATAATTGGCGGAAACGAGTGCATGGAGTGCCGGTACAAGCATATATGCAAAACATACCGCTGCAGAGTGAAGGTTTTTACCAAATTTGAGGGCCACTTACCGGATCGTATTGGAAATCCTGACTTAATTGTCCTTTTTACCAACCCGGTGTCCCATGCCTTGGCGCGGGCGGCAAAAAACAAGGCGGCCCGGAATAATATTATGCTTGTACAGTCCCATTGCGGGAGCGGCGATGCCTTGAAGACTATTTTGAAAAATCAAATGGAACCGGGCAGGTAGAATATTCTTTATAAAAAACATCGGAATTCTAGGAATTTTTGTAAAATTCTCTTGACATATTCCGGGGCTTTCAGTATATCATTATTCATACTAAAGATATCGGAATTATATACTATTCCGGTACAGTAAAATAGGAGGCTATTATGAAACGTGTATTTGCGGTAGTGGCGGGGGCGCTGTTGCTCTCGTCAGTGTTTTTTGGGTTCGCGAAAAAGGCTACAGAAAAGTATCCTTATGGCGCCTTTGATATCGGCTATGCGGGGTCAACCTGCGGGTCCCCCACCTCTATAGCCAAATTGAAGGGCTTCTTCCGTATCAGAGGCGAATGGCACCGTAGCGAAATACCAGCCCGGGTCCTTAAAATTTTTGAAAAAATCGGTATAGACTACCTAAAATAAGCGGAGTTAGGGCTTAAAAATAGGAGATAAAAGTATGACAATTAGAGAAGCAAAAAGTATTGTTGAAAAAAGAGGCTATAGAATTAGAAAAAGCTTAAAGGAACAAAAGTTTAGGAGTAGGTTTTCTGTAAGTATCTGTGACAAAGAATACAAAGGCGAGAGCTACAAGGACGTAAGAATTATACAAACTGATTCGCTCGGCGAAACTCGGAACATCGACATGACAATGGAGGAGGCAGCAGACCTGTATGACCAGCTTGAACCCCTCGTAAATGACTCGGCACTCATGGCTGCCGGTTGGCACATAACTTGGCCAAAATAGGCCCCTTATTAGGGAACAGAGCCAAAAAATAAATAAAGCCTATTACCAAAAGGTATCAAAAAGGCTTATCCGAAAAAAGCTAAAAAACCTGTTAAAGTAGCAGTAAAAAAGACCACTAAAAAAGCTGACCCATGACGACCAAGGGCAAAAAAAGTCTATCTTTCAGTAGTCTAACACATAAGCGGGGCGAAGTCTCTCACTCCGCTTTAAAATTGCTGCCAGGCGATCCTCTACCCTTGCCTATAGGGGAGTCTCTCTGGCTCATCGACAAAGTGGAGCCCTGGCTGCCCGACGGGACAAGCTTTAAGTATCTTGGAAAAACACCAAAACACTTTTTGGCGGATCCGGCCCTGAGCGCGCGGCTCTTGGATATTACCCCTGACCGGCTTTTACAGGGAACCCGGGAGAAAACCATAACCGGCGCCGAACTCCGGCATCTTCATGAATACCGTGTCGTCAAGCTGGTTATAAACTCAGGCCCCTGCGCCTATACCCGTAAAGATGGTGTACATATCGTTCCGCTGGCACTCCTTGGGCCATAAATTAGACTAGTACCTTTGCGGCGGTACCGCACGTAAGCTATGGCAAGGCGATGTCCAAAATGGTATACTGGGGGAACAATATAATAGGTGACTAAATTGAAGATACTGAGTTGGAATGTAAACGGCATCCGGGCGGTGGAAAAACGGGGCTTTGTGGAGTGGCTCCGGCAGGAATCCCCGGATATGCTCTGCCTCCAGGAAACCAAGGCCCATCCCGGTCAGCTTTCCCCGGAACTTACCGCCCCGGTGAACAAGGACGGGAAACCCTACCGGACCTACTGGGCCAGCGCCCGGAAAAAAGGGTACTCCGGAGTGGCTATTTATAGTAGAAAGGAGCCCCTGGATGTTCAGCCTTTGGGGGTCCCGGAGTTTGACGATGAGGGGCGGGTATTACAGGCGGACTTTAAGGACTTTGTTCTGATAAGCGCCTACTTCCCCAATTCCCAGGATGCCGGCGCACGGCTGGGCTACAAGCTGGACTTCTGCGCCGCCATCCTGGCCTGCTGCAACAAGCTTGTCGCTGCGGGCCGCCATCTGGTGCTTTGCGGGGATTACAATATCGCCCATACCCCCATCGATATCGCCCGGCCCAAGGAGAATGAGGGAAACGCCGGGTATCTCCCCGAGGAACGGGCCTGGATGGATACCTTTACCGCCGCAGGGTATGTGGACACCTTCCGGAGCCTGCACCCCGGGGAGCCCAACCATTACAGTTGGTGGTCCTACCGGGCGGGCGCACGGGAACGGAATGTGGGGTGGCGGATTGACTACCACTGTGTGGACCGGGCCTTTATGCCCAAGGTGAGAAGCTCGATAATCAGGCCCGAGGTACCGGGCTCGGACCATTGCCCGGTGCAAATTGAAGTGAGGACCAAATGAGAATGAAGATGAAGATAAAATACAATTCCCCCATGGTGCTGACCTATGCTTTTCTCAGCGCCGTTGTGCTGCTCCTGACCCAGTTTACGTCCCATTCCATGACCCAGCTCTGGTTTATGGTGCCCGGCAGGGGGAGTTTTGACCCTTCGCGGATACGGCACTGGATAACCCTCTTTACCCATGTTATCGGCCATTCAAACTGGAACCATTTATTGAACAACTTCGCCTTTATCCTGCTCATCGGTCCCATGCTGGAAACCACCTACGGCTCCCTGTCCCTGCTCCTGATGATCGCCATCACCGCCCTGGTAACGGGGGTGCTGAACGTGTTTCTCTTCAAAACCGCCCTCCTGGGCGCTTCCGGCGTCGTGTTTATGATGATTTTGTTGTCCTCCTTCACCAACTTTACCGAGGGGGAAATTCCCCTGACCTTCATCCTGGTACTGGCGCTGTACCTGGGGCGGGAACTGTTCAATTCCTTCAGTGCAAACAATGTTTCTGAGTTTGCCCACATCGCCGGGGGTTTCTGCGGCAGCCTCTTCGGGTTTTTCAGGCCCGCAAGGCGTGGGCCGAGGCCGGGACCAATGCTGGAAGAACTGTAGTGCGTATAGCGGGATTGGCGGTGTTACTATTACTGACGCCCGCCCTCTACGGTTTGAATATTTCGATCACCGGGAAGGAAGCGGGTATTGAGCTTACGCCGGAATATAACCGGACCTATTACGGATGCATGACCTTCGCCGGTTCCGCAGCCCTTGAATTGAATGGGCGCTATACCACCCGGGGCAGCTTTTCCGTGTTAGCCGCCGGTAAGGCCTACGAGGTCAACACCGCCGCGGGTTTTAGGATGAAACTACTCCGTAATCTGCCCCTCTATGTGTACCTTTCCTATATATTTAACACCATCCCGGACTATGAAACCCACAGTCATACTATTCTTCCTCTCATAGGTTTCAGGGGAAAGTATGCGGGGATTACCCTGGGGCACAACTTCCGCTTCACCGTCTTCTTTGACGAACCGGCTATTTTTGAGCCGATCCTGGCAGCCGAGGCCTACGTCAATTTTTATAATACCGAAAAATTCAGAATCGGGTTACGGGCCGCCAACTTCAATGATCTTGCCGCCGGCAATTTCGGCGCTTATTACCTCAGCCTGAACAGCACCCTGGGTATTACCCGATGGCTTTCCCTGCGAAACGACATGGAATTCTACCAGACCGGAAGCGTCGGCCTAAGCGCCAACTTTTACGGCATGGCCTATAAGGCGGGGGTGGTATTCAAATGGTAGTATCGCTGCGCGGAAAGATACCGCTTCTGGCCATCCTCCTTGCGGCCCTTTCCCTTCAGGCGGCTTGCAATGTGGACTTCTTCGGCCTTTTCGGTTCCACCGAACTGGATACACGGCTTGAGAGCAAAAACCGCTTTGCTTTTCTGAGGGATGCCGACAGAAACCTTTCCCTGGGGGAAACGTATTCGTTTATTGTACTGAGCGATACCCACATTGAAAAGGGCGATGCCCAGGGGCTTGAAAAACTGAAGGATGTCCTTAATGGCGCCGCCTTTGTGGTCATTACCGGGGATATTACCCAGAGCGGCCGCCGGCAGGATGTGCAGAAATTCATCGACATAGCCCATATGCTTAGCGTCCCCTGTTACCCGGTTATCGGGAACCACGATATTTATTTTGATAACTGGCCGGTATGGAGGGACCTGATCGGTTCTACCCGCTATCGTATTAATAGCGATACTACTACGCTGTTTATCCTGGATTCCGCCAACGCCTCCTTCGGCGCAGCCCAGCTTGACTGGCTTCAGGATGAGCTCCGGACGGCCAAAAAGCATGTCTTTGTTTTTACCCATGCCAATTTGTTTGTGCAATACCCGGGTGATATTGAACAGATCACCGACACCCGGGAACGGGCCAGGATCATGTCAATCCTCAAGGGCCGTGCCGACGCCATGTTCGCGGGCCATGTACACCGGCGGATTATCCGGAAAGCCGGGGGCGTCGACTATATCACTATTGAGGATTTTAAGAGCAGCAAGACCTACTGCCGGGTACATGTTTCGGAGGGAGGGTTTAGCTATGAATTTAAGGAACTGTAGCAGGCGCTTGAAAAAAATTCGGCGGCAGTATACACTCATTCCATTATGCAGGATAATCTTGCCCAGATACCGGGACGAATCAAGGAACTACGGGAGATAATGGAAGTCAGCGCCATGGATATGGCGGCGGATACCGGCGTCCCCTACGAAACCTATACCCGGTACGAATCCGGGGAACTGGACATCCCCATCAGTGTTCTCTACAAAATAGCCCACCGGCTCGGTACGGACGCCACCGTGTTGCTGACCGGGGAGGACCCCAGGATGGATACCGCCAGCGTGTGCCGGGCGGGCAAGGGGGTAGAGGTTGAGCGGTACCCGGGCTATGAGTTTTCCAGCCTGGCCTACAATTTCAAAAACCGGACCCTGGAGCCCCTGCTGGTGTTTCTGGACCCGTCCAGGGAACCCGCCGCAGAGGTGACCCACTCCGGCCAGGAGTTCAACTATGTGATTGAGGGGGTAGTAAAGGTAACGGTGAACAAACGGGAGTATATCCTTGAGGCTGGGGACTCCATCTACTTCAACGCCCTGCTCCCCCATGCCCAGAGCGCAGTAAAGCTGCCGTCAAAATTCATTACCATCATACAGGAATAACATGAACGAGATACTGTCTAAATATTGCCCCCGGATAGACTTCGACAGCTACGAAGATTTTTACCGGAATTACCAATGCATTGTCCCGGACAACTTCAATTTTGCCTACGATGTGACCGATGAATGGGCGCGGATCAAACCGGACAAGCTCGCCCTGGTCTGGACCAACGATGCTGCGGAAATGAAGTCCTACACCTTTGGCGATATGAAACGCCTGAGCGACAAGGCCGCCAACGCCCTCCTTGCCCTGGGTATCAAGAAAGGTGACGTAGTAATGCTGATCCTCAAGCAGCGCCCCGAAGTTTGGGTGATGTTAAACGCCCTGATGAAGATAGGCGCGATCTGCATCCCCGGCACCTACCAGCTCACCCAAAAGGACATTGTATACCGCTGCAATATCGCCGAGGTTAAACTCCTTGTCAGTGTGGATGACCCGGAACTGGTGGCAAATATTTCCGCCGCCCGTGCCCAATGTCCGGGGCTTAAAAAAATAGCCCTGGTGGGGACGCAAATCCCCGAAGGCTTTATCGACATGGGCGCTGAAATAGAAAAGGCGCCAGACGCATTTGTCCGGCCCACGGGCGCTGCGGGAACCGTGACCAAAGACAATATGCTGATATACTTTTCTTCCGGTACCACCGGGATGCCCAAGATGGTGCTCCACAACTATTCCCTGCCCCTGGGGCACATCGTTACGGCGAAGTACTGGCAGTGCGTGGAGGATGATAAAATCCATTTGACCCAAACCGATTCCGGTTGGGCAAAATTTGCCTGGGGCAAGATCTACGGGCAGTGGATCTGCGGGGCGGCTATCGGCGCATACGATACGGAGAAGTTTACCCCCCAGGGCATTCTCGACGCCCTGGGACGCATCCGTCCCACCACCTTCTGCGCTCCCGCCACGATCTTCCGGTTCCTCATCAAGGAGGATCTTTCGGGCTATGATTTTAGTTATATTAAACACAGTTCCGTTGCGGGGGAACCCCTGAGCCCCGAGGTGTACTATAAATTAAAGGAACTCACGGGTCTGGAAATCCGGGAAGGCTTTGGTCAGTCGGAAACCTCGGTGATGGCCGCCACCTTCAAGTGGCTCCCGGTACGGCCCGGCTCCATGGGAAAGCCCTCGCCCCTCTTCGGTCTCAATCTGCTGGACGAAAATGAGCAGCCCTGCGATGACGGCATTGTGGGTAACATCAGTATTACTAACGGCGGTGATAAGCCCCCGCCGGGATTGTTTACCGGCTACTGGAAGGACGAGGAGATCACCCGGAACTGCTGGTACGACGGTACCTATCACACCGGGGACATGGCCTGGCATGACGGCGACGGTTACTACTGGTTCATCGGCAGAAACGATGACGTGATCAAGTGTTCGGGTTACCGCATCGGCCCCTTCGAGGTGGAAAGTGCTTTGATGGAACACCCCTCGGTGCTGGAGTGCGCGGTCACCGCCGCCCCGGACCCGAACCGCGGTCAGGTGGTTAAGGCCACCGTGGTATTGGCCCGGGGCTTTACGGCCATAGAAGAACTGAAGCGGGAACTGCAAAACCACGTCAAACGGGTTACCGCCCCCTACAAGTACCCCCGGATTGTGGAATTTGTGGAGGATCTGCCCAAGACAATCAGCGGAAAGATCCAGCGGAACGTGATACGGAAGCAGGACGGTTCGGAAACTCCCGCGCAATGAAGTACCTGTACGAAACACATTTGCACACGGTGGAATCCAGCGCCTGCGGCCAGTCCGAGGGGCGCTCCTATATCCGGGGCTATAAGGAAATGGGATTCGCCGGCATCATCGTGACGGATCATTTCTATAACGGAAACTCTGCGGTGAACCGCCACCTGCCCTGGCGGGAATGGGTCAACGGCTTCTGCCGGGGCTATGAGGACACCCGGCGTGAAGGGGAGAAGCTGGGGCTTGATGTGTTTTTCGGCTGGGAGGAAACCTTTGACGCTGATGACTACCTCATCTACGGCCTGGACAAGGACTGGCTCCTTGCCCATCCCGAGGCGGCCCACTGGACCCGGCTGGAACAGTTCAATGAGGTACACCGTTACGGCGGCTGTGTTGTCCAGGCGCACCCCTTCAGGCAGGTGTACTACATTGATACGATTCATCTGTCCACCGGCTGCGTTGACGCCGTAGAGGCGGGTAACGCCTGCAACACATCTGCTTCCAATGATGCCCTGGCCATGCGCTACGCAGAAAAACTGGGCCTCCCGGTTACCGCCGGATCGGACATCCACCACTGCGGCCAGATCGAAACAGGACAGATTTTCGGGACCTGTCTGGATAAGAAGATGAATACCATACAGGATTACGTGAAGGCCGTCAGGGAGCATACCCTCGCGGGATTACGGATGACCCCGGGGCGCTGCGATTTTCACGGTGATGAAACAGTAACACTACCCGTGGATATTCGGGACGCTAAAGATCGCAGTACCGGACAGGATTTGTGGGAATTCCTGGAACAGTAATACTACCCCAGTTCTTTTGACCGCCTGTACGCCGCTTCCACCGCATTCATCACGGTTCCCCGGAAAGCGCCGTTCTCCAGGGCGGCCACCCCTGCTATGGTGGTTCCTCCGGGGGAGGTAACCATGTCCTTCAGTTCCCCCGGGTGTTTTCCGGTTTCCTTCACCATCGCTGCGGCCCCCAGGACCGTTTGGGCGGCGTAGCGCAGGGCCTTATCCCGGGGCAGCCCCGCCCGAACCCCGCCGTCCGCCAGGGCTTCAATGAAGAGGTACACGAAAGCCGGCCCGGAACCGGAAAGACCGGTGACCGCATCCATATAATTCTCGCCGATACGGTCAACTATCCCTGAAGCGCCCAGGATTTTTTCCAAAACCGCCAGAGACTCCTCCGTCACCTCCGCCGAGGCGGCCATGGCAATGAGCCCCTGGGAAATCAAGGCCGGAGTATTCGGCATGATCCGTACCACCGGTACGGCCCGTTCCACCGGCGCATCCAGGAGGAGTTGGATCTTCCTGATGTTCCAGCCGGCGGCCATGGAAACCAAGGTTACGGGCTTCTTGTTATCTGCCCGCATGAGTAAGGCCGGGGCAATCTCCTTCAGCAGCGTATCCAGCGCCTGGGGTTTTACGGCGAGGAAAACAAAATCCGCATCCATAACCGCATCACTGTTGGTGGGATACACCTTGGCGCCGCCCAGCTCCCTGGCCAGGGCTTCGGCTTTTGCCGTATCGGCATCGGAAACCCCGATGTTTCCCGCCGGAAGTATATTTGCTGCCCCGTGCATCAGGGCCCGTCCCATGTTTCCGCTGCCTATACAGGCGATAGTTGTGTTCATGACCTTAGTAAAGCATAATTCGGAAGTTTATTCGAGAGTCCGGGGTCAGCGGGAGTTTATTGCGGCAAAGACGGCGGATTTGGCCGTATAAGGGGTAATCCGCCTTTTCTTACCTTGTATGATGAATTTTGCTTGACATTTCATGCAACCTATAGTACGCTTGCGTATAGAGGTATAGTGATGGCAATTTTGCAGGTTCGTGACATAGATGACAGACTGTATTCATCCCTTAAACAAAAAGCAAAAAATGATAATCGCTCAATTAGCCAGGAAGTGATTTCTATTTTGGAATTTCATCTTTCAAATCCAAATATATCTAATGAAAATTCAACCCGGGAATTCCTGAATCTATCGTGGGATGATGATAGAACCGCTGCAGAAATCATTGATACTATATTGAAGGATCGGAAAAATAAAAAATCCTTTGGGGAATTTGATTTGACCGCATAATGTTACAAAAGCCGGATCGGGACGATAAGGTTGGCGGTATCAAAGGCGCTTAATTTTTCTGCCATACAGAGGATAGCCCCGGTTCCCCGCCGCAGAGAAACATTATCCAGGGACGAAAAAACTCTGGTAAGCCGGCTTTCGGGGGCGGCGGTCTTTTTGATTTCCAGCGGGAACAGGGTTCCGTCCCGTTCAAGAACCAGATCAATTTCTTTGTTGTCCCGGTCACGGTAGTAGTAGACGAAGGGTTCAAGCCCGGCATTGTAATAACTTTTTACAATTTCACTTACCGCAAAATTTTCCAGAAATGCTCCATCCATAGCCCCATTCTGCAGAGTTTCTACGCTGCTCCACTTGGTCAGGTAGACCGCAACTGCGGAATCATAAAAGTACAATTTTGGGGTCTTAATAGTCCGCTTGAGCGTATTATTGGAATAGGGGTGGAGATAAAAAATGATGCCCAATGTTTCCAGGATGCGCAGCCAGTTTTTCGCAGTGGTGTGATCGATATCGCTTTCCTCGGCGATGGACGCATAATTAACAAGCTGTCCGGTACGGGCGGCAACGGCAACCAGAAAGGTATAAAATTTGAGGGAGTTAATGGTTTCCGAAAGATCCTTAATATCCCGGTCCAGATAGGTATTGATGTAACTCTGATAAAAATTTTCCCGGTTTGAATATTGCCCGCTTGCCAGGGCGGGCATACCGCCGGTAAAGATACGGCTGAATATTTCGCTTAGTCCGGCCGGCTTACGGTGTTTTTGTTTTTCCATAAGGTAGTCAAGATCCGGCTTAAAGGGTCCGGACAAAACAGGGCTTGGCGCTTTACGGGGAGCCTCCGTTTCGTTTTGAGACAGGGGCAGAAGCTGTAACAGGGCAATCCGTCCGGCCAGGGATTCCTGCACGCCCCGCATGAGTTTAAAAAGCTGAGAACCGGTAAGCCAGAAATCACCCGGCCTATGGTTGGTATCAATATGTATCTTGATATAGGTAAACAGCTCCGGGGCGTATTGCACCTCATCAATAAAAACAGGCGGCCTGTACAGTTGGAAAAACATTTCCGGATCCTTCTGTGCCAGAGCCCGGTCCTTGATATTATCCAGGGAGACATAGACGCGGTCCCGGCCTTCTTCCCGCGCTAATTTCTGAAGCATGGTGGTTTTGCCGGTCTGCCGGGGGCCGGTGATGAGAACCGCAGGGTATTCTCCGCTTAAGCTTTGGAAAACAGGCTCCATATTCCGGTTTATGTAGGTCATTATGTACCTCGGCAGATCTGGGATATAGTCCAAGATTAGCCGAAGTTTGGGAAAAGCGCAAGGGGCAGGAACCGGGGCTAAACCGCCCCTACTGCGCCTTGGATAAGATATCCGGGTGTTTTATGGCATAGGACAAAATATCCGCCATAATTCCCGTATACCCCTTTCCCAGGGCTTTATATGCCTGTAAGTCCTCGTCCGCCAGCCGCAAACCTACAAAGGCTTTTTGCTTGCGCTTTTCCCGTGCCATGGCTACAAAATCGTTAAGAGCCTTTTCTGATAGTTCCGGCATGGCCTCAAGGTTCGGCTTTAACTTTGCCGCATTATTAACTTCCTGCAACATTTCCTTCGTTGGCTGGTCGCCAGTTTTTAGAATACTTCGAATTCTTGCCATAATATACTTTCCTAATTTATCATCATCCCAATCAAATTTCAGATGCTCATTCATAGGGGATTATACAATATGTTTAACAAATTGTAAAGCATTTTTCCTACAATATATGTAGATTCCCCTCCGGCCCTAATCCGCCGAATGGAGTTTGATTATTTGTGATATCAGGTCATCCAGGGATTCCTCGGCGGCCTTTTTCAGGGCCTTCTTTTTATCGTTAACCAATTCTGCTATTTGATGTAGATTCGTCCCTTTTTCCGTATCCGCTGCGATTGATTCCCCGCCCGGGGGCCGCAGGAGTTCATAGGCTTCCATATTCAACGCCTTGGCGATACGCATAAGGGTCTTATCGCTTACCCAGGTTTTGCAGTACTCAATATTTGCCATATAGGACATGGAAATATTGGCATATTCCGCCAACCGTGGCTGAGTTATATGGAGGGTTTCCCGAGCCGTCCGGATGTTAGTTGAGAGAATTTTTCGCAAATCAGCGTGCTCCTTCACAATTAAAAAAGATATGGTATTGCCACATTTTATCAAAACATACTATTGACGTATTTTATGAAACTTGTGATAATATCACAAGAAATCATTTATATGGTGACAGCATAGGTTTAGTCATTGATGACTAAACTAATAAGGTATTCTATGTAATGCCTAACAATTTTAGGAGGTTGTTTTATGAAGAAAACATTTGGAATAGAGACAGTTTGGATAAAGGGTAAAAAGATGGTTTTGGGTTTATTCTTATGCTCAATAATTGGGCTGATCCTTGCCTCCTGTGAGAAGCCGGAAGTTACCTTTAATAAAGGCGTAAGCCTTTATAATAATGGCGATTGGGAGAAGGCGGTCTCTAATTTTAATAAAGTAATAGAAAAAGAACCGGCCTATAAACAGGCATATCTGTATAGGGGTATGGCGTACAGACAGCTCAAACAAAACATGAAAGCGGTCGATGACCTTACGCAGGCAATAAAAGAGGACGAGGCGGAATTCCTGGCTTTTTGTGAACGGGGGTTTTGCTATTATGATCTTGAAGAGTATGAAGAAGCTGCTGCTGATTTGCAGTATTACGTTAATAAGGCTGATACTGCCGGAGTGGATGCCTATAGAATACTTGGAAAAGCATACTTTTTCCTTGAGCAATCCAGAAACGCGATTAATGCCTTTACAAAGGCTTTGAATATTGCCCCTGATGATTTTGAATCCTATGCGAACCGCGGGCTCTCATATTACAACGTATCGGACTACAATGCGGCGCTTAGGGATCTCACCAAAGCCCTGGAAATTGAGCCGAACAATGAAGGCGTACAAGCAGGCCTTGCGGCGGCCAATGAAGCAATAGCAAAGCAGCAGGCAAATGCCTTTTGGGACTGGGTTTCCCCTTATGTCAATAATTCTATGCAAAACGCATTGGATAGGCAGAATCGAAAAATAAACCAGGGGTGGTAAATGCGAGAAAAGACTTTCGTCAGAATGTCTTAATAAAAAGCCGACGGGCATTATACGCAAGGAGTTTATGATGAAGAAGGTGTTTGTTCTGATGGTGTTATTGGCGGTATTTGCGGGTTCATTGACCGCGCAAACTGATAGTGATTTTGAGATCGATCAGTTGAGTGATGGGACAGTGTTGGTTTCACGCTACAAAGGAAATGATAGGTTTGTCAGAGTCCCAGCAAAACTATATGACACGCCGGTTAGTAAAATAGGATGGCGCGCATTTTATGGTATCGATGAGGTCCAAGCTGTTATTCTCTCAAGGGGGATAAAACAGATAGGTCTGGATGATGTCCCTATGAGCTATACCTATTCTAAAGGTTCTGTACTCTACATTGAATTACCAACGGGATTAACGAAAATAGGTCCTTTTGCAATGACAGATCAAACACTCGTTACCTTGACTATCCCTGATACGGTGACGAGTATAGGGGAAAGTGCTTTTCAGGATAATCAATTACGTGAAATTATAATTCCAAAGAATGTTAAAACCATTGGAGTAAGTGCATTTAAAGGCAATGCTTTGAAAAGGGTGGTTCTTGAATCGGTATTTTCTATTACAAGTAGATGGGGCCGTGGAACGGTATTTGCCGAAAACACAAACATTGAAAGTATAACAATGCCGGCAAACTGGCCAAATGAAGGCCTGGGACAATTGGGGTTCGATTCAAATTTTGTAAATTTTTATATCTCACAAAATAAAGCTGCCGGCACCTATTATAAGAATGGTCCGGTATGGAAATATTCAGCCAGACCAATTGCCCCTGAAAAGCTTGATTCAGCCCAAAAGTATATTGAAAGGGGTGATGTCGCATATGAGGCATGGGATTTAATGTCCGCCCTTTCTGACTATAACGAGGCTTTACGCCTGGAACCTAACAATATTACTGCTTTAGACAATTGTGTACTGACATACCTTCAAATGAGAAATTATGAAAAGGCAATTGCTGAGCTTGGAAAAAACATTACATTGGACCCGAATAATGCTAAATATTATATCGGCCGCGCTTCCTGCTATGAGATAATGAAAAATTTTGATAAAGCTCTTGCGGATTATAATAAGATGATTGAGCTTGAACCAGAAAATGCTAGTCGATACAATAGCCGTGGCATCTTCTATTATAGTACTATGAAAAATTATGCCAAGGCACTGGAAGATTTTACTACGGCATCTCGTCTGGCCCCATCCAGTGAAACGTATAAAAAGAACGTTGGCCTTGCTCAATCAAAAATTGGAGGCTGAATGGAAAACAGGTAGCAAAGCGGCGCGGCTACAAGCCTTTCAGACGGCACAAATAATGCTAGACCCTACTCGGTTTACGTAAAATAAGCGCCCGGCACCAAAAAGTTGGCGCCAAAAAGTGAAGACGGCAAGAGCCGTTAGAAGGAAACCTAGCCCTGTATGGGGAGAAGAAGATTGAATTTGCGCGATATGGCAAAGGTTAAGTAGACCTCGCGGTATGCGGGGGAAAGATTTGAAAAAGAAATGGGGGGTAGCATGATAAAAAAAGGGAAATTGCCAAAAAAGCTTGGTTCCACAGAGATTATAGAGTGTGTATGTGGTACACGTTATTCTGTAACCTATCATGGCGAAGCAATAGACAGCGAGAGTTATGAGAATACTTGTAATAACTGCAAAGAGACCCTTTTTACGGAACACAGGGATTGTTACAGCGTAAAAGAAATAGTCCCAGGCTTAACTACAGGAAGCGCCCCATGAGGCGGGTAAAGGCCTGTGAGCGCAATGGTGCCTGTCACCATTTTTGATCTAACCACGAATGGGCACGAATTAACACGAATAGATACGGATAGTGTGGTTTATTGATGATTTATTCGTGTTTTTCGTGGTTGTTCTTCTCCTAAGTAAACGCATATGGTGTCCGATACCCTGCTGATAACAACCCGCAAGGCAGGGCCTGTCATGGTACCTGGGAGAAACTTAATCCGGCGCTTGATTTCTTTGAAAGTATATGCTATCCTATGTAGTATGGAAATTTATATGGATTGCTGTTGCCTAAACAGGCCATTTGATGATCAAACTCAGGACAAAATCCGTATAGAAAGTGATACCATAATGGCCATTTTATGGAAGTGTTTTTATGGTAAATGGCTCCTGATTGGAAGTGATATAGTTACCTACGAAATTATGAAAACACCGGATTTGGGTAAAAGAAATAAAGTATTAAATGTATATTCTATAAAGAAGGATGATGTTTCCTTCAGTGATGAAATACAAAACAGGGCGTTGGAATTACAAAAGTACGGATTAAAAGCATTGGACAGTTTACATTTTGCCTCTGCTGAATACAAAAATGTATCAGTTTTATTAACCGTTGATAAGGATTTTGTCACGAGCGCAAAACAGATTAGATCATCGCTGCTAATCGAAAACCCGGTAACATGGTATATGAAGGAGATTGAATATGAATAATCAAGTAATCACAAGGGATATAAATGCCATACGGAAATTAGGAATAGAAGCATTGATGGAAAAACTGGGCCCGGTAGGCATGGTTGAATTTATGCACCAATTTGATTCCGGCTATGGCGATTATACGAAAGAACGGCATGCTTGGCTGGATAATCTAACTATTGAAGATATAAGCCGCGAAATAAAAAATATAAATAAGGTGTAAATAGGGTTTATTCGTAATACGGATAAAGTATATCGGCGGTTGTTGAAACCATGATATGGCAGTGTATCACCCCTTCCCCTCCATCTTCACCCGAAACTTGACTATCAGTGCCGTCGCTTCTTAGAAAAGGAGTTTCTAAATGAAAAGATTTATTACTGCTCTTTTTATAGGTTTATTTTTGATTTATAGCCGCAATAAGTTAAGGCAAAATGGCACATAACTCTTATTAGGCGAATAAACAAAATGAAAAAGCATAGTATACTTTAGCGGCTTGGAAAATTATTAGGAAATAGGGCAGACGCTATCCTGACGAACCGGAAATCTTCGCCATGTTCGCCGCCTTTGAAAAAATTTTTTCCAGGTACCGCCCTTCGTCAATGGTCAGCCCCGCCCAGCCATGCGGCGGCGATGGCCTGGTTAGACCCCTTCCCGCCATGTAATTGACAGAAATCTTTTCCTAATACCGTTTGCCCCTTCGCCGGAAAAGTTTTGCAACAGTCTTATCGCGCATAGCGCCTAATGCCAGCAGATCCGTTTGACAAATAACCATATATTTTTACCCAAGGCGAATCAACAACTATTAGACATATTTCTGCAGTAACATGGACAAACCCCCGTTTTCCGGCTATTCTTAAACCCCTATGGCTCAGCGTTTCCCCTTCATCGCCGCCGTCAAATACTCTTTCCCGGTCCTCCTGGGTTACCCGGCCATCGGCATTGCCGCGGGGCTTCTCGTGGTGGACGCCGGCTACCCCTGGTGGCTGGCCCTGGTGATGAGCCTGGTGATGTACGCCGGCGCGGGGCAATATATCGCCGTGGGGCTTTTTGCCGCCGGTGCAGGGCTTGTGGAGGCGGCCCTGGTTCAGTTGGTGGTCAACGCCCGGCATATAGCCTACGGCCTGACCATGTTCAAACGGTTCAATGCCGCAGGCCCCTATAAATGGTACCTTATCTTTGCCCTGACAGATGAAACCTTCGCCCTCCTTTCCGCCTTCTGCGAAGGGACCCTGTCGGATGATGAAGACCGTGAACATCAAAGCCGGTTCATGTTCCTGGTGGCGCTCCTGGACCATGGGTACTGGACCGTCGGCGCCGTGATTGGAGCCCTGCTGGGAACCCTCATTCCCTTTAGTATGGAAGGAATCAGCTTTGCCCTCAGCGCCCTGTTCATTGTGCTCATGATCGAGCAGATACTCCGGGTTAAGCGGCCCGGCCCCTTCGTCATCTCCGCGCTGGCGGCAATCCTGGCGGTGGTGTTTCTCCCGTCCCGGCTCTCCCTGCTTTCGGCCATGGTGATTGCCCTTGTCGCCGTACAACTACTGACCGCGGACCCTGTCCGGGGAAAGGGGGCCGGAAATGGTTAGCATCCCTCAAGCGCTGCTTATGACCTTCATCATGGGTGCGGTGATATTTTTCTGCCGGGTATTTCCCTTCATTTTTTTCCGGGAACGGAAAAGGAGCGGTGGAAAAGCATCGGAAACCTTCCTCTCCCTGGTTGAAAAGACCGCCCCCCCGGTTGCTATGACCGTGCTGGCCTTCAATGCCATAAGCGGGCCTATCAAGGATAATATCCACGCAAGCATCCCGGTGCTGGCCGCCTCCGCCTTTACCGCCCTGACCCATCTGTGGAAGCGGAATGCCCTGATCAGCATCATCGGCGGGACCCTGGTGTATATGGTTTTGAGCAGGGTACTGTTCTAAGGGTTTATATGCTATACTCCACAACAGGGAGCACACCATGCCATTGCTAAAGGAAAAAGAATACTATACCTACGCCGACTACCTTGAGTGGGACGAAAATTACCGGGCGGAGATCATCAACGGGGAAGTCTATGAGATGAGCAGTCCGGCTACCATCCACCAGGACATCTCTATGAACCTATCGGGAATACTTTGGACTTACCTAAAAGGGAAGACTTGCCGGGCGTTTGCGGCGCCCTTTGATGTACGGCTCTTCCCGGAGCCGGACAAAAGCGATAATACGGTGTTGCAGCCCGACCTGATGGTCATCTGCGATCCTTCAAAAATCGGTAAGCTGAGCTGCAATGGCGCGCCTGACCTGGTTATAGAGATTCTGTCTCCGTCAAACACCGGCAAAGACCTGATTATTAAATTCAACCTGTATCTTGAAGCCGGGGTACGGGAGTACTGGGTTATCGACCCGGAAACCAGTCTGGTGAAGGTCAATCTCTTTGAAAAAGGGCACTACAATGTTTCAACATACGGCAGATCAGATATGGTTCCGGTTACCGTACTGCCGGGGCTTACCATCGACCTAAAGACGCTTTTCTGATATGCTTTCACCATGATTTGGGACAAAAAAGACATACCCCCGGAACTGGTAAAGGAACTGGCGGATAAATACGGCTGCGATCTCCTCACCGCCTCCATCCTGGTGCGGCGGGGGCTTACCACGGGCGAAACAATACGCTATTTCCTTGAAGACGATCCCCGGCACTTCCGGAACCCCTTTGGTCTGCCCGGCATGGACGCCGCGGTGGAGCGTATCCTGGGGGCTAAGGAGGAGGGCGAGAAGGTCCTGGTGTTCGGCGACCGGGATGTGGACGGCATCACCAGTACCGCTATGCTTACGGGCTTCCTCCTCAAGCAGGGTATGGATGTCAAATGGCGGCTCCCCCTGGGGGACGAGCCCTACGGCCTTTCCCAAAAAGCGGTGGAGGAGTTTGCCGCCGAGGGCGGGACTCTGATCATCACCGTGGACTGCGGCATCTCCAACATGGCCGAGGTGGATAGGGCGGCGGAGTTGGGGGTCGATGTGATCGTCACGGACCACCACAACCCCCAGGATAAACTTCCCCAGGCCTACACTATCGTTAATCCCAAGCTGAAGGATTCAACCTACCCCTTCCGCGATTTGGCAGGCTGCGGGGTAGCCTATAAGCTGGTGAGCGCCCTGCGGTTTGCCCTAAAGAGTGAGCTTTACAATCAGCCGGTCTGTTTTCTCAATGCCCTGCCTTCCAACGATTCCTATATTATTGAAATCGCCAAAATGGTGAACCTTGCGGTGATTGACCGGCTTACGGAAACGGTGGTGCCGGGCATGGTGGGCATAGGTGAAACCCGGATTCCCGCGTTTCTGGAGGGCCAGCAGATCCTGGCTTGGGACGCGCCGCTGCAGAAGAAGACCCTGGTGAAGATATTCGGCGCGGGGTTTGAGATTTATATGCTTGATATGGCCCCGGAAATAGGGCGGCAGATTCCCCAGGCGGCGGGGAAGAGCCTGCTCCGGCTCAAGGAGATTTCCCGTATTGCCCGGTACGCCGATAAGCCCATGGGGGAGATGGATATCTTTATCAACCTCTTCACCTCCTTTGTCCAAAAAAAGGAGGGACATTTTACTCCGGAGGATAACACGGACCTCCAGCTTGCCGCCGTGGGAACCGTGGCGGATATCATGCCCCTGCGGGACGAAAACCGCATCATCGTCCGCCGGGGACTTGCATCCCTGGTGGAAAAGCCCCGGCCCGGGCTGTCGGACCTGCTCTTTAAGCTGGGCCTGGCGGGACGGCGTTTCGGGACTACCGAACTATCCTGGCAGCTCTGCCCCGCCATCAATGCTGCGGGCCGCATGGGCCGCCCCGACAAAGCAGTAGCATTACTGTTGTCGGATGACCCAAAGGAGCGGGAAGCCCTGGCATCGGAAATCATCACCCTGAACGAAGCCCGGAAAAAACTGGGTGAGGAAATCTGGCTCCTGGTGGAACCCCTGGCTCAGGAAAGTCAGGAACGGTACGGGGGAAAACTGGTCCTCGCCGCCGCCGGGGGTATTCCCCGGGGAGTCACGGGGCTCATGGCGGGCCGACTGGTGAGTCGGTTTAAAACCCCCGCACTGGTGGTGTCCTTTACGGAGGAAACCGCCACGGGCTCTCTCCGTTCCACCCGGGGCTACGGCCTCCGTTTCCTTCTGGAAGCCTGCGCCGACCTGTTTCTTGACTGGGGGGGCCACGATTTTGCCGCCGGGTTCAGCATGGTCATAGCTAATTGGGAACCCTTCCTGGAACGGCTCCTCACCATTACTGCTGCCATGGAACTGGGGGAAGCGGCCTCTGAAGAAACAATTTTTGTGGACGCGGAATTCTCCGGCCCCCGGACCGCCCAATTTCTTACCACCGAGCTTTTTCAACTGGCGGATCGCTTTGAACCCTACGGTGAAGAAAATCGCCCCCTCAACTTTCTGGCACGGGGGCTCAAGGTTACGGATATCATCCTTATGGGGAAACCGGAGGCCAAACATGCCAAGCTCACCCTGGATACGGGGAAGGTAAAATGGCCTGCGGTATACTGGCAGGCGGCGGATAAGGTTAAGCGGGACTTCGACAAAAACGATACGGTGGATCTGGTGTTTACCCTGAACCGCAACTGGTTCAATGGCTCTGAAACGCCCCAGCTTATGGTTACGGACTTGAAACGGTTTAGTAATGAACATTGAACTCCTTGCCCCCGCAGGCTCCCCGGAGTCCCTGGACGCCGCGATAGGCGAAGGGGCGGACGCGGTGTACCTGGGGCTGAAAAACTTCAACGCCCGAATCCGGAGCGCCAATTTTGCCTATTCCCAGTTTGAGGGCCTGCTCCGCAGGTTGCATCGGATGAACCGCAAGGTCTACGTCACGGTCAATACGGTTTTTGAGCAGCGGGAAGCCGACCGGGTGTACCAGCTTCTTAAATATCTGGCGAACCTGGGGCCGGACGGCATCATCGTCCAGGATTTTGGGGTGATAAAAATGGTCCGGGACAACTTCCCGGCCCTGAAACTTCACGCATCCACCCAGATGAATATCGCCTCTGCCCGTGGGGCGAACATCCTTTCCAAACACGGCTTTTCCCGGGTGGTTCTTGCCCGGGAGCTTGCCCTGGAGGAAATCCGGGATATACGGGATAACACCAACATGGCCCTGGAGGTCTTTGTCCACGGCGCCCTCTGCGTCAGCGCATCCGGGCTGTGCCTCTTTTCCAGCTACCTGGGGGGCAAGTCTGCCAACCGGGGCATGTGTACCCAAGCTTGCCGCCGCCTCTACCGGCACGATGACCGGGAATCCGGCTACTACTTCAGCCCCGGCGACCTCCAGCTTTTGGAACAGGCGCCTGCTCTTGCTGATGCCGGGGTGGCTTCTTTCAAAATCGAAGGGCGGATGAAGAGCGCCGAATATGTGGGGACCGTGGTGTCCGCCTACCGCCGGGTCATCGACGGCCTTGAGGGGGACCGGGAACGGAGCCTTGCCGAAGGACTACGCATACTCCGCAATGACTTTGCCCGGACAAAAACTACCTTCTACTTTGCAGAAAAGGCGCCCGGCGCCTGGCTGAACCCGCAACAGGATGGGGGGACGGGCATACCCCTGGGGACCATACTCCGGGTAAGGGGCTCTGAGGGCGAAATGCGGGGCCGCCAAGGCCTTATCACCGGGGGGCCGCCCCTGCCGGGCCTTGGGGATTCGGTGCGGTTCCATCGCCGGGACGATTCGGATAGGCAGTCCCATAAGCTCAGCTTTGCGGAAGACGAGGCGGGCTCGGGGCCGGAGGGCGGCGCTCGGGGGCGGTGGATATCCATTCCCCAGGGCTTTGACGCCGGGGACTCGGTTTACCTGATCCAAACCAGGGCCATGTCCCGGCGCTATACCCCGGTTATACCCAACAATCTGGATACCTGCCGCCGCCTTCCCGGCCATGACAAGGCCCCGGAACTAAGCCTGGGGGCGGTAAAGAAGAAGAATGGCAAAACTTTTCCCGAGGGAATCTACGCGATGGTATCCCGGCCGGAGGATCTGTTTGTGGTTCAGTCGGTCAGGCCTATCCGGGCTATGGCGGAGTATAACCGCAAGACCGCCGCCTGGCTTCTGGGGGAAGACAAGCCCCCGTTGCCCTTTCGGTGCGGGGAACTCATCCTGGTTCTTGACCCTTATTTTCCGCAAGCCCTGGACAGTATTCTTACGGAGGAAATCCCCCGGCTCGTTGAAAAAGGCTACCGGGAATTTGTGGTGAATAATCCCGGGCACTTTGCCCTGTTCCGGGATATGCCGGTGGTACGGCTTATTGCCGGGCCCTACCTGTACGCCTTTAACCGCTGGTCTGCCGCATTTATTTCCGATATGGGGACGGACACCATCATCTCCCCCCTGGAAAACAACCGGCAAAACTGGGAGCGGACCATCGAACAAAACCGGCGTTCCCAGGGCTTTATCACGGTCTTTGCCTACCCCGCGTTATTTCGTATCAGGGCGGATTTGGGGCGGGTCTACGATTTTGGGAATTTTCAGGACAGCCGGGATGAACAATTCAGGCTTATCAGTGAACGGGACGGCTCCCGTGTCTACCCGGAAAAGCCCTTTGCCATTATCGACAAGATACCCTTCTTGCAGGAAGCGGGGTTCCGGCGTTTCATCCTGGACTTTTCCGGGCCGGTTTTGAAAAAAAAGGACTACAAGGACATTATGAACGCGGTGAAGAACGCGGCGCCCCTGCCCAATGCGTTTCGCTTTAACTGGAAGGACGGGTTCTACACCCAGGAGGAAGGGAAAAAGCAGCCACTCCCGAAAAATCAGGGGGTGATGTTCCAGGGCAGCAGTTGCCCCCAATCGTCGCCGGGGGCCAAGGTTGGCACTTTGTCAAAAACGGTTTTCAGGTAAAGCAGGGGTTCAGGTCGTTAGCCTTGGCCGTCTCGATAAGGGAATAAAGAGCGCAGGCAGTTTTTGCGCCCTCCGGAGAGCCGCACATGACCCAGTTTTTCCTCCCCATAACAAACGGCCGTATCCCCCGTTCGGCAGCGTTGTTGTCCGGGGTCAGTTCCG
>BNUY01000035.1 GCA_025997715.1 Spirochaetia bacterium
TTGATACGGCGTTTGCAAAGGACGGGAAACTGTTGGCGAAGAAGGCACTGCAATTACTGGACGGCGGCGCTTACGGCGAATCCCAGGTTGCGCCGGTTAACCTTAGTGTTATCTGGGCGGCGTTCCCCTACAAAATTGACGCCATTGACCTTGAGTCAAAGCGTATCTTTACGAACGGCCCCTATGCGGGCGCAATGCGGGGTTACACGGCGTGCCAGGTTCAGTTCGCCCACGATCTGAATATGCAGTACGCGGCGGAGGAAATGGGCATTGACCCGGTGGAGTTCAGAAAAATAAGCGCCCTGGAGACGGGTTACAAATCTCCGGCGGGCCTCATCGTCACCTCCTGCGCGTTCAAAGAAACGCTGCAGGATGCGGCGGAGTACATGCACTGGAACGAGCGCAAGGACAAACTAAAACCCGGCGAGGGTATCGGTTTCTCCGGAACGGCCTTCGTTTCCGGCACCGCATCCCCGATCCTCAATTCGCCGAACCAGGTACAGACCAACGCAACCATCCGGGTAAATTTCAACGGCGGCAATAGCGGCGGTCTCCTCATCAACCGCGCACACGGCGGCAACCGGATCGTAGTACATACGGACTTCTTTTTTACAAAGAACTTCGATGTCCCCGCCCCCCGCGCCTTCAACGTGGGTACCGATACGAATATCGGGAAAATCTTTGCCCGTCAGGACGCATTTTACACCGGGGTAGGCCTCAGCTTTACTGGTGTCAATCGACAGGATCTTTGCATGGGGGAATTTCGTGTTGTGCACAATCTTCACCGTGAGCATATCCGGAGCCAGGTAATCCCCGGCATATTTCCCCTGGCCGGTGACCTTCTCGTAGGCATCGATGCGATCGTACTTACTCTCCTTGCCGTTTATGAGATGATAATCGGCGGGTTTCCGGTAGTATTCCTTATCTGCAAATCGGTTCATACCTTCGCCTCCTTATTCATTTGAGCGGCAACGGCCAAAATCGACTCTACGTACTTTTGATAGCCCGTACAGCGGCAGAGGTTGCCGGAAATTGCCTCACGAACTTCATACTCGGTTGGGTGAGGAATCTTGTTTAACAACGCTATGGAACTCAGCACCATACCGGGGGTGCAGTACCCGCACTGGAAAGCCCATCGCGTGATAAATTCATCCTGGATCGGGTGGAGCTTGCCGCCCTTCGAAATCCCTTCTATGGTTACCACCTCATGGCCTTCAATTTCCTGCGCCAAGGTGAGGCAGGAATTGACGGGATTGCCGTCAAGCAGGATGGTACAAGCGCCGCACTCCCCTTCTTCACAGCCCTTTTTCGTCCCCGTAAGCCCGATTTTGTCACGGATGAGATCTAACAACGCGAGATTGGACTCACAGGCAATCTCTATCGGATCTCCGTTCAGGGTAAACTTAATTATTTTGTTCATTACGCAACCTCCAGTGCCTTTTTGATGACCCGCTTGGTGAACACGCGCACCATATCGGAGCGGTATTCGGCGGATGCCCGGACATCGCTGATGGGCTTGCAGGAATTCATCGCCGCGATGCCGACTTTTTCCAACAGCTCGTCGGTAATTTCTTTACCCTTGAGCAGATCCTCCGCCGCCGGCGCGCGAATCGTTGAGATGGAAACCCCACCGAGGGCAATACGGGCGTCAACGCACTTGTTCCCCTCAAGCTTGATCCAGGCGGCCACACCGACGATGGCCAAATCCATCGCCCTGCGGACGGAGTGCTTGATATACGCGGCATGTTCGCCCTTAGCGAGGGGGGGAATGACAAGGGCGGTGATAATATCGCCGGTCTCCAGCGCGGTCTGTTTAAACCCGATATAGAATTTATCCATGGGGATTTCTGTTTCCTTGCCGTCATGCCGGTGCACAAGGACCTTCGCATTCTGGGCCAGCAGAATCGGGCCGGTGTCGTTCGACGGCGACGCGTTAGTAATGTTACCGGCCATGGTTCCCTTAGCCCGCACCTGCATAGAAGCGACGTAGGCCGCCGCCGACGCAACCGCCGGGTTTTTCTCCCTGACCACCGGGGAAAATTCAATCTCCCGCAGCTTCGTCAGGGCGCCGATTTTGAGCCCCTCCTTCTCGTCATACGTAATGTAGTCCAACCCGGGGATATTCTTAATGTCCACCAGGTGTGTCGGTTTAAGGACTCCATCGTTCATCGGGGGAAGTAAGTCCGTGCCGCCATTCATAATCTTAGCGCCCTTCCCCAGCTCCACCATCAGGTTGGACGCTTCGGCAAGGGTTTGAGCCCGAATGTACTCAATCTTAGGTAATACCATTTGTATTGCCTCCTTATCAGTGAATTCTGTAATCAGGATAGATTGGGTACAGGGTAAACACCAGTAACATAGATCACATAAAAAGCGCTTTTTTATAAAAATTATCCAAGAAAATCCAGGTGCCGTTTCAGTTTATCAGTCCATACGTATTGACAATATAACTTAAAGGTTATATAATGTTTATATAAGGATTGTTGATGAAGATTGAAAAAGTTGCTGGGTTTAACAATATATATCAAGCAGCGTGTTTTCCCGATGAATTTAGTGCATTGATGGGTAAAAACAAAGGGGAGGAACGGCGCTATATACGATGGCTCTATACGTGGTTGAAAGTTCTTGATGAACAGGGAACAGATGCGCTTAATCTACAGCAATTTGAGCATTTGCAAGGGACCGACAATCCTCATCTTTATGCTATACGTCACCCACACAGTCAAATTAACGAACGATATATATATGTTTACGCAGACAATGAAGCAGTTATATTGCTTACCGCCTTTAAAGAAAAAGATTCAAGTGATTACGACTCAGCGATATTGAGAGCGCAGAGTATTTATAACAAACTTGAGGAGGAAAATGATGACCATTAAGGAAAAAATAGCAGAATCAAAAGAAAACACCTGGTTGCTTGATTCACTCTCATACGATGAGCGGATTGCCGCAGAGTTCGTTGCTGATATCGCCGTGAGTATACAGATAGCACGGCGGAAGCGGGGATATACCCAAAAAGAACTTGCTGAAAAACTTGGTGTCTCGCAGGTTATGATTTCACGATGGGAGAATGGGGAAGAAAATTTCACGGCAGCTACTCTTGCCAAAATTTCATCTGCCCTCGGTATCGGTCTGGTAAATCCGCTTTCTGCACAAGCAGTGTAAGCAGGCGGTTCAATCGCTTGCTGCCAGGAACTATTGGATGCGGTCAAAGAAGGCAGAAAATAATGGTTTATGTTCTTGACTGTTCCCCTTGATGATGATTTACAGGCGGCGGTAAAGCAATGTGGGGTAACACTATTGTAATAAATCCCTATTCTTTTTGAAAAATTATCCAAGAAAATCCAGGTGCCGTTTCAGTTTATCAATATCGGTGATGCAATAGTACCCGTTGATCTGCTCCACCAGTCCCATGTCCCGGAGCTTCTTCATGATACGGGTGATGGAAATGCGGTTTACCCCCAGGAGGTTTGACAATGTCTGCTGACTTATTTTTTCGGCGATAATTATTTTTTTGGTATCATGGGGGACGCCGTAGCAGTCGGAAAACATGCGCAGCAAATTACAGAGCCGCCATTCGGTGTCGTGGCACTTGAGCTCCCGGAGCTGATCCATGGCGGAAAAGAATTTATTTGAAATAGATTCTATAATATCCAGGGTCAGCCGCGGGTCCTCCTGCATTTCGCGGATAAGGGCGTGCTTTTCAATCCGGATAAGCTCGGAGTTTTTGACTGCCTTAAAATAAACCGGGGACGGTATTCCCCTCCCGCCGTTCATAAACAGGAGCGCTTCCAGCATGAGGGACCCCATCATCTGGACATCGTATACCCGTTCATCCCCGCCCTCATTGTATTCGTAGCCGATAATGCAGCCCTTTTTTACCGCATAACAACACTGGGGAATTTCACCGGGCTCTATGATGACGGTATCCTTGGGATACTTTTGAAGGGTTCCAATTTTTTCAAAGCGGCTTGTTCCCTGGGGAAGATACAGAAACCGGGTAGGATACTCCGGAGTACCAGCTTTAGTGGATAGCAAGGGGCCGCTTTGCATGGTTTATTGTAGCATAAAATTACGATACGTCAATGTAACATAGGTTACTTTTATCTTCCGAATTGGTGTGTACTATCATAAATTTCACCATACGGAACGTCACACGAATAATTTTATAAAAGCAGTCGATGAATTAAGAAAGCATTATTAGTGTGGAAATAATTCGATTGCTTTTATAAAAAAACTCGCCAGGATTTAGCGGAAGCAAAATGACGGTAAAAGATTTGTCCACACAGAGTAATAGTATCACTTACCAATTAAGAGTATATTTTTATTTCACTAATTACACTTGCCATATTAGTATAATCACCATCATCATGTAATATGTACAAATTATTTTCTATTGCTATCTCTGCGATTATTAAATCTATGGTGCTTCGTATTGTTATTCCCTTTTCTCTGCATCGTATATACAGTAATGCTGCATTTTCATAGGATCGCTTTCCATATTTTAATTCATAAAATGGCAAAGTGTTTAAGTATTCTTTTAGAATGACATATTCCTTCTTATCCCTCGCCCCTTGTAATATTTCCAAATAAATATGATTATCAATTCCATAGGGGATATCATTATCAATAATGTAATCCATTTTATCATAGGGTGGATCTTCTCTTCCTTTAAAATATCCAATTAATAGGGAAGTATCTACAAGAATCATTATATTTCCCGCATTTTTTTATAATTATAGTCTTTACTAAAGTTTATTTTTCCTTTCAATTCTTTTAAATTTTTCCTTTTTCTATTATTCACATACTCCTGTAATGCAACTTCAATTAATTCTCTTTTTGTAGAAATCGCCTCCGAAAATTTAAAGGCTTCTTCTACCAATTCATCATTTAAAACAACATTTGTCCTCATTTTTATCCTCCAATACACATTATAATACACATTAAATGATTAGTCAAGCGTTTTTTGTTGTTTTTGCGGCTATTTCATGCAAGTTTCCTAATATCCTTAATCATTTGTACCACACACCCCTTGTTATGTATATCATAAATCCAATTATTATCAAAATCCTCAATGATGCTATCATTCCCACTGCTGCCAATCATAATACTATGAAACTTTGTCTTATTCTCTTTGGCTGAACGGATATCATTTTGCATTTGCGCATCAAAAGCAGGCATAATAAAATCAGAAACCATAACGACATCCGCTTTTTTATAATCCCCGTCTTTAAGCATGTTCAGCGCTTCATGCATGGCGGGCATTGAGTCCGTTCCGCCATGAAAACTCATGGAAAGAAAAGCGATAAGCTTGTCAAAGGAGTTCTTCATATCGGTTAAATTAAGCGTCTCAATTCCGGTGGAAAAAGAAATCAAATAGCATTTTCTATTGTCCATGACCGCAATTTTTAAAATGGCAAAACAGAGTGTTTTCGCAACCGTTTCAGGGGTTCCGTGCATGGAGCCCGAGGTATCGACACAAATAATAAACGGCCCCTTTTTATCTTCCTTTGCTTTTTGCCGCATTCTCCGATCTTCCTCCTCGGATAAAAATTTCCCCTGATATTCAAATGTCTGTAATTTTTTCTCGGCAAATTTTTTGTAAAAGAGCTGTTCCGTTGTAGTATCTGCCAGCAAAGCCGTTTCAGAAGGCAGCATACTGCTTATGTCGCCGCTCTCGTGTATACCTATTAAATCCTCCTTGTGCGCATATCCGGTTTTCCAATCAGGCTTCAATACCATACCGGCGAATAGCTCTTCTTCATATTCTTTCAGAACGATATGCATCCGTCCAAGCATTTCCGCTAATTCCCGGAGGGACGTATCGTGTTGCAGAAGTTCTGCGTATTTTTTCAGGATGTCTAAATTAATTTTCTGTCGGCGGCCTTTGCTCATATCCCAAAGCCGCCCTAATTCACCGAGGAAAGGTGCAAGTAATGTTTGCAATTTTTTCAGTTCTTCTATTTGTTTGTAGAGTTCTTTGCAGAATTCTTTCCGCTGTTCATCAATGAATTTAAGTTCCCATAGGGTTTGTTTTTGAAAAAGTAATCCACCCCATTTTTCGGTGAAATGCTCCTTCACGCTTTCAAAATGCAATGGTACTTTTCCTTCTGACAGCCATAAAGTTTCATGAAACTGACGGTAATAAAACTCCATATTAAAAACAGTTTGCTCATAGGTTTCCTGCAAAAAAGGAGCGGTGGTATCCCATATTTTTTGAAAGTTACTTTTTTCAATTTGTTCAAATTCACGCAAATACGTCTGTTCTGTTTCAAAGGGATTTCCAATTTGAGTAAGCTCCCGCTTTGTTTTACGGATAAAGGCTTGTATTTCACGGTCAATCTGTTCCGCAAGACTTGAATCGTTAGCGCTTAACTCCCGCAGGGTCTTATATGAAAGGATGTTTTCTACTGCATCCGCAAAGTTACCCGGGTCCGCATTACTAAAACTATCGTCAATCATTTATAACGACTTCTTCTTCTTTGATTGTTTTATACCCGTTTTGAATTTCCCGAATTTCTATTTCGATTTTTTCAATTTCTTTTATCGCAGCGGTGACATGATTGTCAACAAAATTTGCGAAGGATGGGTCCACAAACAAATTACTACGGAGATGTTCCCGATCTTTGGAATGGCAGAGTTCAATGTGCTTTTTCATGTCCGCGGTGCGTTCCAGAAAACCGGCAATCTTTTCATCCCAGTCTTTTGCTATGCCCGGCTGCGGCATCTTTGTTATCTGCCGTTTCGCTCCTTTTATTTCTGTTTTAAGTTGAAATTCAACGTCGTCAACAAAAACACTAAATTCCGAAGGGCCTTTTCGTATCCCAAAACGATCATAGGGCTCAGTTTTTTGATAATTTTTATTCCAATAATGGAGATACATAGTCGCATCTGTGTTTGTTAATTTTTTAAAATCGCTCTGCCGTATCAGATTCACCGTTGGGTTCCCCGGCCGCATTACAAGTTCGTAGTATTCAGACTGGGCATTTGCCGGTACGGTAAGGCGCTCATCCGTTACAATCTTAGTTTCTCCGTCTATTTCTGTTTTGAATTCCCTAAGTTCGCCCTGAATTCCTTTGATATCAACTGATGCCATATATCCATATTCAGAAATTGCCCGGCAGACATACCCCCAGACCGCGTCTCTTTGTCTGTCCTCATCCCAAATACAGTCCTTTATTAAAAAACAATCTATAAGGTCAACTTCTTTTCTGTCGTTAAGAAATGCGGAGGTCCGTAAAAGCCGCGCAATTTTTCGCCACCGCCGGTCCGACACATACATCTGATTACCGGCATTTTCTTCTTTATCATTATCCACCTGTATTATTTTCCGGATTATATCTATCACATAGAATATGTTTGCCGGTATTTCGATTTCATCAATCCCTTTACTCCATTCCTTGTATTCTTCATTGGTAATTTTTTCTGAAACCGTATCTTCATAGGGATTCAACTTTTCAGAAATCATCGCGTCGAAGTTATCTTTGTTTGCGATACCGTCAACACGGAGGCGTACCAGAAACCGGTCCCACAGCGCTTCAAGCCCCAGATCGTGTGCGGGCGATTCATTTGATGTGGAAATAAGCGCCTTCATCGGCACATTAATTTCACTTTTACCGTTACGAAATTTCTTTTCGTTTATCACCGTAAGCAGGGTGTTTTGAATTGACGGGCCGGCCTTCCAGATTTCATCAAGAAACACAACCTCCGCGTCCGGCAGATAATTCGTTGTCAGCCGCTCATATTCGTCTTTATCCTTTAGTTTTGATATGGAAACCGGCCCGAAAATTTCATCCGGCGTACTGAAGCGGCTCATAAGATATTCAAATACCTTAGCATTTTTATAGGCAAATTTCAGCTTCCTGGCAACTAAACTTTTCGCAACCCCCGGAGGCCCCAACAGAAAGATGCTTTCACCGGCTATAGAAGAAAGCAACGCCAACCGGACAAGCTCTTCTTTTTCCAGAACCCTTTCATTCAATTGTGCAAGCAATGTTTCAATTCTTGGTTTTATCGCCATATATATATCCTATCAAACTGTTTGAGTAATGCATGTAACATAGGCTACCGGTGATACGTAAATTTTCAGGTGTATGTCTTGCGGATAATATTCGTGTTTTTCGTGTCCATTCGTGGTTAAATTCTTGTTTTGGAACTGGCCTTTATCATATTCGACTATTTTTTAAAAATAATACGAACCGCAAATCGTTACAAAAACAATTAGTATGTAACATGAGCTACTTTTACATTATAGAAATTATGTGTATTATTTGTACACCGCATAAAGCGGAAAATAGTACGACTATTTTTTGAAAAATAGTCGCCGGGAGATTAAGAAAATGATATTAAAAGATCTATTCACCACCATACTTGAGAAAACAAACGTCGGAGATGACACCGTACTGGTTACCATTGTAGCTGAAATGGGGTCCAGCCCAAGAAGCGCGGGCTCTCATATGCTGGTCGATAAAGGCGGCAGAGCCTGCGGCACCATTGGGGGCGGGACCCTGGAATATAAGGCGATAGAACTGGCCCAAAATCTTTTGGAACAGCAGAGGTCACGGAAAAAAACTTACCGGCTGCACCAAAACGACGAAGAAGATTTGGGTATGGCCTGCGGCGGCGATGTGGAAGTCTATTTTCAGTTTATACCGGGACATGACGAACGCGCCATTACGTGTATGAAAGAATGTCTTTCATCGCTGGAAAAGGATGAGGATGCATGGCTGTTTACCGACTTAACCAATCCCACCGATTGGTCCATGGCCATTTACCACCGTAATACTGCTCCCAAGGGAATGGAACTCAGCAATGATGCTATAAAAGCCTTGGCCAGAAACAAGGGGACCCTGGTCAAAATAGGGGACCGGCGTATTTTTGGTGAACCTATCAATTTTGCGGGCAAGGTGTTCATATTTGGCGGCGGGCATTGCGCGCAGGCTCTGCAGCCGGTACTCACCACCGTGGGCTTCCGCTGCGTTGTTTTTGACAACCGGGAAGAATTCGTGACACGGGAATTATTCCCAACGGCACAGGATTTATTTGTCGGCGACTATGATGCCATTTCCGAAAAGATACGGGTCAGTTCTAATGACTATATTGTGATAATGACCCATGCCTTTGATGTCACCGTATTACGGCAGACTATAGCAAAGGGCTGCGCCTATACCGGCGTCATCGGCAGCAAAGCAAAAATAGCTGCGGTAAAACGGGAGCTTGGATCGGAAGGGATCGGGGAAGAGGTCCTGGATAAAATAAATGCCCCCATAGGACTAAAGATAAAATCGGAAACGCCGGAGGAAATAGCTATCAGCATTGCGGGGGAAATGATACTGCGCCGGGCGGAACTGCGGGCAGCAGCCCATGAAGGAAGAAATCAACCACAGACCACACGGACGACACAGACAAAAGAATGATATTTCAATGCAAAAGTCCGTGAGGTCTGTGGTTAAAATTCTTAAAAACCATATATACAGTTTTATGCAGTGTGCAGTATATCATTTTCCCTTATACTTTACATACTCACAAATGGCATTTGCCGTATTTTCCTCACCAATAGAACTGTCGATGCATAACTCGTATTGGCGGGCATCACCCCACCCATTGCCGGATACGTGTTTGTAATACGCGGCACGGGCGGCGTCTTGTTTCGCAATGTTTTTCCGTCCCTCCGCTTCGGTATCGCCGTAGAACCTCACCACCTGTTTAATCCGGTATTCTTCCGGCGCATGGATGAATACCCGCACTACGTTGGCATAATCGTGCAAGACATAATCGGCGGCGCGCCCAACAATCACGCATGAGCCTGCATCGGCAATTTTTCGGATAGCTTTTCCCTGCGCGATAATCGCCTGCCGGACCACATCGGTATCCATATACATATCACGGATGCCGGCAGGCGATTCGGAGTTTATGCTTGAAATGAATTCCGCCGCAAGGCCGCTTTCCTTACCCGCCAGCGCCGTCATCTCTTTATAATAAAAGGGAATCCCCAGCTTCCCGGCGACAAGCCGGCCAATATGCTGACCCCTCGAACCATGTTCGCGGGAAATCGTGATAATCACCCCGGGATGGGACGCCTTGGGTACTTCAAGCGGGTGGGCTATGGCAGAGGCGGAGCCATTAAAACCCGCCGAGCGGGCGGTTTCAACCGGCGCCGATTTACTAACACCCAAATTTTTCCATACATGCGCCACCACAACACCGGTAACGAGTATTGCCAAAATATCGGCGGCGGGAGCGGCCCAGAAAATGCCGGTAACGCCAAGATACACGGGGAATACAAAGGTGAATACGATAAGAAAGATAACATCACGAATCATTGAAAGCGGAATTGCCGCGCTTGCCTTACCGATTGATTGCAGGAAAATGGCGCATGCTTTTTGAAGGCAGGTACATATAATAAGTGCGAGATAGATACGCAGACACCGTACCGCAAAGGTTGTATACAATTCACCGTCGCTTCCGAATAGGGCAATAAAAACCTGCGGTATGCCTTCAAACAAAACGGTGGCTATTGCGCTTGTCAGCAATGTCCAGAACATGACAAACTTGAACGCCTCCCGTACCCGGTCGTAGCGCTTTGCACCGTAGTTAAAACCAATGACCGGCTGCGCTCCCGCCGCAATACCAATCGCTATGTTAAGAACGATTTGGAACAACTTCATGATGACGACAAACGCCGCCAACGGTATATCGGCGCCGTATTCGGACAAAGAGCCATAGGACACGAGGAGCACATTGTTTACTATTGTTACAATGACAATAGAAATTTGCGTGAGGAAACTTGATCCGCCCAGGGGCAAAACACGGCGTACCACCTTCAAACACGGCAAAAAATCGGCGGCACGGAGGCGAAACATTTTACTCTTAGCAAGATAGGCCGCACATATAACAAAGCTTACAAACTGACCGAAGATTGTCGCATACGCCGCGCCTTTAATTCCCCAGCCCCACACAAAAATCGTAATGGGGTCAAAGATAATGTTCAACACCGCGCCGACCGCCATCGCTGCCATTGAGTAACGCGGGCTGCCATCGGCGCGTATAATTGCCGCAAGGGTGTTTTGTGCAAGCGCCAGCGGCAGCATGATAAAAATGATCTGCCCGTAATCGCGGGTTAATTCGATTGTCATATCTGTTGCGCCGAGCGCATACAGAATGCGGTCACCACAGAGGTAACAAATAACTATCAGCACTACGCCTGACAGAAATGAAAACAACACGCTGTTGGCGATTGTTTTACCAAGCCCTTTGGTGTTAAGGCCATTTATGGCCACGCTCCCTTGCGCCAGACTTAAATACGCCGCCGCCCCATCGCCGAACAGCAATGACGCAGCCCAACCGACGACGGTAATGGGGAAAATAATGCCCGTTGCCGCGTTACCCAAATAACCAAGACTGCTGTTACCGATAAATATCTGGTCTACAATGTTGTAGAGGCACGAGATAATCAGTGAGATGACGCAGGGAATAATAAACTTTGGTAAAAGCTTCTTCACCGGCTCCGTAAGAAGATAGTTGTCCGAGGGACGGATGTCCCCTTGAACGTTTTCCATTCTGTACTCCTTGAGAAAATAATAGTGTGTGGAGTCTTTTACGCAGGTTAATACGTGGAAAGTTACCTGAAAACCGTCAATCGTACTGACTGATAAATGCCAGTATAGAGAAATATGAAATTCTTGTCAAGGGGACGCATTGAATATCAATGATCCGCCTAAACCGATCCTTGGCCCGTTTTATCATTACCCAGTAATGCAATATCCCCATATGCGCACTTCCGGAGCTATTTTTCTTTGATCCGTTAATGGCTGCCCTATGCTCAATATTCCTATAAATCCGATAGGCTTACCTTTTTGTCTATGACAATGCTCTTGCCAATACTTTTAATAACTGCTCACTCAAACGGTGTATATCAGGGCATGATATTACAGACGGATATGTCATCTTCTATCAATAACAATAACACTTTTTCAAACAATCGTCCGGCAGACTCAGTGCCGCCCTTTTTGTCAAGCGCCATACTTTTCTTTGCCAACTCCGCTATGGTTGACTTAATATTTTGATTATTTATTTCTATTGTTAAAAACCTCTTGTATAAGATATTCCAATTCAACGAACATTTTATAATCAGCGAGAAACGACATTTCCTTTACCATGCTTGTATAATACCATTTAATATCGTCCTTACCGGCATTAAAGCGTTCCCAGAGTTTATCACCTGAATCCTGTAAATCGACATACATACTGCGTAAATTGGAAAGTTTATCGGCGCAGCATACTAAAACTGATTCAAAAGAAATACCGGCCAAGTGATCAATGGTTGATTGTTTTCGTTCTTTCCATGATTTTGATTTATCTTCGGATTCTGCTTCAACTATAGAAAGAATTTGATCCCCGAAAAGACGGGATATTTCTTCCGGTTTGGTATCCGTATCCTCTAAGGTATCATGCAAAATACCGGCAATAATTACCTCTTTTTCACATTCATTTTCAGTCAAAATTTGCATTACTTCTAATGGGTGAACGATGTAAGGAATGTCAGTACCTTTTCTTTTTTGCCCATCGTGTTTTTTGGCTGCAAAAGTGATAGCATTATGAATATCTAAATCAATCTTTGATTGACGTTCTTCTTCAGACTCAACCCAACCCTCATAAAAATCAACTTCATCATTGTTTGTCATATTATTCCTCCAATAAACCAATAATCATCCGGTTCTTCGCATTTACTAATTTCATATCTACTCCTTCAAAAACCCGTACTCATACACTTTCACCAATTAAATTTTCGTATGGTAAATGTTTTCTGAATAAGTTGCATTATTTCGTCATCAAGGATTAGTTTTTCTGTTTGTGTATCATCCTTGGAATAAGGCGTTTTCAAGCTGTTTCGGTAAGCAGCAATATGTTCAATAATATTACACCTGTCAATTTTATTCTGAATACGTTGAAAAAGAGTATGCACCAATATTTTGATTTTGTCTTTATACTGTTTACCCTCACCAATTTGATTGTGAATTGTGCTCCATATGTAACTAGCAAGACTTATCAGGTCGCTTGTATAAATTTCTTCAAAATCATTCCTTGTTAGAGCTTTTAAGTTATTAAATGAATTTAAACAAGCAAACAAATGTGATTCTTCCGCTTCATCGCTTATCATATATGCGCCAAAAGTACCTTTGTGCTGGTTAAGAATACAACTGACATCGAGAATGCTGTCTTTTAATTTTTGTTCACCTTCTTCTATATTTTTCTTATACTGATTCTCGATATTATTTTGAGTCATAAAACTAATTGATCCAGTAACAACAATAACCACAACTGTAAATATGATTGATAATCCACCTTGATTGATTATTGTATTCCACCACAAGCTTTTTAATTCGTTTTGATTGGTTATATATTTATCAAAATAAACCATATTCAAATCTGAAGCCTGTTCAGAGCATAAATAAATTTCCTTCAACTCTGCAATCTGATCTGCGATTTCGCCTTCTCTCTTTATGAGAAAAAAAGATACGCCAATCAGAAACACGAACATAATAAGTAAAATCCAAGATAGTACATTAGACGTTTTTTGTCCCATATTCTCCTCCCTACCCCTTCAAAAACCCATACTCATACACTTTCGGCTGTATTTTCACCGTAAGCGCCTTCATCTTATCCCGTAAACCTGCAATTAGTGCATTGTAGGTATCATCGGTGCTTGTATTATTCATACGGCCTGCTTTATCACGCCCTTGAAAATACTCCCGAATGTCATAATACGAGGCATTATGCGAAACGGTAGGATTGCCTTTTATTTTGGCATGATAGTATTTCCAAAGTTCTTTTCCCGCATCCAGTACGGCTTGCGCTTCGTTACCAAATGTTTTCCCTGTCAGAAAGCCACTCATAAATTTTGATTCAAACGTATCCCGTGAGTCTACTTCTGTTTCGGTGAAAGGTATCCAGTGATTGGTGCCATCATGAGAAGAAATACGGTTCTGTCTATGGAATAGCGTAAAGACGAGACAATCATTCTGAAACTCCATGTCAGTTTTATAACCATCATTTGGAAATAAAAACTGATCACGGTCATTTAGCCATGTAGGTTCGATGCAAAGACGAACGGCAAAAAATATACAGCCTTCAATTGTATTATTTGTATTAAAGGAATAAAAGGCGGCATGGCGTACTCCTTTTACTAATGTTAAGAACGGTTGATGTACCTTTTGAAAATCAGGTCCATCAACAACCATAAGTCCGACACTTCCTTTATCATCAGTATAGTTCTTTATCCACTGATTTATTGTTAGCGCAGTGTCCGACCAGAATTTCTTTTTAGAACTTTCTTCAACAACATCCAACTCAATACATTCTGGAAATTTTTTACCATTTAAATCCCAGACAGTAAATCCAATGGGGAATTTCCCTTTCACATTATCAAATGAATCGGCATGAACTATAAACCCTACTTTATATTCGGCGTTAAAGAATTCCCGAAACTTTACAAAATTCTGGCTATTTGCGAATTTTAATTTTGAAAATATAGCAAGTTTACATTCAGAAACCTCATGATAAACACGCGCCATAAATTGAACGAAAAGCTCCTTGATTGCGGAACCTACCGATCTTTGATATTTATTCCATGCTTTATTATTTATTGAAACACCATCTTTGCTATGTCCCTCACCTGTTACTGCATCTGTACTTGATGCTTCCGCATACGGCGGATTGATATACACAATCAGTTTCTTACGTTTTTCCGGGTCATCAATAATCTTTTTCAATTCTTCCGGCAGCTTGTCGAAACTGTCATTCAAAAAGTCAAATTGAAACACATGGCTGTCAAGCAAGTTTGCGCCGTTCTTTATACGGTCGTGCATTACATCAACATCTTGCTGGTCGAGAGTTGAAGCCCATATGCGATATTTGTTTGTCAGCCCTGCCAGCAGGTTGCCTGTCCCCGCCGCGCAATCCCATACATCGTATTCATCCTGCCAATTCTCGCCAAATGCATCGGAAAGATATTTTTGCGAAAGTTCTACCCAAATTTTCGGAGTAAAAAAACTGCCCTTTCGTTCCCGCACATCCTGGGGAACAAGTAAATCGCGCCGCTCAATGATATAATCCCACAGTTCTTTTTTGGGCGGACGTTCATATATTGACCAAAACTGCGCGTATGCTTGTTGATTATCCTTATAATGAGCCTCTCTAAACAGGTCGCCTAAAGAATCGGTTTGACGGTTGTATTTATAATAAGTGGATTGTAATAAAACCGACAGACTATCTTTTATTGATTCGTTATTATCCGACAGCAAATCTGCCAAATAAAAGTCCCCGTCAATTATGTCATTTCCTTTTAGTACATTCCAGTCTACGGAAATTGACGGCATGACCGTTTCCCGCCAGTGTCCATAGACAGGAATAAAATTATTTTTATCAATTTGGCGCTTGCCGGTTTTGCTTTTCCCCGGTTTAAAGTTTTCCCTGATAAATAGTTTTAAGTCTTCGCTATTGCGTCCAAAATCAAAAATATACGTTTTTAGTTCTGTCCCGTCATTTACGATTTTTTGTACCTGCGCATATACTTGTTTAAACTCATTTGTTTCGGTATCTGATGGGGTGATTTTCCAATTAAAATCATTCTGATAAAAAATATTCTGAATCTCAAAATAATTAACAAAGGCGATTTTTTCGCAATCAAAACAACCGAGTAGATTTGGCGGGGTGATGTTATCAAAAGTACGGGCTTTCCCGATAGTAAGCACTAATTGTGTTAGCATCGCAACAATATCGGTAACAGCCGCTTTTGCCTCTGCCCACAGAAAGTGTGTCGAGCTTATTATGCCGTCCGGGCTAAAAAGGTCTCCCTGTGTTTTCTTGTCGGTGATCACAAAGTCTATATTGTCAATATTCGGCTCATAACCGAATTTTGAAAAATAGTCTTTGTAGACACGCGCTTTGAGCAGTTCCTCTTTCTGTATACCGCTATATGTTGGCATTTTTCCCCTCCAACTCCGCCTCAATCTCCTCAATACTCGGCAGCGACGACTTATACTCATCCGGCAAAACGCTGCTTATCTCACATTCACTAACGCCTATCGGTTTATGAATATCCTTTAACGCATATTCCACAATCGTTTTGTTCTTCGACTTGCAGATCAGCATACCGATAGTCGGGTTATCCCCCTCTGTCCGTAATATCCCGTCAACCGCAGAGATATAAAAATTAAGCTTCCCCGCATACTCCGGCTTGAATTTAACTGCCGTTAATTCCACCACTACATAACAATGAAGCCTTGTGTGATAAAAAAGCATATCGGGATAAAAATCTTCACCCCCAACGGTTATTTTATACTGGCGACCCAGAAATGAAAACCCGGCGCCCAATTCCAGAAGGAAACGGGTAACCTGATCCACCAGGGCATTTTCAAGTTCCCTCTCGTCGTGTTTTTCCCGGAGCATAAGAAAATCAAACTTATACGGGTCTTTAAGGGTTTCTCTGGCAAGATCAGATTGCGGTTTGGGGAGCATTACTTCAAAATTGTTTATAGCCTTCCCGGTACGCTGGAATAGTTTCCCCTCAATCTGATGGGTCAAAACCGCCCTGGACCAGTTATTTTCAATAGTTTTTTGGACATAAAACAGGGCTTCCTGCTGGTTCTTGATTTTCGATATAATCACCAGATTATGGCCCCAGGGGATTTGTCCTAATTGGGCAACAGCTTGTTGCACAATTGGGGCGGATGGACTTTGTAATTGGTCAACAAGCTGTTGACCAATTGTTTCTATAGACCAGAACATATACCACAACCGCATGTATTTTAAGTTAGTAAGGGAAAAGCCTTTTATATCCGGAAACTCATGTTGTAAATCTATGCTCATCTGCGGTAAAAAGCCATCGCCCCAGGCGGTTTGTTTCTGCTTCTCAACAATACTCGCTCCTATATCCCAATAAAGCTCCATCAGCCCGTGATTTACCGCTACCGATGCTTTTATTTGAGCGGCTTGAATACGCTGTTTTATATTGAGGATAAAATCAATATATGCTTTGTCGGCCTTTATCAACGTATCCATTGGCTTGTTCATGCACTCACCCCCAGCCGCCGCAAATAATTCTGTGTTGTTTGAAAATTATTGTGACCCAAAATTTTGCCAAGGCGGTAAATGTCATGGTTTTTTCAAAATCGTGAATCGAAAAGTAATAGCGAAAATCGCGGCAGGAATAGGGAGCGTTAATCAATCCTGCATGATAAAACTTTTCGTAATCATCATGTTCAAGCTCCCATTCCAACATACCGCTCCCTCCCTTGTGTGTAGGATAATATGATATTATCAGTCTTTTTAATCTTTGTCAAGCGAAATTGTTACTTTTTCGTTCTTCTATTCTTTGATCCGTTAATGACTGCCCTATGCTCAATATTTCTATAAATCCGATAGGCTTCTTTATTGAAAAAATATTCAGCTTCTTCGTGCAAGGATTTCAACAATTCGTTTTCATGCTTCTTCATGGCCCTATCTCCTTAAATTGCCCATCTTTTAGGGCTTCTGTAATCTAATCATTCGTAAGGTTAAGCACCATTTTCGCAGTTTGCTTTAATCGCCTTAATTCCTTGTCGCTGATAGTATCCAGTTCCGATTTGGGATAAACTATAGGGCATTGTTACTCAGTATGGAAGTCCAGTTTCTCCAAGCCTTGTATTGGACTAACCTAAACCTTTACACGTTTTTTTTCGATGGGGCTTAATCCCCATTTTTTTAAAATAGCGGCAACCGTAGGCGCTGATATATAGTGGACTATCCCCTTTTCATGCGCTACATCCGCCAGCAATCGTAATGACCAGCAATCGTATCCGGGAGGCGGCTTAGTCTGGTAAAGCTCACAGATTCGGGCTTCCACCCTTCCGGTTCTGACTCTCATTGACAGCGGCACTTTCCTTTTTTTACGATTCAGAACCCGTTCTATCCCTTCTTCCGCATATTGCCTGCTTACCCGGTATATCAAAGCTATTTCACAATGGCATCGATCCGCAATTTCCCGCTGCCCCGGTACGGGTTTCGGCTTACCCTTTCGGTCTGGTTCCACATTTAATTGCAACAGGATTTTTGCCCGTACTACCTGCCTGTCCGGGCTATCCCTTTTTTTGGTTATTGCCACTAACCGCTTTTTTTCTAATTCAGTCAGCCTGACCGTATATTTCCTGGGTCTCATGTTGTCCTTCCTTTTGTACCGGAACAGTATATAACGATCCGTTTAAATTTTACAATATATCATTTTTAGGCCATATCGGGTATATAATGACCTTTTTTGATTTTAGAAAATAGCGCATTTAAACCATTGTTTAAGCCATATTCACGCCATTTTCTGCCATGTTTCTGAAAGTGAAAGAAAAATGACCGTTAGAAATTACTAAAAACAACGTCGGTTTTATATTATATCCGGTTTAAGAAAGGAGCGCTCATGAATACCGAACCAACGAGCATACTCGATCATTGCAAAGAAATTGTAACCCGTTTGGCTTCCCAGCCCATGGATGCAGCCTTTTTTGCCGATGCCCGGAAAGACCTTGCGGCGGTATCGGCGGTTTTATCCGCAAGTCCAACCCAGACCGCCCTCTTTGCCCTGCTCCTTGATGAGTACGGCGAAGGAGGGACTTCGCTCAATATCATTGCCGAAAAAATCAAATGCAGCAAAATACAGTTTCTTAAATACCTGGACGATTTTGAAGCCCTGGAGCGGAAACATATCATTCGGCCCCATAGGGAAGATTGGGAATCATTGCGTGCCAGAAAACGTAACGGCGGCGGGACCGGCCTCCCTTCATATAGCATTACCATGGACGTAATAAGGGCGCTCCGTACCGGGGAAAAATACCGCTATACGCCCTATGTCAACCTGAACCCTAAAGAATTTTTTGAGACCGCCGATGACCTTTTCGATTCCCTCAAGGATAACAGTATTAGTGTGGGCAGTTTGATAGCGGAGTTAAAAGCCCTGATCCAATCCAACCGGGGAATCGCCTTTGTAAAAAATATCAAACACATTTCACTCACCGGGAGTTCCGTGCCGGTGTTGCTTTTTTTCTGCTGTGCCCTGGTGGCCAATAACCGGGAAAAACTCTCCTGCAAATATATTCGTCCTATTTTAGTGTACCTCGGCTCCCGGGTGATTGAAAAGAAATTCCGGGATCGGGATCATCTGTTATTCAAAACCGGACTTATCGAAAATGACTGCGACCGGGGTATAGCGGACACCGAATACTTCAGGCTCACTGAAAAGGCAAAGAAAATTTTCCTTGCCGATGTTGACCTGAAAGAAAAAAACAATCGGGGCAGGAATCTCATTAGCGCGGAAACCTTGAAACCACGGGAGCTATTCTACAGCACACAGACCGGGCGGCGTATAGAAGAACTTACCTCGTTACTGCGGGAAGAAAACTTTGCCCCCATAAAACAGCGGCTAACGGAACGGAACCTGCGCTCCGGCTTTACCTGTATTTTCTCCGGCCCACCCGGAACCGGCAAGACTGAAACGGTCTACAACCTGGCCCACGAAACAGGCCGGGACATCATGCTGGTGGACATATCCGAAACAAAAAGCATGTGGTTTGGGGAAAGCGAAAAACGGATCAAGGAACTGTTTGACCGGTACCATGGCCTGGTAAAAGGCGGCGGTATTACCCCTATCCTGTTCTTTAACGAAGCGGACGCCGTATTGGGGAAGCGGCAGGAATTGGGTGAAGTGCGGCGCGGTCCCGCCCAGACCGAAAACACTATACAGAACATCATCCTGCAGGAGATGGAAGACCTGGCCGGGGGTATCCTCATTGCCACGACCAACATGACGGCAAACCTGGACAAAGCCTTCGATCGGCGATTTCTCTACAAGATTGAATTTGAAAAACCCAATGCGGCCGCCAAAACTGCCATCTGGAAAAACAACATCCCTGGCCTTACGGAAGACGGTGCCGCAGTGCTTGCTGAACGGTTCGATTTTTCAGGAGGGCAGATAGAAAACATTACCCGGAAGGAAGCGGTGGCTTCCCTGCTTTCAGGCAGGCCGCTTTCCCTTGAGGATCTCATTGTCCTCTGTGAAGAAGAATATTTGGAACAAGACTCGGTGAAAATTGGGTTTTGTGTATGATTTTCAATCGCAAGGTATGACAAAATTTGACGAAACGTTTATACTATCATAGGCCAAGGAGGAGTATATGAAGGGCCAACGGGAACGGGTAGCAAGCAATTTTCATGAATTCCGTATGGAGGGCATCGCGCCCGGAACACTGTACCGGAGCAGTCATCCCATAACGGACGCAAGTACCGAAGACGCCAGGGAAATTGCCGAAGCGGCCGTAAAAGCGCGGATAGCTGCGGTATTGAATTTGTGCGACACAAAAACCTATCTGACAAAAATAGTAAAGATTGCCCCCTGGTATCACCGGCTTTTCAAGGCGAATACGGTGATTGCGCTGGATATGGGGTTTGATTTTCTCAGTACCCGTTTTTGCACGAAACTGCGCCGGGGCATACAATTTATGCTGACCCATGACGGCCCGTATCTCCTCCACTGCCATGCCGGGATAGACCGGACAGGGTTTGTGTGCGCCGTTCTGGGCGCCCTTATGGGTGCGAAACTCAGTGATATTGTCAACGATTATATTGCTTCTTATAACGATAAATCTTTGATTGATGAGTATCCGGAGTTTACCGGGTTTATCCTTGAGGATTTTCGTAAGCTGAACGGCGGTGAAGAAATAACCGATGCCAATTTGCAGGGCGTGGCGGAAGATTTTCTTGAGCATAAGGTGAAATTAACCCGTGAAGAAATAGCGGAGTTAAAAGAAAAATTGACGGAGAAACAACATGGCTAGAGAACAGAAAGATACTAACTATAAAGACGAACTTGGTGAAGAAGATATAAACGGTAAAACTACACTCACTTTACGGGAAGGAGACACCACCGATTACCGCAGCCAGGGAATAGCTGTTCTTAAAATCCCCGATGGTATTACGGCAATATGCGCCTCTTTTATGTATAATGATCTAACCGAGCTGGTGTTTCCCAATTCTGTTACCGTAATCGGCGACCAGATTTTTGGTTCAAACGAACTTAACCGTAATGAACCTCCCCGCCCTAAAGGGCGGGGTATCTGAAGATTTTTCTTTGACATATCAGAATAATTCCAGTTGTTTCTTCATCATTTGTTTATACTCTTTTTCGGTCCTTTGATTCTTTACGTATTCT
>BNUY01000036.1 GCA_025997715.1 Spirochaetia bacterium
TGCCAAATTAAAAAAAAATCGGTATATTATAAGCTAAGGAGATATCAATGGATGATACAACATTTGTGATGCTATTTCGGAATGCAGCCGGTACGGAAACCGAGGTTACTGCTCATTATGGCGAAACAATACTTGACGCGGCGAAACGGGCCAACATCCCCATAGATGCACCCTGCGAAGGGAAAGGGAGCTGCGGGAAATGCCGGGTGCAGGTTCTTTCCGGTAAAACCGAAGGCCAAACCACCGAGTTGATAAGCCCCGGGGAGTATGCGGAGGGTTACCGCCTGGCCTGTAACACCACCCTGGTTGAGCCGGTGACAGTTCTTTTCCCTGAAAACGCCGGAGGGCATCACCACCATCACCATCATCACGACGGCGAAGGCGGCCATTCCGGGCATTGGGGCGGTGGTCATGGTCACCACCATCACCATCATCACGACGGCGAAGGCGGCCATTCCGGGCATTGGGGCGGTGGTCATGGTCACCACCATCATGGGCATGGCAGATGACGTAAGCCTTGTACCCCGAACTGCCCTCTTGAAAAAAATCTTCAATTTCCCTATGCTGTCATTAGTCAGTCAGCAGTGGCGGCGGGTAGAATCCAGCTTCTATCCGCCTTTATACTGACGGTTTTCAGGCAACTTTCCACGTAGTAACCTGCGTAAAAGATTCCACACACTATTATTTTTCTTAAGGAGAACGAAATGGAAAACGTTCAAGGGGACATCCGTCCCTCGGACAACGTGAAAGCTATACGACGTTTTTGCGGTTGCGATAAAGGAAACCGCAGGTTTCCAGCAACCGCAAAAATGTGCCGGAGAAAAACCCCACAAAGGGCGTAAGCCCGACTGGGGTTTTTCGTAGGCCAAGCCGCTACTGCGGCGCAGCGTATAGCGTATGTTATGCGACGTAGGGGCGTACACCATTTTATTTATTATTTTATCACACATTATATTTATGAAAATTATTTATACAATTCTCAAAATATTTTTTTTAATATTTTAAACTATTTTTTTGAAATTCATTTATATATATTATTCCAACTAGCATCGTAGGTGCTTAGCATAAATAGACAATATATTTTGTACCAAATTGCCCCTTACCTAAAACGGCAGGGGCACACCAATCTATTTTTATTATCCTCGCAGTGTTCCCATATTATAAAACTGCTCAAGGACTTGAAAAAATTGGTTGAAATTCCTTTCCAAGGACGCACGAGTACCACGATATTCAGATTGAATTTCTCCGGATCGTGTACTCCAATATTTAAAATGGGTTACATAATTTCTGTCACCAAATCGATCCGTTTCAATTTTTATATCCAATCGGGCGATACGGCTTGGCCCATCATAAAGATCAAGCTCTAATTCAAGTTCATCATGATGAAAATCCCGCTCTCTAACGATTACTCGAATATCACCATTGGTGATGAAGTTTGTGTCCTGTGTTAAATCGCGTGCCGTTGGTGCTTTTGAATATCCCTTTAATTCAACAAAGCCAAAAACAGGTATGTCCGCATTAAATCTTCCAAAATCGTCTGCTTTTAGCTCCACCATCCCGAATACCAGCATAATTGCCGTTATTCCTCCAAAAAGCCACTTGTTTTTCATTTTTACCCTCCTATGGTAAAATAAGAATTTAACAACTGGACTTACGTGATTTACACCGCACGTTGTTTCTATAACATAATAATACATTTTTAAATCTTTTGCAAGCATTAAACCATAATTTTACAGAAAATTTTAGCCCCTATGTCGCATAACTATCTTCTTACGGAGCCGGTGAACTAATGATGCGGAGAATGTACCACATATGAAAAATAGCGGCTCTATTCTCCGCAACAGCGGACCGTACCATCGCTTCGTTGGAGTAGGAGTACGAAAAGGAATTGTGCATAATGCACAAAATGGTTTTCAAAAACTGGGCGGACTAAACATTGTTCCATGGGCGGGTACGGGTTTATTCTGGAATAATTAACTACCGCCACTTCGTTGGAGTAGGAGTACGACATTGTATGCGGGTTATCATAATGAAGGAGATTACTATGAAAAAGTTTACCATGCTTTTTACCGCCGTTTTTCTTTTGTCCGGATTTATTTTCGGCCAGGAGAAAGTCACCCCTGGAATTACTCTCACAGGATATGGGAAAGTAGTCGTCCTTCCTTTGATCAAGGCCGGAGATGAGGATGCTCAAACCGGTATTGGTACTACCTGGAAAGATGCTCCTCACACCGCAGTTACTATTGAAGGCAAGTCTACTAATGTTGGGTTTAAGATAGATCTTGCCGCAAGAGCAAAACCCGGTAGTCCTCCTAATAATGCACCTATCTCATACAGCCCCAAGGAATTTTCTTTCGGAACAAATGACTTTGCCGAGGTTTATATTACGCCCTTCAACTGGTTACGGCTTGATGTTGGGAAATTTAACAGTGATGTTTTCCGCGGTAAGGTTGCTGATAGTTATTGGGGTAACTTCGTTGGCAAGACCGGAAATGAAGATTATATTTTTACCCGGATAAAGAGCGGCATACTTGATGACGATTACTATGGCAGTTTACTTTCCCTTACCCCTGTTGAAGGCCTTACTATTGGCGGGTATATAAATTTTGGCCGCACCGATAATTATGGAATAACCGGATTCGGGACAGCTGCGGACGCCTATTCAGAAAATATTCAGATAGCAGCCGGGTATCAAATAAAGGATATTGGTCTTGTCAGGGCTCAATATGTTGGAAAGGGAGAAATACTAAAAAGCGCCTGGCTTCCCTTTAATGGTCAGAGGATTGAAGCTGCCTTTGCGTTAACCGCCGTAAAAGACTGGACCTTTGACCTGGGCATTAAGATTCCTTTTGGTGATGAAAAAACCTATGATTTTGCCGGATCTGTCGGCGTCAATGGCAGGATAAATAAAATAGCGTTGTTAGCCAGAATTGATTCCCGGTTTGCAGAAGATTCTAAATCACTTGACGTATTTTTAGAACCGGGGTACAACCTTTCTTTTGGCACGGTGAATCTTCCAATTGATTTGGATCTTGACTTTGAGAATTCGGATAACACCAATTTTGGTTTAGGCCTTGGAATAAAAAAGCGTTTTTCAAATGGCGCTGTTGGAGTTGCTTTCACTGTCAGGGAACTGATCAATAATGATAGCGGCCCTACTATCGCAATTCCGGTTGCTTTAGAGTATTGGTTTTAGAGGGAAAAAGTAATGCTGCCGGAAATCCCTGGATTCCGGCAGCGATTTATTAATTCAGTTGATATTTTTTTTGTTCAACCAAAAAGACAACAGGATGCAGTTTCGTTCCTTAGGATTATCCAAATCAATATAGGTGATATTCTTAATCTGTTCAATGCGATAGCTAAGCGTATTCCGGTGTATGCCCAATCGTTCCGAAGTTGTCTTGATGTTTCTTTCGTTTTGGAGGTAATAATACAAAGTTTCGTAAAGCTGGGCGGAATACTGCCGGTCCCATGATGCAAGTGTTTCAAGGACGGGATGTAAAAAGGCAGTATCGCAATTTGGTTTCATCGCCTGTTTTAAGAGAATGGAGAATCCTAACTCCGTTACCCGGTTAATTTGCCCGCCGACTTCATTAATCGCGGAAATACTTTGGAGGTAAAGGTCGCGCATGTTTTTTAAGGAAGAAAATGGCAGGGACACGCCTATCGTATAATATTGCTTTTCAATAAGCTTGAGCATCTCCTTAATGAAGGGCTCAACTTTTTCCATGCTGATTATCACTAAAAGATCATTTTGATACAGGAATGAGGAGGTGATAATTTTTATGGTTCGGGCAAAATTTAACAATTTTTTTTGCCTTGGCTGGCTGTCCGGAGCAGCGGTATTGCGCAGTATGAGTAATTGCCAGGGTCGTTGTATGTTCAAATCCGGAAGTTCTTCCTCGATCCGTTTCTCGCCATTAAGAATATCGGTCATACTAATTTCAAAATTGCTCTGGGAATTGGAATATCGTTCGGTAAGCGTTTTTTGTATAAACCGTCGGAGATATGCGGCGAGCTGGCAATGAGCCCGGGTTAATTGAACGGCGCCCTCCCTGATACAAACGGTCAGGGGAAGACGGTCAGGTAATCGTATAAAAAAACCGATAAGGTTTGTCCCGGTATCGTGCCTATACAGCTTTGGTTCATTGGTCCAGTCGGGCAATACCTCTCCATCGGCGGTTGTTACGGTTCCGCTGGTAATAGTTAATGGCACCACTCCCTTCTCTACGATCTCCTTCCACCATGGGGTGTCACTTTTGTATATCATGCTATGGGCTAAAACCTGCCCGTCTTCTTTGGATACGACCATCGGCCCCTTAAAAATGGGTTCGCTTAGATCAATAAGAGCCTGGAGTATGTTTTTCCCGCCGGATGCGGTTTCCAGCGCTTTCTCCCAGTTGGTATAATAATCAAAAATAGAAAACACTTCATTCGAGATCTCTTCTACAGTTTTCCCGTTAACAAAAATAAGATCCGGCCCGTGTACCAGTAAAACTGAATCCCGGCAGGTGGTTGGTGAAAAATAGTCAGAGGCCTTTCCTATATACAGGAAGCCGGGTGAAAAGGAGGTAACCGATTGGTCAAAAAACCGGACACCGGTGATTTCGTTATTTCCGGTATTCTTCGAAATCTCCGGTAAATTCAATCCCAGCGCCAGTATTTGCATGGTTAATTGCATATTGACAGTATTACATAGTCCGCATAAATATGCAAGCATTGTGTATAATGCACAAAATGTTTTTCAAAAACTGGGCGGACTAAACATTGTTCCATGGGCGGATACGGGTGTATTCTGAAATCCTATTTTGAATTTAAGGAGTAAAGTATGGGAAATGAATCACGCTTTGGGGAACGGCTCGCTGTTTTGAACGATGCCATTGCCTTAAAGGAACCGGCTCGGGTTCCCTTGGCAATAAAGGTGGGCGGTTTGCCCTATCACCTTTACGGTCAGGGTTCACATGCGGCGGAGTTTTACGATTATGATGCGGTAACGGAGCCGGTCATAAAATTCCACGAGGAATTTCAGCCTGATGTTGCGTCCTGCCCCCAATACCAAAGCGGCAAGGCGAATGAAATTGCCAAAACACAGTTGATTGACTGGCCCGGCAGGGAGGGAACGAATCTGTCGCCCCTTTCAACCCATCAGGTGATGGAACATGTATTCATGTCCCAGGATGAGTACGATGAAGCGATACGGGATTTTACCGGCTTCCTGATCAAAAAATATATTCCCCGGTCTTATACCGCCCTGAGTGGATTGTCCACCTTTACCTTTAACACCGCTTCTGTTTTGGGGATTCCGCCGTTTAAAATGATGCTGACCCCCAACACCCTTGGGGCGCTGCAAACCATCGGCGAGATAGCAAAACTAAACGCCGAAGCGGATGCGGCAACCGCAGGGATGCAAAAAAAATTAGGTGAGATGGGTTTCCCCCCGCTGTTCACCGGCATTTCCCAGGCTCCCTTTGATATTATCGGGGACTTTTTCAGGGGAACCATGGGGATGTTTGACGATCAGCTCGAGATCCCGGAAAAGATCGCCGCCCTCTGTGATGTAATAGCGGAGGATCAAATTTCTCATCTGCAATATTTACGGCATGTTCCGATACCCGTTAAGAGGGTGGTGTTTTTTATGCACAAGGGGATGGATAAATTTATCAGCGATTCCCAATATCTGGAACTGTACTGGCGGCCCATGCAGAAGATATTCGCCGCCCTTATTGATATGGGCGCAACCCCCTACATCTTCACCGAGGGTCCCTACAATACCCGGATTAAAACGATGGTGGAGGAACTTTCCAAATTACCCCCCGGCAAATGCCTGATACATTTTGAACACGGCGACCTTAAGGAGATCAAAAAAGCGTTTTCCGGCCTTGCCTGTATAGACGGGGGCGTATCTATCACCACCCTTGAATACGGGACTAAGGAGCAGGTTATTAACGAGGTAAAATACGCGATTGATAACTGCATGCCCGGCGGCGGTTTTATGCTGAACACCAGCGGCGCTATTGAAGGCGGCAAACGTGAGAACATTGAAGCCATGTTTGAAACAGCCAGAAATTACGGGAAAAAATAATTTCTACAAAGGAGAACACTATGAGTGATGAATTAAACAGGGGCAATACGATTTCCATATTGTCAATCTCAACGCTTTTATTTATGGGCGGCTCCCTAATAGCGCCGGGGCTTAACGCGGTAGCCCAGGAATTTCCCGGCACGCCATTTTCATCGATCCGTAATGTGATGACGGTTATCAATATTTCAGTAGCCGTCTTCGCGATTCTGTCGGGAAAACTGGCGGGTATCTTGCCGAAAAAGATCATTGTGCTTATAGGGCTTGCTATTTTTGGCATAATGGGATCGGTCTGTGCACAAGCGCCAACGTTTACCTTCCTGGTCATAGGACGGATTGCCATGGGCGCCGGATTAGGTCTTTTTGCACCCCAGGCGAATGCGCTTATTTATGAATTTTTTCAAGGGGAAAAGCGGGACAAACTTATTGGATTTGGCGGCGCCCTTGCCAACGCCGGCAGCTTGATAGGCACCGTTGCGGGCGGCTTTCTGGTAGTTATATCATGGCGCTATAATTGCTACGCATATACCGCAATCACCATTATCATTTTTCTGTTTGTTCTTTTGGGTGTACCCGGTAGAAAACAGGGCAAGGCTGACGGAAAACCTGCAGTCTGGGCAGCCCCTCCTTCCGCGGAAAAGGCAAAGCTGCCCTGGGAATTCTGGCTTTTACCGTTTCAGGTTCTTCTGATTCAAAGTGCGGTGATGCTTCCCCCCACGAATATGGCACGGTTTTATATGTCGGAACATCTGGGGCCGCCTGCCATTGTTGGAATTGTTATGGCCATAAATACCATAAGCGGTTTCCTGATGGGAATCAATCTGCATCGGGTCAGAAAGGTTTTTAAAGGCTTCACGGTTGTTCTGTCATGGATAATTGTGGCTCTTGGGCTTTTTATTCTTTCAAACACCCATTCTCTTATTGTAACTATTGCGGCGTTGTTTATTTTCGGTATTGGAAACGGCATGCAGCTGCCTTCGGTATTTATCGCCAATGCAAAACTTATTCCTCCGCAGTTACGGCAGCTATCGGTAGCAATTATTTCATCTTCAATATACATAGGCAGCTTTGCGGCGACCTATGTACAAATACTGGTAAGCTCGGTGGTCAAAACCCAAAGCATACGGGCGCTGTTCACCGCCTTTTCAGTTATTGCCATTGCCATTGCGGTTGTTATCCTTATCGGTTCTTTTGCTAATAAAACAAAAGTGCCCTCTTGACAAGAATTTCACTTTTCCCTATACTCATATTAGTCAGTTACAATGGAAGCGGGTAGAATTCATTTTCTATCCGCCTTTATATTGACCGGTTTTCAGGCAACTTTCCACGTAGTAATCTGCGTAAAAGATTCCATATACTACTATTTTTCTCAAAGGAGCCGGGCGAAGCGGGTTATCATAATGAAGGAGATTACTATGGGTGATGAATTAAAAATGATTCGGTTTATTATAAACCAAGGAGATATCGATGAATGATACAACATTTGTGATACTATTTCGGAATGCAGCCGGTACGGACACCGAGGTTACCGCTCATTATGGCGAAACAATACTTGACGCGGCGAAACGGGCCAACATCCCCTTAGATGCACCCTGCGAAGGGAAAGGGAGCTGCGGGAAATGCCGGGTGCAGGTTCTTTCCGGTAAAACAGAAGGCAAAACCGCCGAGTTGATAAGCCCCGGGGAGTATGCGGAGGGTTACCGCCTGGCCTGTAACACCACCCTGGTTGAGTCGGTGACTGTTCTTATCCCTGAAAACGCCGGAGGGCATCACCACCACCATCACGACGGCGGAGGCGGCCATTCCGGGCATTGGGGCGGCGGTCATGGTCATGGTCATGGTCACCACCATCATGGACATGGCAGATGACGTAAGCCTTGTACCCCGAACTGCCCTCCGTGGCGCCTTCTTGACAAAAAATTAACGAATCATATATACTGATAATGCAACGAGTAGTGTTAATTACACGTAAGGCCGGTTGTGTTCTGCTTGAGCAGAACTTGGGCTTATGTAATGACAATATTCGTTTTTTGTCTATATCCATAAGCCCTTAAAAACCTTTTAGTAAGGATGGCTTTATGGACTTTTCGGAAAATGCGATCCCCCAAAACAAAATGGCAACCACTCAGGTAAATAAACTGCTCCTGGCGATGGGACTGCCCATGATTGTATCCATGATGTTACAGGCGTTCTACAATATTGTGGACAGCTATTTCGTCAGTCAAATGGAGGATACCGCGAACTATGGTTCGGCTGCAATTACAAGCAATGCAATTGCAAGTATGGGCGAATACGGCGTGAATGCGCTGACCCTGGCTTTCCCCATTCAAATGCTGATGATTGCCATCGGTGTCGGAACCGGTGTGGGGATTAACTCCCTGCTGTCCAGAAGTTTAGGGGAGGGCAACCGGGAAAAGGCAAGTAAAATTGCGGGAAACGCCATATTCCTGGGACTATGCACCTATGCGGTATTTCTGTTAGTCGGGATATTTCTTGTTCCCATTTATCTACGTTCGCAAACGACTGACTCGGTTGTCATGCAGATGGGAACAGAATACCTGCGAATCTGTACTATCCTGTCCTTCGGCGCGATCCTGTCCATGATTTATGAAAAACTTTTACAGGGGACGGGGAGGACAATCCCGGCAACAATTGCGCAGATTGCAGGGGCACTCGCCAATATAATTCTTGATCCGATTATGATATTCGGTCTTTTTGGCTGCCCGCAGATGGGCATTGCAGGGGCAGCCTACGCCACCGTGATCGGGCAAGTTCTCACGCTGGTTTTAAATATGTTTTTTCATCACCAATTCAACAAGGATGTGGATGCCAGCCTTCACTATATAAAGCCTGACCGTGCTTTCATCGGCGAAATCTATAAAATCGGCCTCCCGGCTATTCTCATGCAGGCGTTGATGTCCTTCATGACCTACGGGCTCAACATTATTTTGGGCATGATTGGGAGCAGCGCCGTTACCGCCTATGGAATGTATTACAAAATTCAGCAGTTTGTTTTCTTCGCCGCATTTGGCATGAATAACGCGATCATTCCCGTTGTCGCATTCAACTATGGTATGAAAGACAAACGGCGTATGAATGCCGGAATCAAGTACGGTATGCTATACACGCTGATTATCATGGCAGCCGGAGCAGTTTTACTCCAGGGCTTCGCCCGACCCTTAATGGGCGCTTTTTCACTCTCTGCTAACACGAATGGTTTATGTGTTCTCGCCATCCGCATTATTACCTTGGGGTACCTGTTCGCGGGGGCGAATATCGCATTTCAGGGGATTTTTCAGGCATTCGGCAGCGGTGTCCGTTCCCTGCTTGTTTCAATGATCCGTTTGATTGTGGTGGTGTTCCCGGTTGCACTGTGGTTTACCACCTTTCAAAACGCAGAACGCATTGTGTGGTGGGCATTCCCCATCGCGGAGGCTTGCGCATTGGTTCTTGCCGGGCTGCTTATGGTTATGATAGCCAAAGAGCAGCATTTGAGTACGAAAGAAAAGCCGTAACGTCAATGGGGGATGTGGCCTCGGGCGGTTTTACGTGCCGGGGAAAAGGGCGAACACGATGCGGCCATTGCAGATTACTCAAAGGCAATTAGTATTTATCCCCGATATACCGATGCGTATTATAACTGCGGCATTGCGTATATTCTCAAGGGGGAGCAAGGACTTTATGACCGTGCAAAAGCGGACTTTGCGCAGGCTTACAAACTTGATCCCGATGATGTCGATGCAAAAGAAAGGCTGGAACTTGCGTTGACAAAACTGGGGTATTAGGAAAAGGAGAGTAACGATGAAAAAACTATCTTTTACCATAACCGATCCGATATGGATGCATCCGGGTACGGCGACTTTATTCACGGAAAGAATGCGGGCCTTTTCCAGTGATATTACCGTTACAAAAGGGGATGACAGCGGGAATGGAAAGGAGTTTTTCGGGGTGATGAAACTGAAAAACTTGAAGGGCGATATTACAACGGTTAAAGCTGTGGGGCCTGATGAGGATAAGGCAATAAAGGCGGTAAAGCAATTTTTTGACGAAAATATGTAAATCGCGGTCATGGCGGTCATGGTCACCACCATCATGGACATGGCAGATGACGTAATGTTGACTAAGCCCTGCGCCGGTTCTAGGGCAGAAAAAAGCCCGGAAACGCATTGCATCGCAGGATGCGTTTCCGGTGTACTTTTTTAAATAACCACTATATTATGGATGAGCCGCCTGAATTTTCAGGATGCTCCGCAGCGCATTTGCGCTTCCGCAGTGTGATTGAACCAGGGTGATATTGTTTTCAGCCGCCTTGTTTTTTGCAACCCGTGCCATGTCATGGGAAACCGGATTGGTAAAAAGAACAATTAGGTCGGGATTCCCGATACGGTCATTTAAGGCGGTCAAACATTTCGTAAAAACCTTTGCCTTACAGTTGAACTCTTTGCAAATGCTTTTGTACTGGCATTCCATACATTCGTTCCCGCCGATTATTACCACTTTACTCATACGTCAAACCTCACTTTTGTTAATTCTGATGATACGATTACCATCTTTTTCATCTAAAACCTCTTATGTTATTATAAATTAACATAATTAGCTATAACTAACATATCTGATTAAAAACCATCTGTCAAGGGGTTTTGGGGAAAATTTTTGAAAAAATTGAAAAAATTTTCCCTAAACATATTGACAAGTATATTAGGGTGGTATAACATAGTTTTGAAAGGATAACACCTATGGGCCATAGTCGGCCTGAAAAAGGAGGAAGGATGCGTAAAATGTTAGTCTCTTCTACCATAGTAGCGCTCATGTTTGCCGTTTTGGCGGCCCCGGTTTTTGCCGCTTTTGACACCTGGGGTGATATGGCGGCGGAAATGGCTGCCCATATTGACGATGCGTATACCCTTTATGCCGCAGGGGACGTGAAAGGCGCAAAGGCCAAGGTCGATACGGCCTACTACGGCTATTACGAGAAGTATGGCTTTGAAAAGACGGTGATGTCGCAAATTTCGGGGGCCCGGGCTGCGGAGGTCGAGTACCAGTTCAGCCTGGTAAAAAAGGCTATGACCAACGGGGCCGCAGCCGCCGAGGTGAGGGAGGGGCTCGACAAGCTGAGCGCGTTTCTGGCGGTGGATGCGGACCGGCTTGACGGCAAAACGGAGAGCGCATGGAGCGTTTTCCTGGCCTCCCTCCTTATCATTCTACGGGAAGGCTTCGAGGCCATCCTTATTGTGGGGGCGATCATCGCTTATTTGGTGAAAAGCGGCAATAAAAAAAGTACCAAGCCCGTGTACTGGGGTTCCCTCGCGGCGCTCGGGGCCAGTGTCATCATGGCGTATATCCTGAACAGCCTTGCGGGAGCCGCCACGGGGCAGAATCAGGAAATTGTTGAAGGGGTAACGATGCTGATAGCGGTGGCGGTCCTCTTTTATGTGAGTAACTGGATGGTTTCAAAGTCCGAGGCGGAAGCCTGGAACAAGTATATAGAAGGAAAAGTGCAAAGCGGCATAAAGTCGGGCAGTGTTTTCTCCCTTGCCTTTGCCGCGTTTCTTGCGGTGTTCCGCGAAGGGGCTGAGGTTATCCTGTTTTATCAGGCCCTGCTTGCCAATACGAAGCTCTTTTACAACATGGTGTGGGCGGGCCTTGCCGCAGGGGCGGTGCTGCTGATCGGCGTCTACCTCGCCATCCGGTTTCTCTCCCTCAGGATTCCGCTAAAGCCCTTCTTCCTCGGCACATCCATCCTGCTCTTTGCCATGTCGATTGCCTTTACCGGTAACGGCATAAAGGAACTACAGGAAGGAAACCTTATCGGCGTAAGCCCCGTGCCGTGGGTACATTCGATAGATCTTCTGGGGATTTTTCCCACCCTGGAAACGCTGATACCGCAGTTAGTATTGCTGGTGATAACGGTGATTACCTTTATTGTGCAGATACGAAGGGGAAATAAAATCAAGGCTTCAAACCCGAACCGTATGGTTTCGGGAAAAGATAATTAGGAAGGAGGGAGTACAATGAAAATCAGACATCTGATAGTACTTCTAATGATTACGGCCTCTGCCGCGGCGGCTTTTGCCGGCGGCGGACAGCAGGGAACAGCCCCGGCAAGCACGATCAAACCCGGCGAGACGGCGGGCTTTGAGGAATTCCCCCTGGGGGATGATCACGAACTGGGGCCGCTCAATGTGGCGGGGGTTTATTTTCAGCCGGTGGATATGCTGCCCGCCAATATGGGACTTTCCGCAGCCCAGTCGGATGTGCACCTTGAGGCGGATATTTCGGCGCTGGAAAACAATCTCGGGTACGGCGTCGGGGACTTTGTGCCGAACCTTACGGTCCGCTACGAGATTAGCCAGGCAAACGGGTGGAAGGCGGAGGGGACCTTCATGCCGATGAACGCCAGCGACGGGCCGCACTACGGCGCAAACGTGAAGCTGAACGGCATAGGGGATTACCGGGTTCGTTTTCTGATAACGAACCCCGAGGCCCAGGGCTATGTGCTTCATGTTGATAAGACCACCGGCGTCCCCGGCAGATTCTGGACGGCACCCTTGATTGCCGAATGGGATGTCACCTATCCGGGACCGGCGTGGTAAGGGGAAAGCGGCGGCGGGATTATGCTTAACTACACGTTACAGGTATTAGAAGCGGGTCTCGCCGCCGCAATCCTCCTGGGGCTGTTATGTGCCGCAGGGGATGAAAAAAAACTGGCCGTGCCGTGCCTTATCGGAACGGCGGCGGCCTTTGTCCTGGCGGTTTTACGGCGGACTACCGCCATTAACATGGGAAGGGTCATTACCTTTGCCGCCATGCTTTGTTTTGCGGTGAGCGCAGCGTTTCTGTTTTCACTTTGGAAAACTGGCGCCGCTAAGAAACAAAGGGTTATCCAAGGCGCTTTAGCGGCATTACTGCTCTTTTGCACTCTGCCTGCGGTATTCCTGTTTCCAACAGAATTTCTGCTCGCCGGAGAACAGTTCTTCAGTACGGATTTCCTTTTTAAGTGGATAGGCTATGTTGCGGGGCTTGCCTTCGTTCTATGCGCCGCATTGGCCGTCTATAAAGCGGCGGTTTCCGTAGATGGGCAATATCATAAGAATAAAAAAAACCACGAAAGACACGAAAAAGAGAAGGATATGAAAATCCGTTCTTCCCTTTGTGTGACTTCGTGTCCGCAAACCATAGGTTTGATGTGGTTGCTTATTCTTATAAACACTACCTTTATCATCAATATGCTGCATCAAGCCTGCACAATCCTGCAGTTTCTCTTTGCCCGGCGAATGATCCCGATGAACCGGGCACTGTTCCGCCTTATAACACCGGCATTGAACCACCGGGAGTTTTTCCTCTTTGCAATCCTGGCGGTAACAGCAATTCTACCCATCATTGTTTTTCTTAAAAACACCAGACCCCCGATTGACAGGGCAGCAAACCCGGCGGAACGGCGTAAAACCCGGAAAGCGGCGATGATCCGGCGGGGGTACTGCCTGCAAACCCTGGTTCTCCTTGCAGCCGCACTGTTCCTGCTCGGCGCGGTAAAACCCTATACCGAGCGCGGCGTGCAGCTTACCCCGGCCGAACCTATGCACATACAGGCCGGTGAAATCGTCATTCCCCTTGAAACGATAGAGGACGGGCGTCTTCACCGGTACAACTATAAGGCCCAGGAAGGTATTGAGATGCGTTTCATCATCATTAAAAAGAACGAGGCCGCGTATGGCGTGGGGCTTGATGCCTGTGACATCTGCGGGCCCACCGGGTACTACGAGCGCAAGAACGAAGTAATTTGTCGGCTCTGCGATGTGGTGATGAACAAGGCCACCATTGGTTTTCGCGGCGGCTGTAATCCGGTTCCCCTGGCCTACGTGCTGCGCGGCGGGAACCTGATACTGGAAACGGAGAATCTTGAAAATGAACGGAACCGGTTTAAATAGGAGCGGATATGTTTTTTAGGATGGCTGCGGGCGCGTTGTTCCGGCAAAAGGGTAAAATGCTTATGATTGCCGTCACCGTTGCCCTGGGCGCTTCCCTCGCCGCCGCAATGCTGAACGTGATGTTTGATGTGGGGGATAAGGTTAATCAGGAACTCAAAACCTACGGCGCCAATATTACCGTGCGGCCTCAAGGCGCGTCCCTCCTGGACGAACTCTACGGCCTGGGCGAGGATACACTTGCGAATAAGTACCTCAATGAAAATGAAATCCCAAACATCAAAACTATTTTCTGGGCCTTTAATATCGTTGATTTTACCCCCTACCTCAATGTGCGGGCGAATTTCGGCGTTAAAGATGAAACAGTAAAACTCGTGGGCACCTGGTTCCGCCATCACCTTGAACTACCCACCGGTGAAACCTTCGATACCGGTATGCTCAATATGAAAAAATGGTGGACCTTTGACGTTGTGCAGGGTGATGATGATGCGCAGAGTTGTTATGCGGGGCGTATTTTTGCGGAGCGGAACGGCATCAAAACCGGTGACGCCATTACCCTGCAATCGGGCGGCAGGAGCGCGTCATTTACCGTGCGCGGAATTTTCGATTCCGGTTCCGCGGATGACGAAAATGTGTACGCCCCGCTTGAGCGTGTACAGGAATTGGCAGACCTGGGCGGGTTGGTAAGTTCCGTCGAAGTGAGCGCCCTGACTACGCCGGACAATGAGCTTTCTCGCAGGGCGGCGCAGGATCCCAAAGGCCTTTCTATAAAAGAGTGGGACACCTGGTACTGCACCGCGTACCCCAGCGCGATTTGCTATCAAATCGACGAGGTGATAAGCGGCGCCGTTTCCAAGCCCCTGCGGCAGGTGGCCGAATCGGAGGGGACCATACTGCAAAAAACCCAGCTCCTCATGCTCCTCATTACGGTATTGAGTTTAGCGGGGTCGGCCCTGGCCATATCAAATCTGGTCACCTCCAGCGTCATGGAACGGGCCGCCGAAATCGGGCTCCTCAAAGCCATCGGCGCGGAAGACCAGGCATTAGTTTTCCTGATGCTGACAGAAATTGTGATTACCGGCATTGCAGGGGGCGGAGTAGGTTATTTTGCGGGGCTTGGTTTCGCACAGATTATCGGGCGGACGGTTTTTGCCCAGGCCATTGATATAAAAGGAATGGTGATACCCCTTACGGCGGTACTGGTATTATTGGTAACCCTTGCGGGCAGCATACCGGCCATGCGCCTTTTACTGTCACTGCGTCCTGCGGAGGTACTTCATGGGAGGTAAAATGACGAAACAGCAATTCTATGTGAAGATGGCGTTGAGTTCTCTTCTGCGGCGGCGAAGTAGGATGTTCACCGCCCTGCTTGCCATTGCCATCGGGGCGACCATACTGTCGGGACTCGTTACCCTGTATTATGACATTCCCCGGCAAATGGGCGCGGAGTTCCGCTCCTACGGGGCAAACTTCCTCCTGTACCCGGCGGGAAGCGGGGTAAGCATGAGCAGGGAAGATGCGGCGGCGGCAACAGCATTACTGCCTGACGGCGTGGTAGGAATCGCGCCGTACCGTTACCGGCAGGTAAAGATAAACGAACAGCCCTTTATGGCCGCTGGAACAGAGCTTGCCGAGGCGCGGAAAACCAGCCCCTATTGGGGTGTCGAAGGCCGTTGGCCGAACGATAGTGGTGAGGCGCTTATCGGTGAGGAGGTGGCGAACCGTATACGCCTTGTTCCGGGTAGTGTTTTTACGCTTACCGGAACCGACAGCGGCGAACGGTTTGAGCGCAGTTTTACGGTTTCCGGGATGGTGAAAACCGGCGGCGTTGAGGAGGCGTTTATCTTCATGTCCCTTTCTGATTTTTCGTCCCTTAGTGCGGCGCCGCAAAACAACGGAGACGGATTTGATGTGGTTGAGTGCAGCATCCGTGCGGACCGGGAAGTCCTTGAGGAAGCCGCATCCCGCATCAACGCGGTGACGGACGGGGTGGAAGCCCGCCTGGTACGGCGCGTTACCGAATCGGAGGGGGCGGTGCTGGGCAAGTTGAAAAGCCTCGTGTACCTCGTTACGGTGATTGTGCTCCTCCTAACGATGATCTGCGTGGCAACAACGATGATGGCGGTGGTAACGGAACGACGGAAAGAGATAGGACTCCGCAAGGCATTGGGCGCGTCAGACGGGAGCCTCATTGCGGAATTTCTCGGCGAAGCGGTCATCCTTGGCGCGGGCGGGGGAATTTTGGGAGCGGGTCTGGGCTTTTTATTCGCCCAGGGGGTAAGCATGAAAGTGTTTTTCCGGGCCGTGGAATTTAACGCGCTATTACCCCCCGCAACGGTGTTTTTTGCGGCCCTCATTACCACCATAGCTTGTCTTGCGCCGGTGCGAAACGCGGCGCATGTCGATCCGGCGCTTGTTTTAAGAGGAGAATGACAGCATGGCGATACTGGAATTAAAAGGCATTTCCAAGATTTACGGGAACCTTGCGGCTTTGCAATCCATTGATTTACAGGTACAGAAGGGCGAATGGCTTGCCATCATGGGGCCCTCCGGCTCCGGCAAAACAACGATGATGAACATCATAGGCTGTATGGATAGGCCGACAAATGGCTCGGTTTTTCTTGATGGCTGGGACATTTCCAAAGCAACCGCGAAGGGGCTTACCCGTATCCGCCGTGATAAAATAGGCCTTATCTTTCAGCAGTTCCATCTGGTGCAGTATCTTTCGGCGCTTGAAAATGTGATGGTCGCGCAGTATTACCACAGTATACCCGACGAAGCGGAGGCGATGACCGCCCTTGAACGGGTGGGGCTTGCGGACCGGGCAAAGCACCTGCCGCGTCAGCTTTCGGGGGGCGAACAGCAAAGAGTCTGCATTGCCCGGGCGCTTATCAATTACCCCGAACTGATACTCGCCGATGAACCCACCGGCAATCTTGACGAGGCGAATGAGCACACTGTTATTGATATTTTTAAACAGCTTCACCATGACGGCAGCACGATTATTGTGGTAACCCACGACCCGGAAGTAGCGGAGGATGCGGAACGGACGGTGGTGCTGGAACACGGGCATATTGCAAGAATTACCGAAAACAGGATGAAAGGAGTGATGGTATGAAAATGAAAATTTTGAGCTTTGTATTTTGTGCGGCAGTATTACTGGCGGCGTGCGGTAATGGTACTTTACGTGACGGCGTGTACGAAGGCCAAAGCGGAGAAGATGACCTGGGCGCCTATGGCAAAGTGCTTATCACCGTCAAAGGCGGGAAAATAAACGGCTGTGATTTTGTAACGTGGCAGAAAGACGGAACGATTAAAGGCGCAAACTATGGTAAAGTGAACGGGGAAATTACCAATAGGGATTTTTATGAAAAGGCGCAGCTTGCGGTACGCGCCATGAAGCGGTATGCGGAACAATACGTCGAAACCCAGGATTTGAAAGCGGTAGATGTGGTCACCGGGGCAACTATTGCCTATAATCAATTCTTGGAAGCCGCAGAGGAAGCGCTTGCGATGGCGCGAAAATGAATACCGCAGCTGTCATGTCGGCACTAACTACTGCGTTACATATTCAGCGCCCCGTTTATCCAACACATTGAGTTCCGACAAGGCAAGATACAAATAGGGGTAGCCGTCTTCCTCATAGCTCTTTAGGATACCGACCGCCTCAACCCAATCATCAATATTCGGATACGTTTTAGTTGTCGCCGTGGGGGTAGTACCCCCTTGTTCATTCCACGCAACCTCAAATCCGGCGTTTCCGTCACTCCCGCAACAACCGGGGCCATAGCGAAGAACAAAACAATAGGGCGGCGCATTTTCACCATATTGTTCCGCCTTAAAAAGTCCTTCTAACTTAATGGTTTTTCCAATATAATCCTCCGGGTTAAGGTAAACATCATTGGTCTGTGCCATAAACATTTTCTCCTTGATTTCAATGACGGTGTTTTCCGCGCTTGGTTTTACCGGAATAGGTTCGTTTCCGGAAACTCCCGGCGGTAAGGTTACCGACAGCGTACCGGCAATATTAGCTTTTTGTGAAACCGTCTTTGTGTTTCCACAGCCTAAAAGTAAAAAAACAGCAATCAGTGAAACAATAGATACCTTTTTCATAGTCCTTCGCTCCTTTGTAAGGGTGTTAATTCCCCAGAATAATAAGAATGCAATAATGTTTATCATGACAACGCTTGCCCCCGTTGGTGTTGCGTATACATAGGAAATAATAATGCCGATAAAAAAACAGCATATTGAAAGAATGGCGGAACAAATGGTAACGCTTTTGAATTTTTTGAGCAATCGCATTGAGGTAAGGGCGGGGAAAATAATAAGACTGGAAATAAGCATTGCCCCCATCATACGCATACCTAATACAATGGTAATAGCGGTCAAAAAGGCGATAAGCATATTATACACACCTGTTTTTACACCCGTCGCTTTCGCAAATGTTTCGTCAAAGGTTATGGCGAATAATTTATTATAGAACACGATAAAAAGCGTCAGAACCGTTACCGATAAGGCCATGCTTAAATGGACATCGGCCTTGCTCATGGCAAGGATACTGCCGAAAAGATAATTGCATACATCGGTATTCATTCCCGTGGTTTGTGAAATAATAACCACGCCGATTGCCAATGAACCGGTAGAAATAAGCGCAATGGCGGCGTCTCCTTTTATTTTGCTGTTTTCGCTTAACCGCAGCAGCAGGAAAGCGGCGGCGATAACCACGGGTATTGAAACAGTAAGGGGCGCAACATTCAACGCAGTAGCAAGGGCAAGTGTCCCGAAACCGACATGGCTCAGGCCGTCTCCAATCATGGAATAGCGTTTTAATACAAGGCTTACACCGAGAAGGGCGGCGCAAATGGAAACAAGCGCCCCGACTATAAACGCCCTGACAATAAATGTGTAAGAAAACATTTCCCATAAGATGGTAATAAAATTAGAAATCATTTCTGTCCTCCTTTTCTGTCCCTAAAAATTGTTTTCCTATTGCGGAATTCAGGTATTCTTTTGTTTCCCCAAAGAAGCATTGTTTGTTTTGTAAATGCAATACCATTGTGGCGTATTGTGCTGCGGCCTCAATATCATGGGAAACCATAATTATGGTAATACCCATTTCCGCATTGATTTTTTGCAGCAGGGTATAGAGTTCCGCCGTAGCCAGGGGATCAAGCCCGGCGGCCGGTTCGTCTAATACAAGCAAACTATGGGAGGCGCACAGGGCGCGTCCTATGAGGACACGCCGCTGCTGCCCGCCGGATAATTCACTAAAACTGCGTTCCTTCAAGTCCGCTATTCCAAGAGTTTCCAGGTTTTCTAACGCCCGCCGTTTTTCTTTTGCGGAATAGAACGGACGCAGCCCCATACTTCCAACGGCTCCGGAAAGAACTATTTCAAAAACACCGGCGGGAAAATCTTTTTTTACGGCGGTTTCTTGGGAAAGATAACCGATGGTTTCCTTTTTGAATCCGTCAGAAAAAATTATTTCCCCCTGAAGTGGATTGAGCAGGCACAACATACCTTTGATAAGGGTGCTTTTGCCGGATCCGTTTTTCCCCACAATACAGAGATAATCACCCGCCGTAATCGTAAAATTAAGCCTGTCTATTACGGTATACCCGTCATACCCGAAACGGGTATTTTGAAAGGTAATTATCGTACCGGTGTCTTTGATAGTCATTTTATTGCAACGCCCTCCGCAAGTTCTCAACATTCATCCGCATAAGGTCTAAATAGGTTGCTCCATTTTCAAAATCCTTTTTTGAAATATTATGACAAGCATGAAGCAACAATTTTTTCGCCCCGGTTTCTTCCGCAATGGTATCCGCCATTCGTTCATTGCCCAGTTCAATATGAAAAACAACGGGTATGCGTTCACGTTTTATTTTGTCAATTAAAAACGCAACGGTTGCCGCGCTCGGTTCTGTTTCAGTAGAACACCCGGGAAAAGCGGCAAAATAAGAAAGTCCATAACGGTCTGCAAAATAACGAAAGGGAAAGCGGTCGCCAAAAATGATAGTCTTTCGGTTTGCATTGCCTGTTACCGCCTGAAATTCGGCGTCCAGTTTTTCTAATTGCGCAATATAGTCAGCCGCATTTTGGCGGTAAAAATCAGCGTTTGCGGTATCCGTTTTACAAAGGGCGTCCGCAATGGAACGCACGATACGCCCCGCGTTTTGGGGAGAAGTCCATACATGCTCATCATAGGCAGGCTCTTCTTCCTCCTCCGCTTCCATGCCCTCCACAACTTCCTCTTCTACCACATCAACGGTATCCATAAGGGCAATAATAGTCATAGTGCGGGTGTCCATGGATTCCAAAATTCTATTGACCCATGCATCGGATTCACCACCCACATAGATAAAAATATCACTGTTTTGAATGGTGATAATATCTTTTGGTGTGGGTTCAAACGAGTGGCTTTCAGATGCCGGGGGTAATAACATGGATAGATTTACCGTATCGCCGGCAATGGCACGGACAAAATCATAGGGCGGGAAAATAGTCGCCGTTATAGTAATTTTTCCGTTTTTGTTTTGCCCATTGTTATTTGTCCTTTGCTTACAACCGGAGACAAAAATCAAAATAGCAATAACAGTTATGGTGAGTAAAATTACTCGTTTCATAAAAAACCTCCAATTTATGAAATAAAGATTAAATTTTTAGGAAATGCTTTTGGGAGGTTATTTCAGGAAATATATTTTATTTTTAAGCCAACGAGGGTTTGAGGAACAAGGGCAAAAGACAGGCGGCTTTTACCCATCACAAAGACTTGCGGGATAAGGCAGGCGGCAAGGGCCAAACCAATACGCCCCAGCCCTTCAAGCAGATTTTGAGCGATTTCTATTTGCAAACAGACGGGACAAAGCGCTCCGGTACAGTCATGGTCAAGGTGGGTAAAGACGAAGCCCCCCGCAAAAACGGCGGCAAGAGCCAAAAACGCCGTTAAAACAATAAGGGGGAGCCTTTTTTGCGGTACATTTACCATACTATATACTATATCACAACAAAAAAATTAAGTCAAGGGTAGGTTTCTGGGGGCCAGCAATTCCATATTAGGAAAAACCACCGACCACACGGACCCTCACAGACGCAAAAACTATGAGGAAAAACAACCGCAAAGTCGAAGAAGTCGAAAAAGAAGAGGAAAATAGAGTTAAAATCCTCAAAAACTTCTTTGACTTTGTTTACTTTGCGGTGAAAATTCCTTGTTTGT
>BNUY01000037.1 GCA_025997715.1 Spirochaetia bacterium
ACATCCTGCCTCGTTTTGAAGGGAAAACGGAAAAATTGAAGAACCCCTATCCCAAAGATAATCTGGCATGGTCAGCATGGATTATCGCCCGGCTTGGCGGCTGGAAAGGGTATTCCAGCCAACGCCCGCCGGGTGTCATTACGCTCCATGATGGCTGGTTACGGTTTCATCACCTCTTCGAAGGCTGGGTCATCGCTAAAGATGTGTATAAACGTTAGCCCTCCGGGAGGGTCCCGTGCTTTTCTACTGACAGGCCCCCCCACTAACCTTCCTCGGGCATATCCTTTTCATCCCACCGCATCGAAGCCCGCCCGGATGGCCTCCACATTCATGGGAACAAACTTGTGCTTGTCCGCCTCGAAGAAGTTTTTCAGGATGGACTCTATCTCCCAGAGGGAAAGCGCCCCGGTGAGTTTCGCCATGGCGCCCAGGGCAACCATGTTGGCGATGCGGATATTGCCTATCTTTTCCGCCAGGGCGGAAGCCTCAACCGTAACCACCTTGAGGCCGCTCCGTTTGGGGGCAGCCTTAACCAGGCTTGAGTTGATCACCAGAAGCCCGCCGGGTTTAAGAATTTCCTCGCAGAGGGAGAGGGATTCGGCGTTCATCACCAGGGCCGAATCGGGGGTGGTAACCAGGGGGCTGGCGATTTCCTCATCAGAGATGATTACCCCCGCACGGGCTATGCCGCCCCGTTTTTCCGCGCCGTAAAACGGGAAGAAGGTGACGTTTTTCCCTTCCTTCATGGCGCAATATACCCAGATTTGCCCCAGGGAGATGATTCCCTGGCCGCCAAACCCGGCGAATAAGGATTTTTCTGTCATTTAAGGCCTCCTCTGGAGGCCACGCCTCCTTTTGAGTCAAGGGTGTTCTTAATTTCACCCAGGGGGTACACGGGGATCATCTCCTTCTCCAGCCATTCAATTGCCTGTACCGGTTCCATGCCCCAGTTGGTGGGACAGGGGGAGAGGACTTCCACCATGGTAAAGCCGATGCCTGCCATCTGGGCCTCCAGTGCCTTGCGGATATACTGTTTGGTTTTCCGGGTGTTGGCGGGGGTGTTCACCGCGCTCCGGGCTATGTAGCGGGTCCCTTCAAGCTGGGCCAGCAGTTCGCAAACCTTGATGGGGTAGCCCATGCCCGCCGCATCCGGGTCACGGCCCAGGGGGGCGGTGGTTGCCTTCTGGCCTATCAGGGTGGTGGGGGCCATTTGGCCGCCGGTCATGCCGTAGATGGCATTGTTCACAAAGATGGTGGTGAACTTTTCCCCCCGGTTTGCCGCGTGGATCATCTCCGCGGTGCCGATGGCGGCCATGTCCCCGTCACCCTGGTAACAGATAACCAGATGATCCGGCAGCACCCGCTTGATCCCCGTGGCCGCCGCAGGGGTGCGCCCGTGGGGGGGCTGTACGGTGTCAAAGTCGAAGTAGAGGTCCGCCCAGATAGCGCAGCCCACGGGGTTGGTGATGATGGCCCGGTCCCGCAGCCCCATCTCGTCCACCAGTTCCGTGACGATCCGGGTGATCACCCCGTGACCGCAGCCGGCGCAATATTTTGTAGGTATTTTGTATAAACTTTTAGGATGTCCGTGGAGTTGTTTCATGATGCCCCTCCTAATATCTTCTTCACCTCGGCAAAGACCTCTTCCTCCGTGGGAATGACCCCGCCTGAGTGAGCGAGCAGATGCACCGGCGCACGGGGCGCTGCGGGATTTGCCTCAAAAACGGAAAGCTTCACATCCTCCACCAACTGGCCCTCGCTCATTTCCACGGTAAGCAGGGGCTTACCTGATTCGGCAATCTTTGCCAGGGCTTTGTAGGGGAAGGGCCAGAGGGTGATGGGCCGGAAAATCCCCAGCCTGATCCCCGCCTTTTCGGCAAGATTCTTTGCCCCAAGGGCAATTCGGGCGGAGGTTCCGTAGGCAACCAGGGTCAGGTCCGGCGCCGAACCTTGGGTGTCGAAGCCCACCGCTTCAAAACGGGTCTCCTTGGCCTTTATCTCTTCATAGCGGAGCAGGCGCTTCTTGTTCCGCGCTTCCAGCACCGCCGGGTCCAGGGAAAGTGACGTGATATGCACCGCAGGCCCCCCCGCTTTCCCTGTCCGTTCCGGCAAATGCCCGGCGGTCCAGGACCGCTTGGGTAAACTGTCCAGGGACCGGTCCGGGGGCAGAACCACCCCTTCCATCATCTGGCCGATCAAGCCGTCCGCCAGGACTATCACGGGCATACGGTACTGGTCCGCCAAATCGAAGGCCAGATAGGTCAGGTCCGCACATTCCTGGACACTTTTGGGAGCCAAAACGATGCAGTAATAGTCGCCGTGACCGCCGCCGCGGGTAGACTGGAAATAATCGCTCTGGGCGGGGGCTATGGAACCCAGGCCGGGACCGCCCCGGACCACGTTGACCAGAACCACGGGAATATCCGCCCCGGCGGCATAGGACATCCCCTCCTGCTTCAGGCTGACACCGGGGCTGGACGAACTGGTCATCGCCCGGGCTCCCACGGAGGAAGCGCCGTAGACCATGTTAATCGCCGCAACCTCGCTTTCCGCCTGGATAAAAATCCGCTTCCGCAGAAGCATATGTTTCGCCATGTAGGCGGGGATCTCACTTTGGGGGGTAATGGGGTAGCCGAAATAGGCGGTACACCCCGCCCGGATCGCCGCTTCGCCGATGGCCTCATTCCCCTTCATCAACTGTTTGCCTTCATCGCTCATGCAAGGGCTCCTTCTAAATCAAATATTTCGATACATACATCGGGGCAAACCTCAAAACAGTTTCCGCAGGCGATGCACTTTTCCGGATGCGCCGGGAATGAGGGGCAGCTCCCCTGCTCATTGAGCCGGCTATCCTTTTCCAGGACCTGTACCGGACAGGCCCGGATACACAACAAACACCCCTTACATAATTCCCGGTCGATAACGACCTTCCCTTTCTTTGCCATAGGGCCTCCTCTCTGCTACAATACTGAAGCATTAGTATAAAGAAAATGAAAAGTTATTTCCAGCATCACCTAATAGCATAGTGCGCTACCGCGTACGCCTCTTCCACCTGATATACACCTGCCGCCCGGTGCCGTTCTCCTGGGGGCGTTCCTCGGTTTCGAACTGGGGGATGGCCCGAAAGAGGTCCGCCAGCTTCCGGAAGCCGTAGTTCCGGGGGTCGAACTCGCTGGACCGGAGGGTAATCTTCTGCCCTACCCCGCCCAGGTATGCCCAGCCGGATTCGTCCGCCAGGTCGTCCACGGTGTCCCGGAGGAGTTTGAGGAGTTTGCGGTCCACCTTGAAGTCCTTCTTCGGCTTGGCCGCAGGTTTACTGTCGTCTTCATCCACCTCCTCCTGGTTGTCCCGCAGTATTTCTGTGTAGATGAATTTGTCGCAGACCGAAACAAAGGCACGGGGGGTTTTCTTTTCCCCAAAGCCGTAGACGGTGCGGCCGCTTTCCCGGAGCCGGGCGGCAAGGCGGGTAAAGTCGGAATCGCTTGAGACGATGCAGAAGCCGTCCAGCTTGTCGCTGTAGAGGAGGTCCATGGCGTCGATGATCATGGCGCTGTCGGTGGCGTTCTTACCCTGGGTGTAGGCAAACTGCTGGATGGGCTGGATGGCGTGGTCCAGGAGCCGGTCCTTCCATGAACGAAGGTTGGTGCTGGTCCAGTCGCCGTAGATCCGTTTGACGCTGGCCACACCGTACTTGGCTACCTCGTCAAGGAGGCCGTCGATGATGGCGGGCTGGGTATTATCGGCGTCGATGAGGACCGCCAATTTCGCTTGGCTTGCTTCTACCTGATTAGCAGAAAAGGGTAATAAGGGCATATTCATTCTCCAAATATTGATTGTTTAATCCGCCTGAGGAGACCGATCTTTCCCAAGGGAAGGCGGATCACCTCATTGGGCGGTACGGGGTTGAGAACCAACAGGGTCTCACTCCCGGATTTTTCCAGGGCCTCGGGTTTTCCGATGACCCGGTTCACTTCACCATCCGGATTGGACCACGTAATTTCTATGAGTTGCTTTGACGCAATGGCCTGTTTCGCGATGACGGTTTTCCCCACATAGTCAAGACCCCGGGCTTCCAGTTTTTCGTACCGTACCGAAACGCCAACCAGTTGGGACTCATTGAGGATCAGCCGCCGTTCAATGCGGGCGGCCAGTTCGTCCCGCTCACCCTTGGTAAGGGACAGTTTCCCCAGGGACGCACGGAAACGCTCCTTGTACTGCTCCGCCTTTTCCCCATTCCGGGAGGGGAGGTCCGAAGTGTCAGGGAAAAGGTTTTGGGCCGGGTAGGGTAACGCCGATTCCGGGGACGGATAGGGGCTACGCCGTTCCGCAGAAAAAGGTTCTTTGACCGTGGATGGCTGGGCGATGATATCTATCCCCGCCTTGTGCAGGGCCTGTACCACGCCGGCCTTTTCGTTTGCCGAAAGGATGTACACCCCCGGCGCCACGGTCCGGGTGATCAGGGATGCCACGGGTTCCGCCTCGGCCAGGTAGCGGCGATCCTCCGCCAGGGTGAGGACCAGCCCCTGGTACAGGGAAACCCCGGTATAGCGGGTTTCCCAATCCTTCACGGTCCAGCGGAGGTTCTGTTCTACCTGGTTAAGGGACAGACGATCCAGCAGGCTCAGCATGGCGTCGGCTTTTATGCCCCGGTCAAAGCCCCGGACCACCGATTCCCTGGTCAACTCAAACCGTACCGCCGTGCCGGTTTCCCGGACCACGCAGAAAACAGCCAGACCCAGGGCATCCTCAAAGCTAATCTCCGGGTAGAGTATGCAGGAAAAGGCCGTATCCATAGCAATCACCGGCCCGCCCGCGCCGCTTCCGGGATTGCTAAGAGCCGGGGGATACCGGAAATAGCGGTCATTCGTTTCGCCTGCGCTTCCCAGAAGACCGACGGTTTGCAGGGCTTCCAGCATCGTATCAAATACGTCGGCTTCCGCCACCCCATACGGGGCCGCCCGGAAACCGGCCTGCCCAATACCGTCCCGTTCCAGCGTATCCGCAATCCGTCTGAGGGTTGCCCGCGGGTACTGCCGGTCCATCCGCAGGACGCTCAAAAAGGTATGGATAAACCTGACCGGCGCCAGGAGGCGGCTCCGGCCATACTGCAGCAAGGGAGGCGGGCCCTCCAACGCCGGCCCCTGAATGATTCCCGCAGCCGCATATTCCCGCCGGGCAGTGAAGGAAAGGTCCTTAAAGTGGCGGAGTTTCGATTCCTCAATGGCAAGCCCCTCATCTTCCTGGCGCAGTAAACCTACCGCTAAGAGGCCGCCGATAATGGCCTCAAGGTCCAGGCCCGGGAAAAGAAGCTTGCCGTCATCAAGGACCTTTTTCCGTATCCCCCCTTCGGTCTTAAAGAAATCCGTCCCGCCGGCGATAAAGGCAAAGATCGCGGCCAGGATTCTGTCGTCAAGGGCCGCCCCGGGAGCCGCCCCCGAAACGTCAAGGGGCCAGGATGGGAACAGGGAGCCCTTGTCGGCAATAATTGGGGCAAGTATCGGTTCCAGGAGGGGGTTCAGGGAGAGGCGGCGCACCGGAGGGCTGTTAAGCCGCGGCCCGCGGACCTCCTTATCCAGATACCGGTAGAGGATGAGCCGTTCCTCCAGATTAAGGAGAATGCCGTGCAGTTCCGCATAGGAAAACTCCCCGGCAAAAAAGGTTTCCAGTTCCCCCGGCGCGGGCTCCTCCAGGGTTGCGATGGCGGCAATGACCCTGGCGTCGGTTTCGTCGATATACCCGGCGATGGTTTCCTGGGTTTCCTTTTTGGAGAGAATGGCCGCCAAATCTTCCGCAAGCCGCTGTTTATTGAAGGGGGTTTTAACATTCCCAAAAACACTGCGCATCAGCTCGAAGTAGGAGGTATCCGGGAGGGTGAGGAGGGCGGATTTCCAGACATCCGGGGATTGGAAGGGAACACTACTCATCAAGGGCCCTCGCTCCCGCTCCCCAGTACCGGATGGCGTATTTGTAGCCCTGCTCGGCGAGGAACTTCTGGCGGTTTGCGGCGAAGTCTTCCTCCACGGTATACCGGGAAACCAGGGTGTAAAAATAGGAGTTCCGGCCCTTGGGACGCAGGATTCGGCCCAGGCGCTGGGCTTCCTCCTGGCGGGAGCCGAAGGAGCCCGAAACCTGGACGGCCATGGAGGCGTCGGGCAGGTCGATGGCAAAGTTAGCCACCTTGGATACCACGATGACCCGGACCTCTCCCCGCTTAAAGGCCCCGTACACCTTCTCCCGTTCCGCATTGGGGGTCTTTCCGGTGATCAGCGGCGCCGCCAGGAGCCGGGCCAGCCCTTCCAACTGGGTGATATACTGGCCGATTACCAGGATGTGGTCATCGGCGTGGTTATCCACCAGTTGGCGGACAATGGTTTCCTTGTGGGGGTTTTCGCTGGCAAGGCGGTACTTCTCCCGGGGCGTAGCCACGGCGTAGGGTATCTTGAGTTTTTCCGGCATATCCAGACGGATCTCCGTGCAGAGGGCCTCGGCGATCCAGCCCTTACCCTCCAGGTCCTTCCAGGGCACATCGTACCGCTTGGGCCCCACCAGGCTGAACACCGCATCCTCCGCGCCGTCCTCCCGGATCAGGGTGGCGGTAAGCCCCAACCGCCGCACCGCCTGGAGTTCCGCCGTAACCCGGAACACCGGGGCCGGGAGCAGGTGGACCTCGTCGTAGATGATCAGCCCCCAGGGCCGTTCCCGGAAGAGCTTGAAGTGGGGAAATTCCGCCTCCTTATCGGGCCGCCAGGTGATAATCTGGTAGGTGGCCACGGTCACCGGCGCTACCCCCTTAGAATCCCCGGTATACTCGGCGATCTGATCCGCCGTAAGGGTCGTTTTGTCCAGGAGTTCGTCTATCCATTGATGCACCGCCGCCACATTGGTGGTAAGTATCAGGGTATTGGTTTTCAGTATGGCCATCAGGGCCATCCCCACCATGGTTTTCCCGGACCCACAGGGAAGCACCACCACCCCGTACCCGGTCCCGGGCCCCCTATTCCCCAGTACCGACCGGGCGGCATCGGCCTGGTAGTCCCGCAGGGTAAACGGCCGGCCCGAGGCTGCGGTAGTACCGGAACTGGTCCGCAGGCTGAGTTCCAGGTCCTCCCCATTCACCAGGGGCGCCATATCCTGCACCGGCCAACCCATCCGGATAAGTTCCCGCTTCACGCTCCCCCGGTCGGTAAGCCGTAGCCGGAACCCCCCGTCGGTTTTCTGCACCAGTTTATCCAGGGACTTTGCCGCCCCTATTTCCGCCAGAATCGCCGTATCATCCGCCTCAAGGAGGAGTTCGTCGGTCAGTTCCGGAGAATTTGATACAAGCCGGAGCTTGCCGTACCGGGCCATGGTGTCGGAGAACCCTTCAATGATGCTTTGGGGAACGGGGTAACGGCTGAAGGTATCCAGGGAGGCCGCCACATCGGCGGCACTGAAGCCCGCACTGGCGGCGTTCCAGAGGGACAGGGGGCTTATCCTGAAGGTATGGATATGTTCCGGGGACTTTTCCAGCTCCGCAAAGGGCATAATAGCAGCCCGGGCTTCCTCGGCACGGGGGGCGTGTACATCCAAAAGCAGGGTACGGTCGCTTTGCACAATCAGGGGATTTGCGGGGTCAATTGCCATAACCTACCTATTATATAGGGAATGGGGGGGAGTGGGAAGGGATTGATTTTATGGCGCAATTGACACATCCCCTGCCGCAGGGTACAATCCCCCCGTGGAAGTACGGAAAAACGCGCTCATCCTGACCGATAACTCAGGCGTGACCAGGGATTTGGCCGGCCGGCTTGCGGCGGAGATGCGGGACGTCACAGTACGGGTTTTGGCGGCCTCGGATTTTACCGGTAAGGATATTTTACCGGCGGATTACTGTTTTTTCGGTTGTGAGCAGCCTCATCCCCCGGAATTTGCCTACCTGGAAGAACTGCTGGAGCATATCAACCTGGCGGGACGTCCCTGCGGGGTCTTTTCGCCTGACTCGGCGGAGGCGTTACGGTATCTGACTGATTTGACGGGCCCCTCGGAATTGGCCCTGAACCCTGAACCGTTATTGGGCCATATATCGCTTAACCTACCGAAGTGGGTGGCGGGTATACTTAAGCAAAAGTAAGGTGGGTGCAACCAGGGAGGTTGGTACTATGAAAGAAGCGTTGAATCTCGACGATTATATCAGGCGGGTTCCGGATTTTCCCAAGAAAGGGGTGCTGTTCTACGATATAACCAGTATCCTCACGGAGCCAAAGGCGTTCAACTATTGCATTGAGGCCATGGTGGAAATGTATTCGGGGAAAAGCATCGACGCCATTGCGGCCATTGAGGCACGGGGCTTTGTGTTCGCCGCCCCCTTTGCGTTCCGCATGGGGATTCCCCTCATCCTGATCCGGAAGAAGGGTAAACTGCCGGGACGCACCCTGTCTAAAAAATACAGCCTGGAATACGCGGAAGCGGAAATCGAGATTCACTGCGAAGACGTGCCCCGGGGCGGGCGGGTGCTCCTCCTGGACGACCTTATCGCTACCGGGGGAACCCTCAACGCCGCCCGGGGACTGATAGCCGATTGCGGCGCCACAGTCCCGGAGATTTTCGGCGTGGTGAGCCTGCCCTTCCTGGGCTACGAAAAAGCCCTGGCGCCGACCCCGGTACGAACCCTGATTAGCTATGACTCGGAGTAAAAATAAGGATTAACCACAGACCTCACTGACGCCACGGACTCCTGCTTTCTTATCCTTTCCTTTGTCCGTGTTGTCCGTGAGGTCGGTGGTTAAATTCCTTGGACTCTTATTCCCTGTGCCTTGACAACAAAACCCCACCCCACTAACATATCACATATAGAAATACTAGGAAAAAGGGCTGCATGAATACGGCATTTATTATCAAGTTTACCCCCCTGTATATCACCGCCATGGGTTTGGTATTGCGGCTCTGTTTCTGGGGAGTGCTTTTTTCCCTCATCATCGGGCTGTTTTGCGCTATCATGCGGTACTACAAGGTTCCGGTGATAAGCTGGATTGCCGGCCTTTACATTGAGCTTTCCCGGAATACCCCCCTCATCATCCAGCTTTTCTTCCTCTACTTCGGGTTGCCCCGGATAGGGATTAAGCTGGACTCCCTGACCTGCGCCATCATCGGGCTGTCCTTCCTTGGGGGGAGTTATATGGCGGAGGCCTTCCGGGGGGGCCTGGAGGCTATCGGGAAGATACAAATTGAGTCCGGGCTGAGTATCGGGCTCTCCCGGGCCCAGCTTATCCGGCATGTCATCATGCCCCAGGCGCTGGCGGTGTCCGTGCCCGCGTTGGGGGCCAATGTGCTGTTTCTATTGAAGGAAACCAGCGTGGTCAGTATCGTGGCCCTGGAGGATTTGATGTCCCTGGCGAAGGACCTGATCGGGATGTACTACAAAACTAACGAATCCCTGCTGATGCTGGTGATTGGCTATTTGATTTTGCTGCTCCCCCTTTCAATCCTATTCCGGTTTATAGAAAAGAGGCTTAGATATGCAGGATTTGGGAATTAGGATACTCATCGAGGGGATCAATGCCCAGCGCCTGCTCCAGGGCTTGCTGGTCAGCGCACGGGTGGCCCTGTTCTCGGTGATCCTCTCCATGTTCCTGGGGGTAGTCTTTGGGATCATCATGACCAGCCGGAACCGGGTGCTGCAGTTTTTCTGCCGACTGTATCTGGAAGCCATGCGGATTGTACCGGTCCTGGTGTGGCTCTTCCTGGCGTACTTCGGCCTCTCCCGGAATTTACACATCAACCTGAGCGGCGTGGCGGCTTCCGTCCTGGTGTTCACCCTCTGGGGTACCGCCGAAATGGGGGACATGGTCCGGGGGGCGGTGACGAGCCTCCACAAGCACCAGTACGAGAGCGGCCATGCCCTGGGGCTCACCGAGGTTCAGCTCTACCGCTATGTGATCGTTCCCCAGGCCGTCAGGCGGCTGGTTCCCGGGGCGATAAACCTCACCACCCGGATGATCAAGACCACGTCCCTCATCATCTTTATCGGGGTGGTGGATGTCCTCAAAACGGGGCAGGAAATTATCGAGGCCAATTATTTAAAGAGCCCCTCGGCCTCCCTCTGGGTCTACGGAGCCATATTTTTCCTCTATTTTTTCCTCTGTATGCCCATATCCCATGTATCCAAACTGTTGGAACAAAGGTGGCAATCCTAGATGGCGCTAAAAACAGAAACTTTGCTGGAAATTTCCCATCTCACCAAGGACTATGACGGGGTTCCGGCCTTGCGGAATGTCAACCTGAGCATCCATAAGGGGGAGGTGGTGGTGGTCCTGGGGCCTTCGGGCTGTGGGAAAAGCACCCTCCTCCGGTGCCTCAACGGCCTGGAGCACATCCAGGGGGGAGAAATCCGGCTGGACGGCCAGGTGCTGACGGGCGGACCTGGCGGTACGCATGCCAACACCGACTGGCGGCTGGTACGGCAGAAAATCGGCATGGTATTTCAGAGCTACGAGCTCTTCCCCCACATGACCGCCCTGGACAACATCCTCCTGGGGCCTTTGCGGGTACAGAAGCGGTCACGGGCGGAGGCGAATGCGGCGGCGGAAACCCTGCTAAAACGGGTGGGGCTCTACGAAAAGCGGAACAGTTTTCCCCGGCAGCTTTCGGGGGGGCAGAAACAGCGGATCGCCATCATCCGGGCGCTGATGATGAACCCGGCAATCATGCTTTTTGACGAGGTGACCGCCGCCCTGGACCCGGAGATGGTCCGGGAGGTGCTGGATGTGATGCTGTCCCTGGCCGGCAGCGGGATGACCATGGTGATAGTCACCCACGAGATGCAGTTTGCCCGTGCCGCCGCAGACCGGGTTATCTTTATTGATGAAGGGGAAATTGTGGAGGAAGCCCTGCCGGAGGAGTTCTTTACCAAACCGCGTACGGAGCGGGCGCAAAAGTTCCTTAACATCTTCCAGTTTGAGGGGCATAAGCCGCCCCCGGCGTATTACTTGTAAAAATTATCGAAACTATTGACAAAGGGGCCTTGCATTTGTTTTAATAACCTAGTAAGGTTAGTGAATTAATAAGCGTTCTTTAGGAGGAATGTAATGAAAAAGCTGATGCTGCTCGCTCTTGCTTTTGCAATGACGGTTTCCGCTTTCGCCGGCGGGAAGAAAGAATCCGGCGATAGTCTTGAGGCGATCAAGAAGGCCGGAAAGATCCGGATCGGGGTATTTACCGATAAGGCGCCCTTTGGGTATGTGGACGCCCAGGGGGTGTACCAGGGTTATGATGTGTACTTTGCCCACCGTATCGCCAAGGACCTTTTGGGGGATGAAAACGCCATAGAGTTTGTGCCTGTGGAACCCGCCAGCCGGGTGGAGTTTCTGGAATCCGACAAGGTGGACATCATCCTGGCCAACTTTACCGTAACCCCCGCCCGGGCCGAAGCGGTTGACTTCGCCCTGCCCTACATGAAGGTGGCCCTGGGTATCGTTTCCCCGGATTCCGCCCCCATCAGGGATATTACCCAATTGGAAGGGAAGGAACTCATTATCATCAAGGGAACCACCGCGGAAACCTATTTTGCGGAGAACCACCCCAAGATCATCCAGCAGAAATACGACCAGATTTCGGCGGCCTTTAACGCCCTGAAGGATGGCCGGGGCGCCGCCCTGTCCCAGGACAACACCCTACTCTTTGCCTGGGCCATCGAGAATCCCGGCTTTACGGCGACCATCGGGTCCATCGGCAGCCTGGACACCATCGCCCCGGCGGTACGGAAGGGCAACAAGGTTCTGCTGGACTGGCTGAACAACGAGATCACGGCCACGGTGGAGAGCGATTTCTTCCATAAGGATTACCAGGCAACCCTGGCGCCGGTGTACGGCTCTACGGTTGACCCCGAGTCGGTGGTGGTTGAACGGGGTATTGTAAAATAAGGATTAACCACCGACCTCACTGACGCCACGGACTCCTGCTTTCCTATCCTTTCCTTTGTCCGTGTTGTCCGTGAGGTCGGTGGTTAAATTCCTCTGATTCAAAGTCCCGGCATGGTTAATGCCGGGACTTTTTTATACAGACCCGTCGATTGGGCAGTAGGGCAGGTCGAAGCTCAGGGTGTCGGGGTATTTGATCCCCGCGCCGGTGTTCAGTATTACGGCGGATTCATGTGCCTTTAGCCAGTCACCGGCCCGGAGCTTTTTCAGGGCGGCAAAGACGGCGGCGCCCTCGGGGCAGATGAAGCAGCCCTCGGTACGGGCAAGTTCCAGCACCGCGTCCAGGATTTCGGCGTCCTCCACGGCTATGGCGCAGCCCCCGGTTTCATAGAGGCTTTCCAGAACCAGGAAATCCCCCAGGGCCTTGGGCACATTGATACCAAAGGCAACGGTTTTTGAATTGGGGAAGAATTCGCTTTCCTTTGCTTGTTTCTGAAATGCCTTCACAATGGGAGCGCAGCCTGAAGCCTGCACCGCCACCAGCCGGGGGAGCTTTTCCCCGATCCAGCCCAGTGCCTGCATTTCCTTGAGGGCCTTGTATATGCCGATAAGCCCTACCCCACCCCCTGCGGGATAGGCGATCACGTCCGGAACCTTCCAGTCAAGCTGTTCCACAATCTCGTAGCCCATGGTCTTCTTGCCCTCAATGCGGTAGGGCTCCTTGAGGGTACTGGCGTCATACCAGCCGTGGGCGGGAATAGACCGGGCGAGAATCTTGCCGCAGTCGCTGATGAGCCCCTTGACCAAATGCACCCGGGCGCCCGCCGCCACAATTTCGTTCCGGGTGATAAGGGGCGCATCCTCGGGCATGAGGATGTGGGCGGCGATTCCCGCCCGGGCCGCGTAGACCGACCAGGCCGCTCCGGCATTACCGTTGGTGGGCATAGCCACATGGCGCACCCCCAACTCCTTAGCCTTGGAAATCCCCACCGCCGCCCCCCGCGCCTTAAAGGTACCCGTAGGAATGATCCCCTCATCCTTGAGATAGAGCTTGCCAAAGCCGTATTGGGGGCCTATCCGATCCAGGGCCTGGAGCGGGGTCCACCCTTCCCCCAGGGACACGATATTTGCGGCATCCAAAACCGGGAGCAGTTCGGCGTAACGCCACAAGCTGGCCGCCCGGGTTTTGATGACCCCGGGATTCACCTGCTTCCCCGCCCCAACCAAGTCGTACTCGACCAAGAGGGGGGAGCCGCACTCGCAGAGATGCAGGATCTCCCGATGGTCATACTGCTTTTTGCATTTAGGGCAAGCAAGCCCGGTAATAAAACTTTCCATACTATTAAAACCCCCAGGTATGCGCATAGGAGCAGAAAAGAATATGCCCCAATTAAGGGTATTGGGGGTGGCGGTAGGAAAAGAATGGGGGGACCCTCCGGGGGGTCCCATTCTTTTCCTACTGACAGGACCCCCCACTAAGTATCCGGGCATATTCTTTTCTGTTTTAGCCCCTAGGAGAATCGAACTCCTATTTAAAGATTGAGAATCTTTTGTCCTAACCGCTAGACGAAGGGGCCTTCAAGGAGAAGGAGCCGCTAGTAAATTTATATGTATGCTACGAAAAAATCCGATTATGTGTCAAGTCCCCGAATTGCGCCACATTACTGTTTCTTTTTCGTGTGTTTCGTATTTTCCGTGTTTTCTTTCTTCAAAATAAGAATTGCTGTTTTTCCGTGCCGTGGACTCCCGGATTATCAGTTTGTAGGGCAGGACCTGTTCCGCTTTAGAAACGGAATTCCCGGTGATTGCCCGGTGCAGGGTCTGGGCGGTTTGACCGCCGATCTCCTCCAGGGGCTGGCGTATGGTGGTCAAGCGGGGGATCATATAATCGGCGATCTCGATATCATCGAAGCCAACCACCGAGACATCCTCGGGGACCCGCAGCCCTTCGTCCTTCAAAATCCGCATGACCCCAATGGCCAACTCGTCGGTGGCGGCATAGATGGCGGAAAAATCCCGGTTCCGAAGCAGCAGTTCCCGCATGCTGTACATGCCGGATTCCGCCGTATAGTACCGGGCAAACAGCACCCGGCTTGTATCCCGCTCAATGCCCGCCGCATCCAGGGCCTTGTAATACCCTTCCAGCCGCTGCTTGCCAAAGGTAAAATCACTGCCGCATATCATATTGATCTTCCGGTGCCCAAGACCGGTGAGGTGGTTTACCGCATCTATGGCGGCATTTTCCTCATCAATATGGATGGAAGATATGCCGGAAAAGCTAAAGGTTGCGGCAACCACCGGAAGCCGTAACCGACCCAGGGCTTCATAAGACGAACTGAAAGCGGCGCTCCTGGATGCGAAAAAGCAAACCGTGTCTACCCTGATCGACTTGAAGGTAATTCCCAAGACCATGACCGACGGCTACAATAGTTGGTGGAATGTGGGGGTTGCAACCAGTTCGGGAAAACCGGAAGGGAAAGAAGCTTGCAAGCGGGTGATGGAAGGCCGCGGCAAAGCACGGCAGTATTAAACCGTAAGGTTTATTGGAGACAAGGTATATGGAAGAAAAAAAGGTATTCGGTTACCCGGATTTTGACGCTGCAAATGAAATGATTTTGACCACCTACGATAACGCCTACCGGGATATGCTCATGGACATCCGGGTTTACCGTATGAAGGGCGGTGAAAAGAGGACCTTTTGCCGGGAAGGTGAAGAATGTGCCGTGTTACTCCAGAGCGGCGAAGCAATACTGCGCTGGGAAAATGCGGAACATGTGGTCTACCGCAGGGATGTCTTTAGCGAAGGACCCTGGGCGCTCCATGTGAGCGGCGGCGTCGAGGTACAGGTTACCTGCGTTAAGGATACGGAAATCCTGGTGCAGTGTACAAAGAACAGTAAATCATTCAGCAGCAAGCTCTACGGCCCCGGTGATGCGCCATGGAAGGATGTGTGCCGCGGCAAATACGGCGACACCGCCAACCGCTTTGTCAATACGCTGTTTGACTACAACAATGCGCCCTATTCAAACATGGTGTTGGGGGAAGTGCTTAACGACCGGGGCAACTGGTCCGGTTATATCCCCCATGATCATCCGCAGCCGGAAACTTATTACTTCCTGTTTGACCGGCCCGAAGGCTTTGGCGCCAGCTTTATAGGGGATGAGGTGTACAAAAGCACCCACCGCAGTTTTTCCGCTATCCCCGGCGGCAAGACCCACCCCCAAGTCTGCGCTCCGGGGTATGTTATGTACACCTGCTGGATGATCCGGCACCTTGATGGGAATCCCTGGACAACCAGGAATGATGATGCACGATACACATGGCTCAATGATTCGGCCCCGAAGAGTAATTGTGCGGAGATTGTCGGTCGAAAATAGACCGGGTATATAAAAAATAAAGGGAGAACTATTATGGCAAAGGCAAAAACTACGGTAAAGAAAACGACTGCTAAAGCGAAGGCCTCTTCAAACATCCGCCGGGTTGCCGATCCCGGGGACTACCACCGCGGCTTAACCAACGCCCTGCAGATGGACAAGGCCCCCTCCCACCAGGCCCTGGACCTGATGACCATCATGCCCCACATTGAAGCCACCGGCATCCTGGTCCACACCCCGGTTACCCACGGCCACATCATTACGGTGGTAGCCCACGGGAAAAACGGTAAGATTACGAAGGACCAGGCCCTTGCGGCATTTAAAACCCACAACCGTATCCGGGTGGTGAACATTGATGAGGGCTTCCTGGGGAACGCCTCCTTCTTCCGCTACGCCCGTGACCTGGGGAACCCCCGTGGGGATATGTATGAAATCGGCCTGTGGGAAGATAGTATCGTTGAAAGCGGGGACAATATCATGTACGCCATTAACATTCCTCAGGAATCGGTAACCATTCCGGAAACCATGGACGGTATCCGGGCGGCCCTGAAAATGCAGGGCGATTCCGCCTCCGCAACGACGGAGACCAACAAATACCTCGGCTTAGGAAAGTGGAAGAAATAAATGAAAATAGATCCCGCGTTTGTAAATCTGGAAAATCTGGATGACCTGTTTCCTGCGGAATTTACGGAGGACCAGAAGGCCCAGGCGAAAACACTGTTTCTGAAAAATCTGTCCCTGGAGGCGCACCGTTTCTACGGCGGAAAGATGCAGACCGTACCCAAATGCGGTATCGCCGGCCTTAACTGGTTCAACGTCTGGTACACCCCCGGTGTATCAAAAATATCCACCACCATCCGGGATGACAACGACGCATCCTTCTCCCTCTCCAACCGGGGGAATCTGGTGGCGGTGGTATCCGACTCCACCCGTGTCCTGGGGGACGGCGACTGTACTCCCCCGGGCGGCCTGGGGGTCATGGAAGGCAAGGCCATGATCATGAAGTACCTGGGCGGGGTGGACGCCACGGCGCTCTGCGTGGATTCCCGCGGCCCCGACGGAAAAAACAACCCGGATAAGCTCATTGATTTTGTCAAGATGGTGCAACATTCCTTTGGGGCGATAAATCTGGAAGACATCAGCCAGCCGAACTGCTTCCGGGTATTGGACGAACTGCGGGACGCCTGTGACATTCCGGTATGGCACGACGACGCCCAGGGGACCGCCTGCATCACCCTGGCCGGCTTACTCAACGCACTAAAACTGGCGGGGAAAAAACTGTCGGACGCAAAGATAGTGTTACTGGGCGCGGGGGCGGCAAACACCACCATAGCCCGGCTCATCATGGCCGATGGGGGCGATCCTGCCGGGATGATCGTCTTTGACTCCACAGGATCACTGCACTTGGGACGGGAGGACATCAAAAAAGACAAACGAAACTACCGGAAATGGGAAATCTGCGAAAAGACCAATGCCGGACGGGCGGCAAACGAGGCGGAGGCCCTCAAGGGCGCGGATGTGCTCATCGCCCTGTCCAAACCGGGGCCGGGCACGGTGAAGCGGGAGTGGATTACGTCAATGGCGGCTAAGTCTATCGTGTTCACCTGCGCCAACCCGGTGCCGGAGATATGGCCCTACGCGGCCAAGGAAGCGGGGGCTTATATTGTGGCCACCGGGCGGGGGGATTTCCCCAACCAGGTGAACAACTCGGTCTGTTTTCCGGGGATACTCAAGGGCGCACTTTTAGTGCGGGCAAAGAAGATCACCGACGGCATGGCGATACGCTGCGCCCATTCCATCGCAGACTTTTCGGAGAAGCGGGGGATTGCCCCGGACAACATCATCGCGAGTATGGAAGAGACCGAAGTGTTTGCCGTGGAAGCGGCGGACGTGGCCCAGCAGGCGATCAAGGAAGGGGTCGCACGGGTGAAGCTGTCCTGGGAGGAAGTTTACAACCGGGCCAAGGCGGACATTGCCGCCGCACGGTCACTGACGGATGACATGAGGAAGATGGGGCATATCAAGGATCCCCCGGCGGAAATGCTGGAGGCGGCGCTGGCTAATGCCATTGATGCGGTAAAATGAGAACGTTAACCACGAAACACACCAATCATATGAACTTCGTATCCTTTGCTGTGTTTGTGTTTACTATAATTTAATGGAGGATGATAATGAACAAGCTCCCTGAAAATTGCCTGTGCAGGAAATGTAAACATGGATTGGGCTGTATGTTTCTCGGCCAGAAGCATGTAAAAAAATTACTTGCGGAGAATAAATGCAAGTGTGTTGACTGTAGTTTATTCAAGTCCGGCACGTGCCCGCTCATGGCCTAATGCCATGAAAATCGAAATCCCCTACCTGAAAAAAACCTTCCCCCTGGAGTTTCCCGATGAAAACCTCCTGGCCGTGGCGGAACCAAATGACTTTACGGCCAACGGAACCACGGATCAAATTCTGGAGAAAGCACTGAAAACCCCCTACGGGCCGGACAGTTTTGCTAAGCACGGCCCCGCCCAGGGACAAAGTCTCGAAGATTTCCTTCGCGGCGCCTCCAGGGTTCTCATTATTATTAACGACGCTACACGCCCTACTCCTACGGAAGCGATCCTGCGCGGCTTGCTGCCGGTCTTTGAAAAAACCGGCATCGGCACAGAAAAGCTAACCCTGCTGGTAGCCACCGGCGCACACCGCTCTCCTACGGAGGAAGAGTACCGGCAGATCCTGGGGGCCTTTTACGACAAACTCCGCAGCCGCTGTATCCACCACGATGCCCGTAAGGATGAAGACATGGTGGATTTAGGGACCACCCGGAATGGCACACCAATACTGCTCAACAAGCGGCTCTTTGATGCGGACCGCATCATCGCCACGGGCAGCGTGGAGCCCCATTACTTCGCGGGCTTTACCGGGGGCCGCAAAGCATTCCTTCCGGGTGTCGCAGCCTACAGGACCATCCAGGCCAACCACAAACAGGCCCTCTCCGATGCGGCCCACTCCCTGACCCTGGAGGGTAACCCGGTCCACGAGGACATGATGGATGCCCTGCCCCTGATCAAAGCGCCGGTGTTTTCCCTCATGACCATCCTTGATAAAGAGCAGCGCCTGGCCGCCGCCACAACCGGGGACCTCCTGGCATCATTTTACGCCGCCGTCGAAATTGCCCGTAAAATCTTCTGCGTATCCATTCCCGCAAAGGCGGACATCGTAGTATCGGTGGCAAGATTTCCCATGGACATAGACCTCTACCAGTCCCAAAAGGCCATAGATAACGGGGCGGCGGCCTTGAAAGACGGAGGAACCCTGATCCTGGTTTCAAGCTGCCGGGACGGTATCGGGGATGAGGCCTACGCCAATCTGCTGGCCTCCGCTAAAAGCCCGGCGGACGCCCTTGCACGTATCCGCGAGGGATACAAGCTGGGGTATCACAAGGCGGCAAAGATGGCTGCCGTATCCGCACGGGCCACGGTAAAGGCGGTGACGGAACTGCCGCCGGAACGGCTTGCGGGCATGTTCATCGAAAGCGCCCCATCCCCCCAAGCGGCCTTGGATGAAGCTCTGGAAAAAGCCCGGTCCCAGGGTATCCCACTGCCCACAATACTGATCCTGCCCGATGGCTGTGTCACCGTGCCGGACCCTTAGATACAAATTCCTCCAGGGCGTTCCGTGTTCCCCGGGTATACATACGTTCCAGGCACTGCTTGAAAACCCCCGTCAATTTGTTGAGCGCCTCTCCGTCAATACCCCGGACACCGATGGCGTTGAGAAACGGCTCCGGTTCATTCCGGGCGGTCTTTGCCGCCTGGATAACCGCCGTACCTTCGGGGTCCTTGATCGGGATGGGCTTGCCCGTTTCATCGGTTCCCTCAAGGAACCGCGCCCAGCCCGCCAGGGCAAACGCGATAGCATCATAGCCTCCGCCGCTCCGTATCGTTTCCGCCAGGGGCTTGAGAATGAAATTGGGAATCTTTTGGGAACCGTCCTCCGCGAGACGGAGAACCGCGTCGCCGATAGCGCGGTTGGCAAAACGGTTTATCAGGGTATCCTTATATACCGTAAGATCGATGCCCGGAACCGGCGGAACGGTGGGGGTAATTTCTTCCATGTAATGCAGGCGAAGGAATTTTCGCAGCAGGGGATCCGAGGCGGCGTCGGCGACATCGGTGTAGCCCATAAGGTAGGAGAGGTAGCCCAGGGCAGAATGGCTACCGTTAAGGAGCCGCATCTTCATCAGCTCATAGGGCTCCACATCGGCGACCAGTTGCACCCCGGCGGCGGCAAACAGCGCAGGGTCAAAACCGGCGCCGGGGGGAAGCTTAAAATCATCCTCCAATACCCACTGGATAAAGTCTTCGCAGCAGACCGTCCACTTGTCCGTGATGCCGTACCGTTGTTCCGCCTCCGCAATGACCGCAGCATCGGTGTTTGGGGTGATACGGTCCACCATGGAGCAGGGGAAGGAAACGCCGTCTTCTATCCAGGATGACAGGCCGGGATAAGTCTGCGCGCAGAACGAGAGCAGGCTCTCCTTGAGGACTTTCCCGTTTGAAGGGAAATTGTCGCAGGACATGATGGTGAGGGGCGCTCCGCCGGCGGCCGCCCTCCGCGAAAGGGCCGCCGCGAGAAATCCCCATATTGACACGGGGTCGGCGGGATCTTGGAGGTCATGCTTAACCGCAGGATGGTTCCAGTCCACATCCCCCGCCCCACGGCAGTACCCCTTCTCGGTGATGGTAAGGCTCACCAGGCTTGTTTCCGCTTTGGCAATCCGTGCGATGGCGGCGTCCTTATCATCGGTGGCGTTTACATACCCCAGGATAGAGCCGATTACCCGCACATCCGCTTCCCCGGTTCCGCTCTTGGCGATAAGGGTATAAAGGTAATCCTGTTCTGCGGCGATCTTCGAAAGGGGAAACCGGTCGGCTACCAGGTTCACCTCAAAGACGCCGGAAGCGGTAAGCCCTTTGGCGATCAGCGTATCCAGGAAAAAAGCCTGGTGCGCCCGGTGAAAGTTTCCCAGCCCTATGTGGACGATGGCGGGCCGCAGTACATCCCGGGAATAGGCCGGCGTCTTTACCGGCAAAGAAATATTTTTCAGATTACCCTGATTCAGCAGCATCCTGGCCTCCCTATGCGCAGTTCTCCGGTCTATTTTACACACGAACCGCGCCGGTAGATCAATAGGACATACATCCGAAAAAATACCATTTGTTACGAAATTCCTCTTGATCTTTTGAGAATCAGTGGTATTCTTCATACATGCGTAATGGAAATACGTGCATGAAAAAGAGTATCCCGGTGATTATTCTGATGCCGACAGGAACCGCTCTTTTCGCCCCCCCCCCCCCCCCCCCCCCCCCCCCCTCCCCCCCCCCCCCCCCCCCCCCCCCACCCCCCCCCCCCCCCCCCCCTCCCCCCCCCCCCCCCCCCCCTCATCATCCACCTCTCCTTACTCCCCTTCTACCTCGCCCCCTCCTCCCCTCCCCCCCGCTGTCCTCCCC
>BNUY01000038.1 GCA_025997715.1 Spirochaetia bacterium
TTCTCTTTCATCATTTCCTCGGCCATCTTATATGAAATCTGGCTTTGACCCCATGATGCCGTCTCTCTCATCATCCCCTCGCTCATCTTAAACGGCAGTTCCCCTATGTGCAGATACTCATCAAGCGGCACTATCGGCTTTCCCGCTATCCGGTGGTGAACTTTTCCGCTCTCGTCCTTTACCAGAATTTGAGGGACTTGCACCGTTCGTCTGACACTCAATTTCCCGCTGGTCGTTTGTATCTGCCGTGTCTGTTTTCCCCGGTTATGGAGGATAATTTCTAAGCCATCCCCGGGCATCCCCCCTTTTAGGGCTTTTTTTTATCCTCCAGCAGTTCCTTTTCCGGCACCGTGTTCACCAGGTCATTATAAAGCTCGTCCATTATCTGGTTCATCTCCCTTTTCACCGTTCCCCACATCGCCTCGATGTTATCTATGTTCAAGCCTCGCCGTTCCTCTACCTCCGCGAATAGTTGTACATTTTCCTTTACCCGTTCCGCCATCGCCGCTAATGCTTTTTCCGTGAACTGGTCCTTGTTTTCCATCTGATAGCCCCTCCCTAAAGGCTATTCTCAGTATATCATATGATCCTCCGTTTACCCGGAAAAAGTTGTTGCACCCACGACTTGGAGGGGCCTTGATTGGCGCCGGGTTTGCGGATATAGTTGATAGGAGGAGATGATAGACTATGACAAAGGAAATGGTCATTGACGAAGTAAAAAAGCTTGATGCTGCGCATTTGTTGCAGATTGAGCTTTTGGCGCGTACTTTGCGTCTTAATAAGTCACGGCGCCGCGAAACAGCCCCTATACCGGACAAGCCATCGGTAACCGACTCTCTCGCGGGGTCGCTTGCCGGCTTCACCGGTTCACTTGAAGATATCAGAAATGAGCGGTTGGCCTTGGAATGAAGGCCCTCATAGACACCAATATTATTATTGATTGGCTGGCAGTCCGTGAACCTTTTGCACAAACCTCGACGGAAATTGTTCGGCTCGCGGAAAACGGTATTATTGAAGGAGTTGTTTCTGCAAGTTCAGTAACTGATATTTTCTACATTCAGAAAAAGTTCAACGGCTATGAGAAAGCACTCAATGAAATCCGCTCCGTTTTGACCATTTTTGAGATTGCCGATACAACAGAGGCAATTTTGCTGCGGGCCTTAGAGTCAGGCAACCATGATTTTGAGGATGCGGTGCAATCTGAAACGGCTCGTAAAGCCGCTGCAGCATATATTATTACCCGCAACAGATCTGATTTCATTGCTTCCTCAGTTTTGTCAATTTCCCCCGAAGATTTTCTAAAGCTTCAATTAAGGGACTATTGATGCGGGTATAGTTGATAGGAGGAGATGATAGACTATGACAATTAGAATAAACATTGGGGTTATATTGGGTTATGAAAAATAATTATCATACTGCCTTTTTATTATTTGCAATAAATGCAATATATAGGGGCAAAACAATATTTATTGAAAAAACATTTGAAGAATGGTTCAGAAATGACTGTAAAAATAATAAATAGGAAGGAGATGCGTACATGGCCCGTTCATTTTGACAATTTTTTGCGCTTTTCTTATATTATGGACGGTTTACGGGAACCAATAAGGAGCTGACATGGACGGTAATAACTACATCTTCGACATCTACTGCAAGGGCAGAAAAGAGGACATCGAGGAATTTTTCTACCGGGTAGAACGGATGAAGGCCAACGAAAAATGGGGCGGCTGGTCAGACATTCTCTTTTACGACGATTACAATGATGTTGACTATGACGTCCACCTCGAAATAGACGGAGCGGAGTATCACGATGGCGGCTGCGGCGCGCCGTTTTATCTTCAAAAAGCGTCCTGTGTCTATGAAGAGCCCTTCCTCCCCATCATAAAGGACTTTACTGCCGAAACCGGTAAACCCCTTTCCCTCTATTTCAACCTAAGGGAAAGCGGCGATGGAGAGAGCCTTCGCTGGGGTTACCTGTTGTTTGAAAACGGCGCGGAAACAGCCCGCCATGCCGCCTCGCTGTCCATCGCCGCTTACGAGGAGGAAGCCGCCCGTAAAGAAGCAGATTTTACTGATGAGGATTATGACGGGGAATATGATGAAGCGTATGATGATGGAATACCGCATATATCCGCCGCCGAAGGATGCTGCCGGGAAGCGATGCAGCTGCGCCGGGAAGCAGAGGACCTTCCCCTGCTTTATAACTGGCTCTACGATTTCTCGAAACCGGCGAATTGCCTGGCTGCCGTACGCGTTCATGGCAGCCGGCTCAAATATATACCGGAAGCCTGTATTACCGAGGAACTCTGCATTGCCGCCATCACGGAAGATCATGAGGCATTCGAGCTGATCCCCGAAACACAGCTCACCGAAAAGATATGCCTGGCTGCGGTGGAGCGCAATTTTGGAGTCTTTTTTCATCTTCCCGCCCGTTTTCAAACAGCGGAAATGTGCCTGGCCGCAGTATCGGGAAGCTATCCGCATCCCTGGCTCAAAGATGTCCCCAAAGCGCTGCTAACCAAAGAAGTCTGCCATGCCGCTGTCGCCAAATATGGCGGCAACATCAAATACGTACCGGAACACTTAAAAACAGCGGAACTATGCCGTATTGCGGCAGCAAAAAACGGTACTTCCCTCGAATATATCCCCGGCCAATTTATAAACGCCGATCTTGTTCGTATCGCCCTCTCCAATTGCGGAAGAGCGCTGGAGTTTGTGGATACACAATACAAGACCCCCGAACTCTGTCTCCTCGCGGTAAAACAAGACCTGCGGGCCCTTGAATTCGTTCCCGATGAATTAATAACCGAAGAAATGTGCCGTACCGCCATTGGGGGATCAGGCTATGCCGCAAAAGCTTTTGAACTAATGCCGAAAAGATTTAAAACACCTGCGTTATGCCGTGAAATGGTCTCAAAAGCCAGTTACTTACTACAGGATGTTCCCGAAGAACTGATAACGGAAGAATTGTGCAGAATAGCGCTTGAAAATGATCCCTCGGTTATTATGTATTTCCCTGCGCGCTTTCAAACACCGGAATGGTACATCACCGCCATTACCTCCAAAAGTAAATACCGCAATAGTTTCGGCCTTGACGGTGTTCCCGAAGCCTTACGAACGCAGGAAGTCTGCCTGGCGGCGATAGAAAAAGAAGGGCGCCAGGGTAAGTATGTGCCGGAAGCGCTTAAAACGGCGGAATTCTTCTTTGCCGCGGTCCGGAAAAACGGATACGCCCTTGAGTTTGTACCCGATGTTTTAAAGACCCCTCCGCTGTGCCTTGCCGCGGTGCAGAAAGACGGCTACGCCCTCAAGTATGTGCCTGACGCCCTAAAGACCGAAGCGCTCTGCCGGGCCGCCGTTCTGCAGAATGAAAGCGCCCTTGAGTTTGTGGGTGAAGACCGGCAAACCCCCGCAATAGTTCATGCCGCTATCAAGGAATCGGGCTTTGACGATAGGTTCAAATACGTGGCAGAACGGTTAAAAACACCGGAACTGTGCTTCTTTGCGGCGCAACAAAGGGGCGGCTCCCTTCAGTATATCCCCGAAGCACTGCGAACACCCGAGGTCTGCCGTGCCGCAGTACAGAATAACGGCTCTGACCTCAAGCACGTACCCGAGGCATTGAAAACAGCAGAACTATGCCAGCTGGCGATAAAACAAACGGGCCACGCCATCATCTATGTGCCGGAGCATCTTTTAACGCCGGAAAATGCCGAAAGCATTTCACTCTGCCGTATGGCGGTGCAAGACAACGGCTTAGCCCTGGAAAGTGTGCCCGCCAAACTGCGAACTGCTGAAGTCTGCCTTGCCGCCGTCACCCACTTCGGCGGCGCCCTGAAAGATGTAAGCGAACCCGTGAAAACCTACGAGATATGCCGTGCCGCGGTAACACAACTCGGCAACGCCCTCCAGTATGTGCCGGGGGCGCTTAAGACAAGGGAGCTCTGTACTATCGCCGTTACCCAAAAAGGCAGGGCGCTTGAGTATGTGCCGGAAGCGCTTAGGACAACAGAGCTCTGTACTATCGCCGTTACCCAGGACGGCTGGGCGCTTGAGCATGTGCCGGAAAAACGTAAAACGGCGGAACTCTGTCTTGCAGCGGTAAAACAAATAAACGATCACCCTGATTACTATACGGATACGGTGAGAGCCCTGGCATATGTGCCGGAGGCGCTCAGAGAAAAGATCCGGGAGATAATGGGGTTTGATACATCGAAGGCTCATTGAGATTGATGCAAAAGGAGAAATTTATGGAAACAAGCAAAAACTCAGGCCATCTCTGTTCAATCTATTGCCCGTCCTGCGGCAGGGTAACAGACAAGGTTTCGTTTAACCTGCTGCGGGAGGCAAAACGGGTTGACGCATTCTGCCCGGTATGCCAGTCGGTGACGTACCTGGAATACGACGGCAAGAAGGTTTCACTTTCACACTATGACTATGACACAGAAATGGTCCTGCGGTCAAAATAAGGAAGACATATGGACAAAAAAGCGGATACCACGGAACGAATAGCGGCGATGGAACGGGTACATCGCCGACTCTTCCGTATGGAGGCGGAACGGGATGCGAAAGAAGCGGCGGCCCATTGCGATGCGGGGGACGCCTTTACCCAACAGCAAGACTACGATAACGCAATCAGGGAATATACTGCGGCCATCATGCTGAGCAGCAATGCGGTCTATTATGCCAACCGGGGAAATGCCTACTTCAAAACAGAATCCTGGGGTGATGCCCTGGTGGATTACTGCGAAGCATTGAACACGGAGCCGCTCAACAAGGCGTATCGGGATGGGGTAAGCGCCTGTTTTGGCAAGATGACGGTTCAGGAAATAGGACGTGCCGCTGTTGAGCATCCCCACCCGGTGTTTCAGTATGTGCCGGAGGATATCAAAAAGGAAGTGCAGGCGATATGGGAAAGTTCAAAACACCGTATATAAGGGGAAATTAATGCAATTAACCGAAGAACAGACCCGAATAGTAAACAGTGTTTTAGATGACATGTACGGCAACGATAAAATATTTGAGACCGATACCGCAAAATGGGAAGAGTTTAAAGCATTTATAGTAGGTGATACTGAACCTGGTGAAATTGAATCGCTGATGGAACTTTGTAACGAGTATCAAAGAGATAAAATGATGGGTAAAAGTCCTGCTGTGGAATTTGCTTTTATTATGCTGTATGATATGTGGGTAAATAAAAGTTCCGTATGGCCGGTACCGTATAATCCTGAATGGGAAAAAGGAAACGGCGGCACACCCCCCTCATACCGTTAATTTTGAAAAATTTTTCAGGTTTTCTTATATTATGGAAAAGGAGAAAACCATGTACCATCCCGAATCGGTCATATTCGACGGCATTGAAAAAATCGTTACCCTCTCAAAACAAATGGGCCTGGGGGAGGAACTGTACGCCGCCGCCGGAGAGGAGCTTATCACCATCGGCCTGCGGCTGGGTCTGGGGATAAACCATATCCAGGTTATCCTGTTCTGCCACATCCTCGCCGGGAAAGAGAGCCATCCCATCAGCGCCGCCGAAATTGCGGAGGAACTCAACTGTAGTTCCATCAGGATGATACAATACACCGCCGATTTTGAAGCGCTTTCGGCACGGCAGCTTATCCGCAGCATCATCAAAAAGGAAACCAAAACCTATTTTGTTCCCGCCGAAGTAATCACCGCCCTCAGAACCAACAAGGAATACCAACCCGAAACACATTCGAATATCCCGCCGGAACAATTCTTTGATGTCCTTGATACCCTTTTTACGGAGAAAGAAAAGGATACCCGGACCTTCTATGAACTTGCCTTTGATATAAAAAACCTCCTGGATAATAACCGGCAGCTTCTGTTCGCACAAAAGGTGCGGGAACTAAAATTGAAAGCCCCCGACCAGGTTCTTTTCATGTACTTCTGCCATGAAAAAGTAAACTCTCCTCAAGGCTGGGTACACCTGTATGAAATCGACGACATCTGCGAGGATCGCCTGGTAACCCGCCGTCTCAAACGTTCTCTCCTGAATAATGAAAACATCCTCTGTAAAAACGGCCTTATCCGTAATTGCAACGATCAAAGCTACCGGAATAGGGAGACCTTTACCCTGAGCGCCAAAGCGGCAAAGGAATTTCTCGGGGAACTCAAGATAAAACACCGGGTGTCAAAAAATCAAAGCGGCCTCTATGGGTATAAACGGATCAAACCCAAGGAACTTTTTTACAATGAACAGGAACAACGGCAAATAGAAACCCTCACCAGCCTTCTTCGGGATGATAATTTCCGGCAGGTTCAACGGCGCCTTTCTGAAAGCGGTATGCGCACCGGCTTCGCCTGTCTTTTTTCCGGCGCGCCGGGCACGGGCAAAACCGAAACTGCCCGGCAGCTTGCCCGCCGCACCGGACGGGATATTATGGAAGTTGATATAGCGGAAACAAAAAGCATGTGGTTTGGGGAGAGTGAAAAGAAGGTCAAAGAAATCTTTGACCGGTATTCGTCACTGGTACTGCGCTGCGAAAAAAATAAAAACCATCTTACCCCGATTCTTCTTTTTAACGAAGCTGACGGGGTAATCGGGAAACGCATTGAATTGACCGGCAATGGCCGTTCTGTCTCGATAGACAAGACCCTTAACGCCATGCAAAACATCATCCTCCAGGAATTCGAAAACCTCAAGGGCATTCTTATTGCCACCACCAACCTGGTGACAAACCTTGACCCGGCCTTTGACCGCCGCTTCCTCTACAAAATTGAATTCGGTAAACCCACATCAAAGGCCCGGCAGAATATCTGGCGCGCCATGATCCCCAGCCTCTGCATCCACGATGCCAACGAACTTGCCGCGAACTTCGATTTTTCCGGCGGGCAGATTGAGAACATCGCCCGGAAACGGGCCATAGACCTGGTTCTTGAGGGCAAAGAGCCTGACCTGGACCGGCTGTCCGAGCTGTGCCGGGAGGAACTCATGGTGAAGAATGAAGGGAGGCAGATAGGGTTTATACCACCGTAAGACGTATTCTACCCTACCCCCGGAAATACTCCACCCGCCACAAAAACAAGCCGTTTGCCGCAACCGTCGGCCCCGCCAAGCTCCGGTCCCCCGACTCAATGATCCGCTTCAATTCCTCCGGGGGCGTCCCCTGTTCCTCGTAGTACAGCAATGTTCCTACCAGGGAGCGGACCATCTTCCACAAAAAAGCGTTGGCGCAGACTTCAAAGACCAGGGTATCCCCTGCTACCGTAAAGCCGGCATGGAAAAAATAGCGGGTCCGGGAAAGGCTTGGGTCACGGGGCCGGGCGAAAAGGGAACAGTCCAGTTCCCCCCGGAAGAGCCGGGCGTAGGCGGCAAGGAGGTCCAGCCGGGGACGGCGCCAAAGCTGGATGTTGTAACGCAGTTCATGGGGCAATGCCGGACGGCCGCAGATAAGGTGGTACCGGTAGGTGCGGGACCGGGCGTCAAAGCGGGCATGGAAATCAGGCAGTGTTTCTTTCGCCTCCAGAATCCGAATGTCACGGGGAAGCAGGCTGTTCAGGGCCGGGACAAATTTTTCCGCAGGAATACTGGTAATGGATGTATAAAAATTGGCGGTCTGCCCCGCCGCATGAACCCCCGCGTCGGTCCTTCCCGCCCCGGTCAGCCGTAAGGGGCGCTTGTGGATTTTCTCAAGGGCCGCCTCCAGGGTGTTCTGAACCGTACGGTACGCAGCGTTACTGTTGCATCCCTGGCGCTCGCCTCCCTGGCGCTGCCACCCGGAAAAATCCGTCCCGTCATACGCGATAAGCAGCTTGATGTTGCGAACGGTGTCAGGCATTGCTTTGGTTCAGTTCTTTGCTGATATTCTCGTAGAGCGCCTTGGCGCTTTCCAGAAGGGAACCCGGTTTGGCTTTGGAGGATTTGCCCATGCCGAAAACTTTTGCCACCGTACGCCGGGCTTCCTCCAGGGAGGCGGTTCTTTGGGCGGCGTCCGCCATGGGGCCGTACTTCGACTTCAACAGGGCACAGAGGTATAAAGCTCCTTCATAGGCATAGTTTTTGTCCGTATCCGGGCCGAATACTTTAACGCTCGACAGGTTTTCTACCCCCGACTGTTCCCGGCGTATGGCGTCATTGTAGAGAAACTGCGCTTTCTTTTTGAACAGCGTTGCTAACCAATCGTAATGCTGTCCGGGATTTTTCACATTGATCTCGTCCAGAAGCCACCCGGTCCGCAGAGCCGCTATGCCCTGTTTGATGGTGGGGGAAAATTCCTTGGGGAAAAAATCGTAACACCGGACTACCAGATACAGGGACGCCGCGCCGGAAACCAGCCCCCGGTTTTCATGGAAATCCACGCCGGGAAAAATACTCAGGGTATCCTGCTTTCGTTTTTCCTCATCCTGTATCACCTTGGCCATGTTCGCCTTGGGGAAGCCGGAAAAATCCTTGTCCATGGAGGCAAACCAACATTCGGGGCACACCGTGGCCTGATACGCCAGGGGGTAGATATCACCGTACTTGAGGGAAGGCTCGTAGAGGCGGTGAAGTTCGTCCGTGAGGTTCCCGGCGATAAACCGCCCGCTGCCTGAAAGCAGTTCTTCCCGGTGGAAGCCGGCGTTGCACACCGGACAGGTATAGGACTCCTTGGATTGAAAGGATATTTTTATTTCCCGATCTTCAGTCTTCTTCATGGCGGTTCTATTCCTTTTCCAATACCACCATGGCGATGGCGTTTTCCCGTTCATGGGTAAGGGACAGGTGTATTTTCGTGGCCCCGCTCCGGGTCAATGCCTCCGCGGCGGTTCCAAATACCTCTATCGCCGGCTGACCGTTATGACGGTTCACCACCAGTATATCCCGGAGTACTATCCCCGCAAGTCCCGTTCCCAGGGCTTTCCCAAAGGCTTCCTTCGCCGCAAACCGGGCCGCTAAGGAAAGGGAGGCGGCGCTCCCCCGGGCCAGGGACGCGGAAAGCTCCCGGGGGTGGAAATACCGTTCCGGCAAACCCGGGATAGTCTGCCACCGTTCCAGGCGATGCACATACACCACATCAACCCCGATACCAATGATCATGATCCCCCGGTCCCGGGATTCCTCGGCTGCCGGCGCAGTATTTGTATCCGTACCGTTTCCGGATCCTGCCGGATAAGGGTAAACGTTTCGGGAAACAGCGCCGAAACCGGCAGGGGGAACTCGCCTGCAGAATCAATTGCCGAGCAATCCACCGAAAGGCCCACTTCCTGATCCTGTATTCTGTCGAACATGGTCTGCCCCCCCTCAATACGGACAAAGCCGCTGCTGATTTCCAGGACGCCGAAAAATTTGTCGTCCAGATCAACAATCCTGATGGGCAGGTCTTCAAAGTTCTGCACCCTAAGCTGTTCCCGGACGACGCCTTGAAATTCAATCAGCCCGCTTCCCCGGATAATGAGCAGCGGTTCCGGGTTCACCAGCCGCAGGGCGGCGGAGAAATCCCCGGACCGGCCGCTCAAATCAATAAACTCCGTGGACAGTTCCTTCACGTCGGCCAACAATCCCGCCGGTCCCTCAAGTAACACATTGGCCGGGTCCAGGGTATAATCGCCAAGTTCATACCCCGGTTCAACGGAGCCCCTGAAATTTGGTTTAACCGGCGCCGTTTTTGTAAGACGTTCGTCCAGGACCAGGACTACCTCCAGGGGATCCACGGAAATCTCCATGGTTTCGGTCCGCAGTGCGGTTCCTTTTTTGTGGATCTGCACCGGCGCCCGGTAGGTTCCCGGCTCGGTATATTTTTCAAAGTTGATATAGGCCTGAATATCCTCTTCTATAATAGGATAGATAGTGTTGGCATCCCCCCGCAGGGTAATCCGGATCATCCCCGGATAGGGACCGGCGGGAATCAGGGCGTTGTCGGTTTCCACGGTCAGGGGAACCGAGAAGAACCGTTCCTGCAGGAGGCTCATGCGGTGAACCACAAAAAGTATGATGGCCATGAAAATGGCAATGGCCTTAGCCTGCCAGTTTTCCGCGATGACGGCGATCAATGACCGTATGCGCTGCCGTATGTCCCCCTTCTTACTGTTCAACGAGGACATCCTTTCCCTCAAGGGTTTCACTCACGGCCGCATCCGCCGGGCCGGCCTTTTGGCCGAGGAGTTCCTTGAGTTTGCGCTGCACCTCTAAGGAGGATAGATCGTAGTACAGCTTGCCGTCCACCGCCAGGGAAATGGCCCCGGTTTCTTCAGAAACCACCAGTATCACCGCATCTGACTGTTCCGACATCCCCAGGGAGGCACGATGCCGGGTCCCAAAGTTCTTCCGTATATCCTGCTGTTCCGAAAGGGGCAGGAAGCATCCTGCGGCGGTGATACGGCCGTTTTGGATGATCATTGCCCCATCATGGAGGGGTCCGTCAAATTGAAAGATCGCCACAATAAGGGCGGAGCTGATATCGCCGTTTATCCGTGTACCGCTTTCCATAATATCTTTGTTGATAGTACTCCGCCGAGGGAACACCACCAGGGATCCCCGGCGGAGCTGGGACAGAATTTCCGTCGCCGTGACAACCGCCTCAAGCCGTCCTATTTGGGGTTTACTATCCGGCCTGAACAGTTCCCCCTGCCCCAGCCGCATAAATATCTTCCGCAGTTCCGGCTGAAATACGATGGCGATGGCGATAAACAGCCCCGGGGCCAGCATGGTAAGGAGCCATTGCAGGGTGGCCAGCTTCAGGACCCAAGCGATGCCGAAAACCAGGGCAAGAATACCCGCGCCCTTAATCAACTGAACCGCCTGGGTCTTTACCAACAGGTCGAACATCTTGTACAGGAGAAAAGCCAAAATGGCGATATCCAGGACCGGCCGGATACTATTATAGAGTGCGGTAAAGAGCTGAACCAATTCCATTACGGTATTCTACCCATTCGGAGACCCGCCGGGCAATCCCCTGCCCATCCAGTCCCGCCTGGGAGAGCAGTTCCCCCCGTTTTCCCTGGGGAACAAAGTCATCCCCGGCGGTCAAGCAGAGGATTTTCCCTTTGCAGCAATGCCTGCTCCCCAGTTCCGCCGCGTATTCCCCAAAGCCGCCGCTTTTTACCCCTTCCTCAATAAAAACCACCAGGGCGTAGCGGTTCATAATGTCCGTCAAATAGGCCTCGTCCACGGGCTTGAGAAAGCGCAGGTTATAGCAGTCCGCCGGAATATTCCGGGCATCAAGGATTGCCGCGGCCTCCATAACCTGTTGATAGAGGCTGCCCGTAAAGGCCAGGCAGCAGGGCGCTTTCCCGCTCTCGCGAATCCATACCCCCCTACCCTTTTCCAGGGGCCGGTGAAAGGCTGCATCCTCCGGCGGGCAGGCGCCCTTGGGGTAACGGATCATGCAGGGACCGGCTGCCGTAAGTGCCCAGTCCAGCATGGCCGCCAGTTCCGTTTCAGAGGCGGGGGCCAGGATGGTCAGGTTCGGCACGGTACGGAACAGGGCAATATCAAAAAGCCCCTGGTGGGTTTCCCCGTCGTCGTTCACAAACCCCGAACGGTCCAGGGCAAAGATTACCGGCAGATTTTGCAGACACACGTCATGGATCACCTGATCCACGGCTCTTTGCATGAAGGTGGAGTAGATAGCCGCCACCGGCCGCCTTCCCCGCACAGCCAGCCCCGCCGCAAAGGTTACGGCATGTCCCTCGGCGATTCCCACGTCAAAAAACCGGTCCGGGAACTCCTTTTTAAAGGGCGCAAGCCCGGTCCCCTTCTCCATGGCCGCGCACACGGCGGTGATCCTGCGGTCGTTCCGGGCTGCCGCCAGAATAGCGCGGCTAAAGGCCCCGGTAAAGCTATTGTCCCGCGCCCCCTCAGCCGGGCCGTCAAGCCCCTGGTTTACCGAAAAAGTCCCCACCCCGTGGTAGGTAAGGGGATCGTGTTCGGCAAATTCATAGCCCCTGCCCTTATGGGTAATCACATGGACCACCACCGGACGATTCAGGGCCCGCACATCCCTGAGCACCTCCGCCAGCCGCTGGATGGTATGCCCCTCAATGGGCCCCACGTATTCAAACCCCAGGTCCACAAAAAAATTATCCGTATAAAAGACCGCCTTGACCGCCCGTTTCAGCCGGACCACGGCGGCAAAAAAAACATCGCCGATAAAGGGGAGCCGTTTCGCCATGGCGTCAAAATGGCGGCGGAAGCTCTGGTAGTACCCCTTCATACTCAGGCGGCTCAAATATTTGGAAAGCCCCCCCACATTACGGCCGATGGACATCTTGTTGTCGTTGAGGATCACCACCAGGGGAAGCCCCAATTGGCCCGCGTGGGAAAGCGCCTCGTAGGCCTGCCCCCCGGTAAGCGCCCCGTCCCCAATCACCGCGACCACCCTGTTCCGCCCCCCCGAAAGGCGTTCCCCCGCCAGGAGCCCCAGTGCGGCGGAAATGGAGGTGGAAGCGTGGCCGGTATTGAAGGCATCGTGGAGACTTTCGGCGGTCTTGGGAAACCCCGCAAGGCCCCCGGCGGTACGGAGGGAGGCAAATTCCACCGCCCGCCCCGTCAAAAGCTTATGGGTATAGCACTGATGCCCCACATCCCAGACAATCTTGTCCTGTGGGGACTTAAAAACCAGGTGCAGGGCAATGGTCAACTCCACCACCCCCAGGTTGGAGGCCAAATGCCCCCCATTCCGGCTAACGGTGGATACGATGAGATGACGAATTTCCCGGGCAAGCCGGTTCAATTCCTGAAGGGATAAGGTTTTAAGATCCCCCGGTCCCTGTATCCGGGCTAAAAGGGATTCAGATTCAGCCATAGTAATGGGCGTAAAAACCCCTGCGGCCTTAAAAAAGGGCTCATTTGTTCTTGTGTCGGTTTTTTCTGAGCTTCTTCTTCCGCTTATGGGTTGCAATTTTTCGTAGTTTGCGTTTTCTTCCGCAGGGCACTTCGGCGACTCCTTTCCTCAAGCTGAGTTTGTCCAGTATGCACCGGATGTGAAAAAAGGTCAATAGGGCTGATAGACTGACAAAGCCGGGGGGAGAGGGGCATGCCGGGCGTTCATGCTGTTGGGGGAATCTGCTCCGGGAGCCCGGCCCCCAGGGGGGCCCGAATAGGTCTCCCTGCGCAGGGACACCCAAATGCATTTGGCCCGTCACGCCCCTCTCCCCCCGCTGCGCCATCACTGTTTCGCATTACTTCAATGCAAGTATGCGCTGGCCCTGGGTCGTGAGTGTTTTATATTGACAAAATTAATATAATTTGTCATACTCAGCTTTTCAATGATTTATAGAGTAACGGAGGTTATATATGAAGGAACCACGGCTAAAGGGATGGTGGCTTATCCGGCTGGCACTCACCATTATCGGGAAAAAAGGGCTGGCGGAGATGACCAAAGCCTCCCGGCATGGCAAGGAAACCCAGGCGAAGGTTCTGCGGGATATTCTTACCCAATCAAAGGATACGGTGTACGGCAAGGAGCATCATTTTGAGGACATCCTGGCGGCCGCAACCCCGGAGGAATTATTCAGGCTATACGATAAAAATGTTCCCGTAAATGATTATGATTCCCTCAAGCCCTATGTGGAGCGCCATAAGTCAGGGGAAGCGGATGTGCTGTTCCCCGGCAAGCCGAAGCTCTACGCCACCACCAGCGGGACCACCAATGAGCCTAAGTGGATACCGGTTTCCGAGCAGTACTATAAAGACGCCTATAAAAAGATGAACCAACTCGGGTTTTATGTCCTGATCCGCAACAAGCCCACGGTGTTTTACGGCCCCACCGTGTCCATTGTGGGTAAGGCCGTTGAGGGCGCTGCCCCGGATGGCACCTTGTACGGTTCCCTTTCCGGGGTGAGTCAGCGGGACATTCCGGAGTTCATGAAGGTCCTCCATACCGCCCCGGCGGATGTATTCCATATTGCCGATTATAAGGCCCGGTATTACGCCATCATGCGGATGGGGATTGAACGGGACGCCCACCTTATCATCACCGCCAACCCCAGCACCCTGGTGGAGATGCAGACCAACGCCAATGAATTCTACGATGAATACGTGAACGATATTGAACACGGTACGCTGACCCGCCGCTTTGACTATCCCGCCGAAATCCGCGCCGCCCTGGAGGCGAAGCTCAAACCGAACCCCGGGCGGGCGGAGGAACTGCGCAAACTAAAAGCCCGGTACGGTAACGTGCTGCCCAAGCATTACTGGCCCCGGATGGTTGAGGTTATGGTCTGGTTCTGCGGCAATACCAAGGTATACTTTGACAAGATCCGGGATTCCTTCCCGCCGGAGTGCGTATTCCACGAATTCGGCTATTTAGCCTCGGAATGTAAAGCCGGCATAGCGCTGAAGGCAAATAGCCCGGATACGGTCCTGTTCGGCCACTTGCAGTTTTTTGAGTTTATCCATGAATCCGAACTTGACAGCCCGAATCCCCGGATCTACCAGATGCACGAGGTCGAGGAGGGACAGCGGTACACCATGGTGATCACCACTTCCGCAGGGCTCTACCGGTACAATATGAACGATATCCTGGAGGTTACCGGCCGGTACAACGAATTCCCCACCGTCACCTTCATCCAGAAAGGAAACGGGACCATCAGCCTGACCGGGGAAAAACTCCATGAGCGGCAGTTTATCGAGGCGGTTCACGAGGTGGAGAAGAAAACCGGCAAAATAGCCCCCTTCTTTGTGGGATTTGCGGACCCCCAGAAATCAAATTACAAATTCTACTATGAATTTGCAAACCAGAATATCTCGGCGATGGAAGCCGAAGAGTTTACCGCCTATCTTGACCAATGCCTGCAAAACTATAATGCTGAATACAAGGAAAAGCGGGCTTCCGACCGTCTTAAGGCACCGGAAACCGCCCTGCTGGGTCCCGAGTCGTTTGAACGGTTCAAGTCCAATTGTATCGACAAGGGATACCGGGACGGCCAGTTCAAGGTGAATCTTTTGATGCAGGATGAAAAACGGCATGCGATGTTCAAGGAACTGGTAAAATAAGGGGTATGTCCTATTAACGGTAAAAGCCCTGCGGCGGATTCGTCTCTTTTTACTTCCCCGGGGCTGTCTGTGCCGCTTCCTGATATAAGCCTTCGGAATATCCGGGGGCTTATATTTGATTTTGACGGAACCCTCTATGACTACCGGTGGCTGCCTTTCCGCCTGATCATGGACGACCCCCGGGATATATTCCGGATCTGGTCGGAACGGAGGACCCGGAAAAAATTCTCCGGCAGCGACTGCAGTTCTCCCGAAAACTACTATAAGGAATATTTTTCGTATCTGGGCGCGTTGTGCCATAAGGACGGAAACGTTTTACAGGACTGGTACAGTAACCGGTACATTCCCCGGATGGTCCGGATACTACGGAAGCACTACACCCTTCGTCCCGGCGTTGTAGAACTTTTCGACCGCTTAAACGCCGCCGTGGAAAGCGCCGGCGGCAACTCCGATAGCCTGCAGGGGATAGCGCTTTATTCCGATTACCCTTTACTACGGGAACGGATGGAAGCATTGGGCCTCCGGGCGGGGTCGAAACTGCGCTTATACGGTCCGGAATCCTTCGGCGCACAAAAGCCTGCCCGCCGGCCCTTTATCAGTATCGCCCGGGATATGGGCCTTACTGCCGGAAATATCCTCGTTATCGGGGACCGGGAAGATACCGACGGGGCCGGAGCCATGAATGCGGGGATGAGCTTTTTTCTCCTGGAAGACGGACGGAAACGGTATTGGCGCATGGACCCCGACAGGTGGCCGCCATGGAAAAAAGAGCCGCGCCCGGTTCTTGCCATTCCCCGGGGCTATGGCTCATGGGAAACCATCTGCGCCATGCTCACGACCCGGTGCCCCCCCCCCATGTAACTCCTTACTCCATAACGAATTACGAGCATCCCTACTCTCCTCGTTTTTCCTCCCTGGAGGATAGGTATGAATGATCAAAGCAGCAATTTAGAACTCGGGCTTGAATCGGTTCAATTTAACTACAGGAGAAATTTATCATGCAAGACACAGCTTCTTTTTGGACATTTAATGACGACTATGATGCATACGGTACCGGTTTTGCCACATTCGGCAAGGAACACCTTATCACTCTGGGGTGTATTGCGGTAGTTTGTGCCATAGCCTGTGTATTCTATCGCAGGTCTTCTACTCCGGTTCGCAAGGTCTTTTTAAGGGTATGGACGATTGTGCCCCTCGTGATTGAGTGTGTGACGCATGTCACCCTCATTTTCACGGTCCATCCCTATCCTGTGCACGAACTGCCGTTTCAAATCTGCAATCTGTTCATGGTCGTGGGCGCTTTCCACGCATTCAAACCAACCAAACTCACGGGAGAGCTGCTTTACAGCCTTGGGCTTGTCAGCCCCCTCTTGTCACTGCTTACCCCCGATTGGACGCGCTTTCCCTTCTTTTCCTATTGGGTGTTTCAGGATTTTGCGTACCACTGTTTCCTCGTCAGTACACCGCTGATGCTGCTGTTCGGAAAAGACCTGCGCCCGAACTTCAAAAATCTCGGGAAAGTTACCATCTTTATATTCGGTTTTTTTGCCATCGACGTGATTTTGAACAGCATACTCGGTACCAATTTTGTTTTTTTAAGTTATCCGGCGAAAGGGACCTTTCTGGAAGTTTTGGATAGCTGGTTCAGATTCTTAGGCAAGCGGGGTTACTTGCTTGGTATGTTATTGGTGGATCTAACAGTCTGGACTGCCCTGTACCTGCCCTGGATTCTGATTGACTTATGGAAGAAGAAAAAGGTTACGCAGTGAACGGAACCGGGGAATGAGGGATATATGAAAAGATTTTTTTTGATTCTCGCAATTTTTGAATGCGGTGTCCTGTATTCCCAGATTAACGTAGCAGACGGAGCCATAGAAAATTTCAAAGAATTATTAAATAATCCTCAAATGATAGCTTCTAAAGTTACCGACTTAAACAGAAGAGGCGGATGGGTGCTGCTTGAGACGGATTTTCATGTATTTACCGATGCTTCCTTCGCACAGGTAACAGCCGTAATGGGTGATTATGAGAATTACAACCAATATATTAACGGCAAAAGAATCAGAATTTCCTGCAAAATAGTAAAAATAACGGATGATGAGCATTTAATTAATTTTACTACTACAACTATTTCCGGTCCTTTTAAATTTGTCTCAAACTTCGATGGCATTGTTAAATATTTAACGAGCAGCCCGCTTGAAAAAATATTGACAATAACGCAGACAGATAAAAACAACAAAAAGGTGAATGCTTATTTTGCGGTAAGATATGTTAAAGAGGTTACAATAGATGGCAAAAAATACACCTATATACGGATCTACAATAAAGAAGAAGTGAAAAACAGTATTGTTTCGGACGAGTTGATAAGAAAAGAGTCTATACCTATCAATATCGAAACGCTTGAATTGATAGCTCTGGCGGCAGCGAAGAAATGAAGGATGACATCATATAAAAATGCATACACGTGAAACAAAATAGTTAACGGGCTTTTGACAACCCGCTAACACACATTTTGTTTTTTGGGAACCCTAATCCCCTTCGCAGGGCCAGGGGTTCTCCCCTTCCCGGATACCCGCCAGTTCCACGATCCGCGCATGGCATTGTTGGCGCAGAAGGTTTACCGCTTCCTTGCGGGGCAGACTCTGATCCGGCACAAGCGGCTCCCCGATGCGCAGGGTGATGAGGGGGCAGCCCTTCTTGAAGAACCGGTAAATGCCCCTGGGAGGGCGGTAGGAAAACGCCATGGGGATAACGGGAAGATTGTATCTATAGGCCATGGTGAATACCCCCTTCTTGAAGGGGCGGATCCACTCATAAAAGTCCCAGCTCGAGGCTTCGGGAAAGGCATGAAACCATTTTTTTTGCCGATGGAGTTCATCAAAGGCTTCATTGAAACACTTCATCCCACGCATACTATCCGTAGGCACAGGGATACCACCCACCGCGCGGATAACGCCCCGGTCGGCAGTATTGATATTGGAAGCAAGAGCCGGAAAATAAAGCCGGTGGTACCGAACCGACAGGAGCACCGTGAGAAAATCCCATCGCATAACATGGTTCGCCGCCGTCATGGCGCCGTTTTTGAACAGCTTACGGTGCTTTCGGAGGATGCTGCGGCCCTCAACCCGCAGACAGTAACGGACCGGCAAAACTAACTGGACCAGGGTATAGATTCCAAAATGTATCAAGTCACTAAAAAACTTGAAACCCGAAGTTTTATCAAGATAGGGGTAATGCTCGTCAAATACGGTATCGTATATTTTGGGCAAAAGTTCCATGTGTTCATCGGGTTTTTCGGGGTATTTAATCCCCAACACCTGCTGCGGTACATACGGGCTTTGATTCGATTTAGATTTCATTGATTGCTCCTTTTAATTTATCAACAGATACAGGATAGCAATAATGACAAATTTTGACAAGATGTCAAATACGAAGAAGAATAAACACAGAGGGAAGAATGAAGGAGTAGACAGCCTATTTTTCTATCTTCCTCGGTGACCTCTGTGTTAAAATTCTTCCTCTGGCCTTAGTAAAACCTTGTAAAGTAGGTGGTAAGGATTGGAATGTAGGTCACGATGAGCAGCACCCCCAACTGGATAGCAAGGAAGGGCAATACATACCGGGCGGTTTCCAGGAAGGGCTTTTTGAAGCGATAACTGGCCAGGAACAGGTTAAGCCCCACCGGAGGGGTGAGGAAGCCCGCTTCCATGTTGACCAGGAAGATGATCCCCATATGGACCGGATCGATGCCGTACACCGCGCCCAGGGGCATAAGCAAGGGTAAGACAATCAGTATGGCGGAAAAAATATCTACCAGACAGCCAATTACCAGTAAAGCCAGATTAAGGATCAGGAGGAAGAGGTATTTTGAGGAAATAGCCCCCTCCATCCACTGGGCAAAACGATAGGGAACCTGGGTATCGACGATATAGTAGGACAGGGCCTGGGATAGGGCGAGGATCGAGAGGACCCCGCCGATGATGGGGACGGCTTTTTTGAAAACCTGGACAATCCCGGAAAGCTCTATATCCCGGTACACAAAAACTTCCACCACAAAAACATAGATCACCGTGGCCGACCCGATTTCCACCAGGGACAAAATCCCCGAAAAGTAGCCCGCGATAAGCAAAAAGGGCAGCAGTATTTCCAACAGAGAATTTTTAAGCCCCCTGCCCGCCTTCCTGACGCTAAAAGGTTCCAGGGGTATTTTAGTTTTAATCGAAACAACAATGCCAAAAATAATGGTGGCCGCAACCAGGATCAGACCGGGAATCAGCCCCCCAAGGAAGAGGTGGATCGTGTTGGTTCGGGTGGTGGCCCCAACAAGGAATATGGCAAGGCTCGGGGGGAAAAGGAGGCCGATACTGCCGGAAGCGGTTAAAAGCCCGATAGTAAATTTTTGCGAATATTTGCCGTTTTCACCGGACCGCTGGTCCGAGAGCACCGTATAGAGAATCCCTCCCAATGCAAGGATCGTTACCCCGGAAGCGCCGGTAAAGGAGGTGAAAAAAGCGCAGATAACTACCGTAGCGACAATCAGGCCTCCGGGCAGCCAGCCGAAGAAACTTTGAAAGGCATGTACCAGCCGCTCCCCTGCCCTGCTTTCCGAAAGGATGAACCCGGAGAGGGTAAAGAGGGGAATGGCAACCATATTATTCTGGGTCAGTGCCGTATAGACTTGGTTTGAAACAACATCAATTTCCCCCCAGGAACCCTGTATCAGGATGAGCGCCAGGCCGCCAATGACCACAAACAGGGGTGTCCCCGCCATTGCCGCAAGGATCAGCAGGATAAATACCGGCCTCCAGAGAAACCCCGCCGCCGCAGCAAAGCCATTGTTTATGGCAAAGGCAAAATCCGGGAGATTGAAACCCCAGAAAAGCTTGAAAATTACCGGCAGGGAACAAATAGTCCCCAGGAGGACCGCCAAAACCGGGAGAGTACGGACGAACCAGGGGTTCGATTTGCTCTGCAAAGGCGTCATACGGACAAAGCGGAAAACCATCACGGCGTAGCCTATGGGCATTACCAGGGCAAAAACCTGGTCCGGGATAAACCCGATGATTTGCCAGGGGGAAAGGCCGATTTTGATAAAGGAAGCGGAACACCAGGCGAAAATGGTAACGATGAACACGGACAAAAGGCCCGTACCCACGGCAATGCGGCCCTTGATTTTTTCATTATGCACATAGTTAAGCAGGCCTATGGAAAGATGCTCCCCCTGCTTCGTGGTACTCATCCCGGAAAGGAGCCCCAGGACCAGCAGGAGATGGGAAATAATCCCCGGAGAAGCGGGAACCCGTGAGTGGAAAAATACCCGCATCACCGCCTCCGCGGCGGGTAAGAGGGCAAGGCAAATCAGGGAAAAATAACAAAGGACCTGCTCAATGGTCCATAACAGGCTGGCCAGATCTTTGGTCTGCTTTTTCTGCATCATCACCGTAGAGCGGCTTATTTCGGCTGTCTTGACCTTCGCCGCCGGGGGCAGTTTCAAGCCCTTGTCCGCGAACAGCGCTTCAAGGTTTTCACGGATCATCGGTATCAGGCGTTTGCCGCAGATGCCCC
>BNUY01000039.1 GCA_025997715.1 Spirochaetia bacterium
AAGACCAAACACGAAAGGACACTAATAAAACAATTCTTATTCGTGCGGATTCGTGTCATCCGTGGTTAAATTCTTATTTTGGAACCGGCTCAATTAACTTGACATTTTTTTAAGAAATGTTATTATAACAATCATGACAAAATTTCGATTTTTGTCATGGAAAGGCAGCGTATGGCATTCGAGATAATCGCAACCGGAAAGGCTATTCCGCCAAACAGGGTAAGTAATGATGATTTAGCGCGGAGGATTGATACCAATGACGAGTGGATACGTTCCCATTCGGGGATCGGGGCCCGGCATATTGCGGATGAAAACACGGCGAGCAGCGATTTAGCCTTGGAAGCGGCCCAACAGGTCCTGGCTATGACCGCCGAAAAGACCGGCGAGACGGTGGAGGAGCTTGTGCTCAGCCTGGATCTGATCCTTATAAGTACCGTAACCCCGGATTATTACGGAACCCCCTCTACGGCCTGCCTGGTTCAAGCCAAACTTGGGGCGAAAAACGCCGCCGCACTGGATATTTCCGCGGGATGTTCCGGTTTTATTTACGGCCTGGAACTCGCGGCGGGTTATCTGGGCCGAAATCCCGCCCGAAAGCGGGCGTTGGTGATCGGTTCCGAGATTCTTACCCGGGTAACCAACTGGGAGGACCGGAGTACCTGCGTCCTCTTCGGGGATGGCGCCGGGGCGGTTCTGGCGGAACAAACCGGGGCGGCGGCGGAAAAGCGGGGGCTCATCAGGACTATCCTGGGGGCGGACGGTACCGGGGCGGAAAGCATCATCAACCGGCGGGGCGGGTCACGGGCACCCTATAAGAAGGGGGAAACTGTGACGACCCCTTCGGTACTTGAGATGGATGGCCGGGCGGTCTATAATTTTGCCGTAAAGGCGGTGACCGGTACCATCGAAAAGCTCCTCGCCGAGGAGAACATCACCATTGATCAGGTGAGCCGGATTGTGCCCCATCAGGCCAATGCCCGGATTGTTCAGGCCGCAGGAAAGCGGCTGGGTATACCGGATGAAAAGTTTTTTCTCAATATTGAAGAGTATGCCAATACCTCGGCGGCTTCGATCCCCATCGCCCTGGACGAGTTGAACCGGGACGGGAAAATTAAGAAAGGGGAGATGATCATGACCATCGGGTTTGGCGCAGGATTAACCTTTGGAGGAAATCTAATTATATGGTAGACAAAACAACAAAGACACCATTCTCCTTGAACGCAGCTTTTCTGTTCCCCGGTCAGGGGGCTCAGTATCCGGGCATGGCCCTGGATTTTCTCAAGTCTTCTAAGGCGGCGGCTGATCTTTTTGCCCTGGCTTCCGATGCTATGAGCAGGGACATGGAAGCCCTGCTCCGGGATTCTGACGCAGAAACATTGAAGCGTTCCGACATAGCCCAGCCCACCGTAACCCTGGCGAACCTTTGCGCCGCAGCAGTTCTGAAGGAGCGGGGCCTTACGCCTGCCTGCGCTGCCGGACACAGCCTGGGGGAATACGCCGCCCTGGTCAGCGCCGGGGTAATCAGCCCCGGGGACTGCCTCAAGCTGGTGGTTGCCCGTGGTAAGGCTATGCAGACAACGGTGGAAAAGATAGCAAAACTGAGCGGCGGGGGAACCGATAGCGCTCCGGGCATGGCGGCGGTGCTGGGACTGGCCCCGGAAAAGGTGGAAGCCCTGGTTAAATCCCTGGGGATTGCGGATCTCTATGCGGCCAATATTAATTCCCCCAAGCAGGTGGTAATATCGGGAACTGCGGCGGCCCTGGCTGCCGCCCAGAACAAGTTTAAGGAAGCGGGGGCCAAGCGGGTCCTGCGGCTCCAGGTGGCGGGACCCTTCCATTCCCCCCTCATGGCGGAAGCGGCGGATGCTTTCGGGCCGGCGCTGGAACCGGTTTCCTTCAAGGACCCGGCGCTTCCCCTGTTTTCCAACGTGTCCGGCAAGGCGGTTTCCTCCGGCGCCGAAGCTAAAGAACTGGCCTTGAAGCAGATCACTTCCCCGGTGCGGTGGATTGCCGAAGAAAGCGCCATCGCCGCCCTGGGCATTGAGGCTTGCCTAGAAACCGGTCCCGGAACGGTCCTCCAGGGGCTTTGGAGAGACTCGGGCAATGAAGCGCCTGTTTTTGCGGCGGGGAAACTTGAAGAAATTGAGGCGCTGTTTAATTGATATGCGGTCTATTTACATTAACAGACCGTATGCTTATACTATTTTTTGGCAGTAATTGGATTCGAGGATAAAGTGAAAAGAATTTACCCGGTGATTCTAGGATTTTTTCTCATAAGCGTGTCCTCCTGTGCAACAAGCTCTGCAACAAGAACGGTTGAAGAATCATCGGTATGGCAAATAAGTAAGGGTGGAAACACTATGTATCTTGGGGGCAGCGTACATATACTACCCAAAAAAACTAAAATTCCCGACGCCTTTAAAAAGGCGTTTGCCTTAGCGGATAGAGTAGTCTTTGAAACTGATGTATCGGAATTGCAGGAAAATCCAATGGTCTTACAAAGCCTGCAATCAAAGATGTTTCTTCCTGAAGGTCAAACCCTTGAAACCGTGCTGAGCAGTGAATCGTATCAAAAATTATCGGCGGCCTGTACATCGCTTGGTGTTTCTATTGCAGAGGTTGAACAAATGAAGCCGTCAATGGTATTAAATATGCTTTCGGTACTGCAGCTTCAACAGAATGGCCTTACTGAAACCGGCGTAGATGCTTACTACATGGAACAATCAAAAAAGAAACATAAAACAATGTTGTTTCTGGAAAGTGTTGATTTTCAGATTGATCTAATGCTCAATATGTTTGACGAAAATATAGATGAATACATAGGCTATTCGGTTACGGATTTAGCGCAGGATGAAGGCGCAATCAAAGCAGAAATAGAAAAACTGTTGTATGACTGGACAAACGGAACAAGTGAATATATCACCCAGCTTAATAATGAGATGAGCTCCGACTATCCCTCGGTATATGATAGGTTAATAAAAGATCGCAACAATACCTGGGTTCCGATTATTGAAGGATATTTGGAAGACGCGCCGGTGGAGTTCGTTGTTGTCGGGCTTGCACATATCCATGGGGAAGATGGACTATTAAAACAATTATCGGAGGCCGGATATTTAATTAATCCGCTTAGATAAAGGGTAATTAGGAGTTATTTGTATGAGGCTGGAAAACAAGAAAGCGCTGGTAACCGGGGCGTCCCGGGGCATAGGCCGGGCCATTACGGATCGTTTCCTGGAAGAAGGGGCGGAAGTCTGGGGCCTGGGCACCAAGGAACCGGCGGATTTGCAGGATCGGATCGCCAAGTCCGGGGGCAAACTCCACTGGATCAGCGCAGACCTTTCAAAGACGGCGGAAATTGAGGCCCTGGTGGACGGGGAATTGAAAAAGGCCGGTGGCTTTGACATCCTGGTGAATAACGCCGGGATCACCAAGGATAATCTTTCCTTCAGGATGAGCCTGGAGGATTTTCAAAAGGTGCTGGACGTGAACCTCACCGCCACCTTTATTATCGCCCGAACCGTGGGGCGGGACATGATACGCAAGCGGAGCGGGTCCATCATCAACATGGCCAGCGTGGTGGGTATTCACGGGAACGGCGGACAGGCAAACTACGCCGCCAGCAAGGCCGGGGTTATCGGCGTCACCAAAAGCCTGGCCCAGGAAACGGCGAGCCGGGGGGTGCGGGTCAATGCCATCGCCCCGGGCTTTATCGCGTCTGACATGACCGATGCGGTAAGCGAAGATGCCAAGGCAAAAATGATCGACCATATCCCCCTTAAGCGGATTGGCCAGCCGGCGGACGTGGCGGAAGCGGCGCTGTTTCTCGCTTCCGACGGGTCGGCATATATCACCGGACAAGTGCTCGCCGTTGACGGCGGGATGTTTTTTTAAGTTTGTAACAGAGGAGCTGTAATGAAGACTAAGGTTGTTGTTACCGGCATGGGGGTGATTTCCCCCATTGGAAATACGGTGGAGGAATTTAAGCAATCCCTTATTGCGGGGAAAAGTGGTATCGGGAAAATTACCCTGTTTGATACCACCGGGTTTGATGTAACCATCGCGGGGGAGGTTAAGGGGTTTGATCCCTCCCAATGGATCGATAAAAAAGATGCGCGGAAGATGGCGCGGTTCACCCAGTTTGCGGTGGCCGCCGCTGCCCAGGCGCTCAAGCAGGCGGACCTTTTGGAGGATGCCGGCGAAGGACGGCAGCGGATCAAGGGCGACCCTAACAAAGCCGGGGTGGTTCTGGGAAACGGCATCGGCGGTTTCGAGATCGTCACCGAGTCCTTCCGCAAACTTTTTGACAACGGCCCCAAACGGATGCTGCCCTTAACCGTGCCATTGATGATCAACAACGAAGCTGCGGGGAATGTTTCCATGGTCTACGGCCTGCAGGGTCCCGCGTACACCCAGGTTACCGCCTGCGCTTCCGGGGCCGACGCCCTGGGCCAGGCCCTGGACCTTATCCGCTCCGGCCGCTGCGATGTGGTCATCTCCGGCGGCGCCGAAGCCTGTGTCACCGCCTTCGCCATCGGCGGCTTCCAGATGCTCAAGGCCCTTTCCACTAAACGCTGCGACACCCCGGAAAAAGCAAGCCGCCCCTTCGATGCGGACAGGGACGGCTTCATCCTGGGAGAAGGCGCAGGAATACTGGTGCTGGAAACCGAAGAACACGCCAAAGCCCGGGGCGCAGCGATTCTGGCGGAATTTGCCGGCTACGGCGGGAGCGCCGATGCCTACCACATCACCGCTCCGGACCCCTCAGGCATTGGCGGCGGTACCGCCATGAAGTACGCCCTGGCAGATGCGGGGGTAAAGCCTGAAGAGGTGCAGTATTACAACGCCCACGGCACATCTACGGAGATTAACGATGCTACGGAAACAAAGATGCTCAAGTACGCCTTTGGGGATCACGCTTATAAACTGAAGGTATCCAGCACCAAGAGCATGACCGGCCACTGTGTCGCCGGCGGCGGCGGCCTTGAGGCTATCGCCTGCATACTCGCCATCCGGGACGGCTTTTTCCCCCCCACGATCAACCTGGAAAATCCCGACCCCGCCTGCGACCTGGACTACGTGCCCAACAAGGTGCAGTACGGAACGGTCAACGTTGCCGCCTCGGGAAACCTCGGATTCGGGGGACACAACGGCGTGGTGGTGTTCAGGAAATACAAGTAGTAATACTAATGAGGAAGATTAAACACAGAGAAGGAAGATCGAGGCAGAAATTTTTCTTTTCTCCTATATCTTCAGGAGGGAGGAATTAAATGAGTAGTGAGATTGAGGGGTTACTGCCGCATCGGGCGCCTTTTTTATTTGTTGATGAAATTGTCAGCGCCGACAAGGATACGATTGTTGCCAAACATGTGTTTACGGAAAAGGAATTTTTCTTTGCCGGGCATTTTCCGGAGTATCCCGTGGTGCCCGGCGTAATCCTCGTAGAAACCATGGCCCAGTCAGGCGGGGCGGGGCTCCGTAAGCTGGGGATACTGCCGGGGAACGCCCTGTTTTTCCTGGCCACGGTTGACAAGGTAAAGTTCCGCCGGCAGGTACGGCCGGGGGACGAGGTCCGCTCAGAGATAGTAAACCTGCGGGTTTCACCAAAGATGATCAAGCAGGCGGGGAAGGCGTATGTGGGGGACGAGCTTGCGGCGGAAGCGGAGTGGATGTGTTTGGTGGGGAGAGCCCCTTCCTCCGGGTCTAACCCCTCTTCCTAAGCGACACCGAATAGATAATCACCGAAGCCCAGATAAACCCGAAGGCCGCAAAATTCCGCGCCGGAAATGGTTCCTTAAGCACCGCCACTCCCATCAGAAACATTACCGTGGGCTGGAGGAATTGCAGAAAACCTACCGTCGAAAGGGGGAGGAGCTTGGCGCCTTGGCCGAACAGATAGAGGGGGAGGGCCGTCACAATCCCGCAGGAGGCAAGCGCCGCCCAAGCGAGAGGAGAGAGACCGCTGAGATCCCCCAGGCCGTGAAGGGGGAAGACGAGCAGGGCTATGCCGATGGGGATTGCCGCCAGTGTTTCTGCGCCCAGGGATTCCAGGGAGCTTGCGGATAGTTTCTTTTTTATCAGCCCGTAAAGCCCGAAGGAGACTGCCAGGGCCAGGGAAATCCACGGGATAGTTCCGGACAGCAGGGTTATTATCAATACTCCCAGAGCGGCAAACACAAATGCTACCCACTGGAGCCGGTTCAGCTTTTCCTTAAAAATGATGAGCCCCAGAAGAATGGAAATCAGCGGATTGATATAGTAGCCCAGGGATGATTCTATGGTGTGGCCGTTGTTGACCGCCCAAATGTAGAGGCCCCAGTTAAAGGAGATGATCAGCCCCGAAAGCATCGCCAGAAGCCGTTTTTTCGGGTCCGCGAAAAGCCGGAGCCAGGCGGTGTTCCTCCCCAGCAGCAGCACAAGGCTTACAAAGAAGAGGGAAAAGATGATGCGGAATGAGAGGATGTGCAGGGGGGATACGAAGGACAGCAGATGCCAGTAGAGGGGCAGTATTCCCCAAAGCAAATACGAAGATACGGCGCAAAACACGCCCTTACCGAAGGATGACGAAGCCATGGGTCAGTATATGATGGAGGTGAAGGGGTGTACAAGGCACGGTATCGGCTTGAAAAAGTACGTGTTTTGCGTACCATATACGGATATGGAAGTAATTACCCTTGGTGATGATCTGCTCCGGCAAAAGGCGGAACCGGTCAAACCCATAAATGCGGCAACCGCGAAACTTGCGGAAGAGATGATCGAAACCATGCATCAAAGCAAAGGGGTGGGCTTGGCGGCCCCCCAGGTGGGGCTTAAGCAGCGGCTCTTTGTGATCCATGTTGACGGGGATGTCCCCCGGGTATTTATCAATCCCTCAATCGTGGCCACCTCCCAGGAAACGGTTAAGCAGGAAGAGGGCTGCCTTTCCCTCCCCGGGGTCTGGGCCGAGGTGATCCGCCCCGAATCGGTGCGGGTGCAGGCCTGGAACGAAAAAGGCCGGCCCTTTACCATTGAAACCGGCGGTATGCTGGCCCGGGTAATCCTCCACGAATATGATCACCTGGAGGGAATCCTCTTCATCGACCGGCTTCCCGAACTAAGGCGGCAAAAAATCCTCGCCAAATTTGAGAAGAAGCAACAGGCTTAGATGCGGATACTCTTTGCGGGCAGCCCCGCCATTGCCGTCCCCACCCTGGAATCCCTGGCCCGGCTTAGCCTTGTGGGGGTGCTGACCAATGCCGATACCAAGCGGGGCAGGCGCGGCGGCTTGGAGCCCACCGATGTGGGAGCCGCTGCGGATCATCTTTCGGGGACGATGCCGGAGGCTGTGCCTCAATTTAAGCCGGTAACACTCGACGGGGCGGTACGGGATGCAATTGCCGCCCTGAAACCGGACCTGCTGGTAAGCTTTGCCTACGGCCGCATCTTCGGCCCCAAGTTCCTAAGCCTTTTCCCCCTGGGGGGTATCAATATCCATCCCTCGCTGCTCCCCAAATACCGGGGAGCTACCCCCATTCCTGCGGCAATCCTGGGCCGGGAACGGGAAACCGGGGTCACCATCCAGCGGCTAGCCTTGGAAATGGATGCCGGGGACATTCTGGCCCAGGAACACATTCCCCTTGATGACCGGGAAACCACGGAGTCCTTGAGCGAAATTGCCGCCAAAGTGGGGGCCGAACTGTGTATCAGGGTAATTCAGGACGGTGTGGACAAGGCAGCCGGGAGGCGGCAAAATAATGACGAAGCCAGTTATTGTGGGCTTATCCGCAGCGAGGACGGCATTATCGACTGGTCCCGGGGGGCGGCGGATATTGACGCGAAAATCCGGGCTTACACCCCCTGGCCGCTGTGCCGGACCGTGCACGGGAAGGAAATTCTCTATATACTTGAGGGCGAACCTTTGGAAGCAGGAGGCGAAATGGCGCCGGGCGCCGTTTTAGGCATAGACAAAAACGCCGGCATCCTGGTACAAACGGGGGACGGGGTTTTGGCGGTACGGCGGCTCCAATATGCGGCAAAAAAAGCGCTTGCCTGGCGGGATTTTCTGAACGGCGCCAGGGACTTTATTGGGGCTCGGCTCACCGGGTAATGGAAGAGGGAAAAATGGGGTTGCGGAACCGGGCTAAAATGCATATCGATTTGAATTCTATGGAAAAATATGTGGGGAATCATTTGAAGTTTTTCATTTCCCTGACCATAGGGCTCATCATTTTTGTGGGCGTCATTGCCCTGGCGGTTTTTTTTATGGCCGTCCGGGGGGAAGAGCAGACCATGGTGCCCGATGTACGGGGTATGGAGCTTACCGGGGCGCTTCTGGAACTCCAGGTGAAGGAACTGTACCCGCGGATTCAACTGCGTCACTCCCAGTCCGCTGCCGACCGCGGTATGATCCTGGAGCAAAGCCCCGAGGGGGGGACCATCGTCAAGGCGGGCCGGCGGATCAGGCTGGTGGTAAGCCAGGGGGTGGTGATCAACAATGTGGAAAACTATGTGGGCCGCAGGGTTGATGAGGTCAGGATGGATCTCCAAACCCTCTTCGCCTCGGCCGCCGTACCCCTTTTATCGTTAAAAGAACCCTTCCTGTACCAGTATTCGCCGGAAGTTCCGGGGACCATACTGCAGCAGAGACCAGAACCGGGGACCAGCATTTCGGGTCCCACGGTACTGGAATTGGTGGTCAGCCGGGGCTTGGAGAATGAGCTGACCAGGGTCCCTTCGTTAACCGGGCTTTCTATCAATGCCGCCCTGGCAATCCTCGGGGACGCCGGTGTTCGCTTTACGTTTTCGCAGCGCAGCCCCGGCCGCGGCGAGCAGCCGGAAACGGTGCTCAGCCAAACCCCGGCGGCGGAAACCCTTGTCGCGGCCAATACGGAGCTTTCCCTGGTGGTAAGTTCCCCGGCGAAACTTCAAGCGGGCGAGGTCTTTGCGCTTTTCTCCTACACCCTGCCCGCAAACCCCTATCCCCTACCGGTAAGCCTGGAGGCGATACTCCCCACGGGGACCCGTCAGACTATAATAACCGTGAACCATCCGGGGGGCAAATTCACCGTCCCCTACCGTCTGCCCATCGGTTCCACCCTGATCCTCTCCATGCTGGGCCGTGAGCTGTACCGGGAAGAAGTTTCGCTTCCGGTATGGGGTTTGGATCAGCGCTAAAAAGCCGATAATAAGGGAGGGTGCGACGTGTTTTCCGCGGAACTTAAGGAACTGATTGTTCAGGTGCTCACTTCCTGGCAGGTACTGGTTGTTACCATTGGTATCATCCTCTATATCTTTATCGTTTCCTACGTGGCCCAGATCTACCGCACCGCCCGTCCCAAGGCGCCCAAAGCCGAAAAACCTAAAAAAGAGAAGAAAGCCGACAAAGTCACCGAGGATACCGGTGAACTGGGGCTGGGGGAATGAGGTGAACCTTTGGTTAGTGAACCTTCGGTTCTCGGCACCGTAATTTTATTCTTCCACGGGAAATGCCGAATCTTTTTTAACTGCCCGGTGCGGATCAGCCGCCGGATGGTTCCCTTTACATCCTCCTCGGACCAATGTAATGATTCTGCGCGGGTCAAAACAGGGATAGCCTCCTCCGGCGTATAGGCCCGGCGATTTTTGCGGAAAAAGCCGAGAACGCTTTCCTCCTCCCGCATCTTGTCCGAGGCCGTATGATCGCAGACATCGCAGCAATCCGATTCAGGCGTATCCCCGCCGCCTTCATAATTGAGCAAGTGCAGCAAGGCTTCCCGTCGGCAGCCCGCAGTATTCCTGCCGTAGGAGAACAGCGCCTCCAGCCGCAGCTTATCCGCGTCCTTCTGCGCCCGCTTCAACGCCGGCGCATCATCCGGCCCCCAGAGCAGGATAGCCTGGGAAGTTTTACCGTCCCGTCCCGCCCGTCCCGATTCCTGGAGGTATGCTTCCACCGATGGCGGGCAGTCCCGGTGTATCACCGTACGGATATCCGCTTTATCGATCCCCATCCCGTAAGCGCATGTGGCCAGTAGTACTGCATCAGGATTTTTGAAAAACCATTGCTCAACCTCGGTCTTCTCCTCCCTGCTTAATCCTGCATGGTAGAACCGGATTTCACGGGCCCATGAAAATTCCGCCTCCAATTCATTCCGTAAATACCGCGCCAGTTTTTCCGTCCCGTTCCGTGATGAACAAAACACAATCGCCGGCCGCCGATGTTTGATGAGCAGATCCCGCACCGCCAAATCCCGGAGTATGCAGCCCCGCGCTGCATACCTAATGTTGCTCCGATCCGGGTTTCCGATGATGCGATGCGCGGCAGCGCCGCCGTCTACACCGCCGAAAATATATTTCTGGATGTTGTTTAAGACCGGCGTTGAAGCGGTGGCGGTGAAGGCTGTCACCAGGGGCAGCCCTGTTTTGTCCATAGCAGTATTACTGGCGGCCCGGATGATTTCCCCAATCCGCAGATAGCTTGGCCGGAAGCTTTCCCCCCATTCGCTCACACAGTGCGCCTCGTCGATCACCACATGAACGATACCGAGCTTTCCCAGTTTGTCCATTACCTTTGGTGTCAGGAGCACCTCGGGGTTGGCAATGATAAAGCGGATTTCCCTGGTTTCCACCTTTTTCCAGATCGCTTCCCGTTCCGTTCGGCTCTGACCGCCCCGGAGTATCACCGGGGCAAACCCCCGTTCCTGCAAACGCCGTTCCTGATCCGCCATCAGGGAGAGGATGGGGTAAATCACCAGGGTGGGGCCCTCAAAGAGCATGGCGGGAAGCTGGAAACAGAGGGACTTCCCGGCGCCGGTAGGTAGTATTACTATCTGACGGCCCATGGCGGTACGGTCGGAGTCATCGGCATGATCCGTGTCGTTGGCGGTTTCGTTAGCATCGCTATCATCATTATGATCCTGCAAGCCCAGAGGCCAACTAACCGGGGCGCCTGCGGCTTCCGCCGCTTCCAGGATATTCGCCACCACCAGCCGCTGGTAGGGGAACAGGTAGGATAGGCCGAAGAGTTCCTTTACGGCTTGGGTTACGGGGTCCGGTATTTCAACATTCACTTTTTCCGCCTCCACACGGTATATGCCGGAAACGGGGAAAATGCTTTAATCATGGGGAAATGCTCGGCAAATTTGGTGGCCGGCACTCATATACCCCTGGTTCGCGGGGGCATAGATGGTACAGGCGGCTTTGCGTTTACCACCGGCACTTGCCTTGTATGCGTTACGGAGTACCGGTGTATAGGTACGTAAGTTGTTATATGAGCCAGTTCCAAAATTGAAAAAAAACCACGAAAAATACGAAACACACGAAAAGGAAAAATTAATGTGCTATTCTTAAAGCTTCTTTATCGGTCTTTTTTCGTGTGTTTCTTGTTTTTTTCGTGGTTGATCTTCTTATTTTGGAACTGGCTCATATATTAAAGAATTACATGCGAATCCCCAGGCGTCCGCCGGTATGCCGGGCTTCGTTTTCATAGAGCTCCCTCCCCTGCCTTCTCCTCCGACTCTTTTATAGGTATAGTAAACACATGACCCGCCTTGCCTTACCCGGTCTGATTTTCCTCCTGCTGATATGCCTTACCCCCTCCGCCGAGGAGACTGATCAAACCAGAGCGCGGGCGGAGCGGATTGCGGTGGCCATGGATAAAAAACTTTTGGCGGGTCAGGTGCTGCTTACCGGGCTTGACGGCAACGGAACCCTGCCCGACGCCATGCGGTCCATGCTCAGGGATATTTCCCCCGGCGGGGTCATGCTTTTCAGGATGAACCTCAACATGAGTAAGGATCGCATCCCGGGTTTTCTCAAAACCGTTTCGGATCTGGCGGCGGTACCCGGAGGAGCAGCTCCGGTGATACCCCCCTTCATGGCGGTGGATCATGAGGGCGGCATTGTCCACCGTTTCGGCGCCGGGGTGGAAAAACTTCCCCCGCCCTTCTCCTATTGGGAGATGAAAGACGGCAAGGATCGCGCCCTCATGGCCATTGAAGAGGACGCATTCCGTTCCGGCAAGGAAATCCGCGCCCTGGGAATCAGCATGAACCTCGCCCCGGTTGCGGAAAGCCTCAACGCTGAAAACGAAGCTTTCCTGGAAGACCGCTCCTATGGGCCGGACGCCGCCTTTGTGGAAGCCGCCGCATGCGCTTTTATCCGGGGCATGTCCGCCGCCGGAGTGGCTTGTGTAGTAAAACATTTCCCCGGTAATTCCGGCGCCGACCCCCACAAGACGGCCTCGACGCTTAGGGATGACCGGAAAAATCTGGAGAAAAAAATCGAGCCCTTTGCGGGGGTTATCTGGAAGGAGCACCCCGCCGGGGTTATGGTTTCCCATGTGATAGTAAACGCCTGGGACGCCGGGGTAAACGCCAGCCGTTCCCGGGCGGTAGTATCGGTGTGGCTCCGGGAAAACCTTGGCTTCTCCGGCCTGATACTGGGGGATGACTTTTCCATGGGGGCCATCAGCGCCGCGGGTCTTTCGGAAGAGGAAGCGGTTGTCGAGGCGTTGAACGCCGGAGTAGATATGGTGATGACCTGGCCCCGGAGTCTGGGGCGGGTCCACCGGGCCATCCTGCAAGCCCTGGATGACGGACGCCTCACCCGAAAACGGCTTGAAGAAGCGGCGGCACACATTATCTACGAAAAGATCCGCTGTGGACTTGTGGAGTAATATGAAACATACGATCGACGAATCAAGAATTATCTATACAAGTGATGACTGTATGGTGATAAACAAAATTACGGGAGAAACCGCCGAGGGATCCTTTCCCAAGGGTACCGTCAAAGGAATGGCCGACCTGCCGCAAATCCTTTCGGCACAATTCGGCGGTACCTTTACTGCGGTTCACCGGCTGGACGTTCCTGTTTCAGGCTGCACCCTCTTCGCCCGCACCCCCGCCGGCCTGTCCTTCCTCAATGCCGCCTTTGCCACCGGCCGGGTACAGAAATACTACTGGGCCATCATCGAGATAACGCCCCCAAGCATGAACCTTGAAAAAAGCGGTGAGCTGATCCACTGGCTGGAAACAGATCATCAGCGCAATAAAAGTACCGCCTTTTCCGAAGCAGCCGCCGGACGCAAAAAGGCCCTGCTCCGCTACCGGATTATAGGCAAGGGAACCAACTATTTTTTTATGGAAATAGAACTGGTTACCGGCCGCCACCATCAGATCCGGGCGCAACTGGCCGCACTGGGAATCCACATCAAAGGTGACCTCAAATACGGCGCCCGCCGCAGCGAAAAAGCCGGGGGCATACGCCTCCACGCCCACTCACTCTGCTTCCCCGAGGAATACATGGACGAGTACGTCACGGTAAAGGCCGCTCCCCCCCTGCGGGACCGTCTCTGGGAGGACTTTGAAAAAAGCGCCGCGCAATCGTCAGCATTTGAATGAGACCGGAAAACAGGCTATTTACTCCTTCATTCTTCCCTCTGTGTCCTCTTTTTTTCTTTCTTTGTGCTCTCTGTGTTTATTCTTCGTCTTAATGCTTATGAGGCGCCACGAACGCTTGAATAAACCCCTTTTTCGTGCCATAATAACCACATGGCTGGAATCTTTGATTATATAGCATGGCGCGGCGATTTAAGCTTTAAGGTTGATCCCTTCAATGCGGTTGATAATATAATTTTTTCGGTTTTTTCATATTACCCTTTAGACAGCATTGTGCCCCATGATTTTAAGCAGCCCCCGGTCCTGTTTACCGATGCGATTAAAGCGCTGATTAAACGGGAAAAAACCAATCCGGAAATACAGCGCCAGTATATATTTAAAACTGACCAAACGGATTTGCTCAAGGCGCTGCTTGATATGCCGCGTTACAAAAATATCAAACTTGGCGGGTATGTTAACAAAATTGATCAAACCAGGGAGATGCAATTTTCGGCATTAACATTTGTGTCATCCGATTGTCCGTCCTATGTTGCGTACCGCGGAACCGACCTCACCCTTGTCGGCTGGAAAGAAGACTTTAACATGATTTTTACCGAGGCAATCCCCGCACAACTGGAAGCGGCGGCCTACCTTACTGCAATCTCCAATGGTATAAAAAAACCCTTTTATGTGGGGGGGCATTCAAAGGGCGGCAACCTGGCGGTTTACGCAGCTTCATTTTGCGGGCCGAAAATTCAAAACCGTATACTGGCAATCTACAATAATGACGCCCCGGGTTTTAATAAAAAAACAACCGCCGCAAAAGAATACAAGGCTATCGAAAAAAAAATACTCACGTTTATACCGCAGGATTCCGTTATCGGTCTTTTGTTTGAGCACCAAAAAAATTATACCGTGGTCCGCAGCGACGAAAATGGCCTTATGCAGCACAATCCTTTTTCGTGGCAGGTTCTGAAAAATGACCTGGTTCCGGCGCAACAAATTACAAAGCAGAGCACCTTTATCAATAAAACATTGATGCTCTGGCTTGATGGTATGGATTACCAGACACGTCAGCAGTTTATCGATTCACTTTACGATATACTGGTGACAACGGAAGTAAAATCAATCCCGGAATTTACCGATAAGTGGCTTAAAAACACCATAACATTAGTAAAATCCATGACTCACCTGGACAAGGAAACAAAGGATATGCTTTATAAAACGGTTGCCGAACTTCTTGAAATTGCGCGGAACAGATTTTCTCTTTTAATAAAAGAAAATCAAGCAAAATATCGTACTTGACACCCACGTATTTTATATATAGGATATTCAAATGGTTGCCATCATACTTATCGGCATAAGCCTCTCATTCGACGCCTTTGCGGTTTCGGTCAGTTCGGGCATAAGCAACAGGGACCTGAAACTATTTCATATCCTCAGGGGGTCCCTTTTTTTCGGCGTTTTCCAATTCATCATGCCCGTCATTGGATGGCGCCTTGGAAAAACGTTTGTTACCTATATAGAAGCGTTTGACCATTGGATAGCCTTTGCGTTATTGGCCTTTATCGGGGGGAAAATGATTGTCGGCGTCTTGCCCCGAAAAAACAGGGAAGCTGCCGCCGGAGAGGGCACAGAAAAAAGCATTGATGTTCAGAACCTGGGCAGTCTTACTATCCTTGCACTGGCAACAAGCATTGACGCCCTGGCGGTCGGCCTGTCTTTTAGCATGGTAAATCAGGATATATGGATCCCCGCACTGATTATCGGATGTATTACCTTTGTTGTATGTCTTTTTGGTTTCGAATTTGGTAAAAGAATTGGATTGGTGTTTGAGGCAACCTTCTCCTTGAAGGCAGGCTCACAGATTATCGGCGGGCTTATTCTGATTGGCATTGGCGTAAAAATCCTATTGGAGCATATTCTATGAGTGAAAAACGATTCCCCTTAACCAAGTCTCAGCTTGAGCGTTTGTCTTTGCGTTACCCCACTCCCTTCTATGTCTACGACGAAGGGGCCATCCGGGAAAACGCGCGGGCGATAAAAAAAGCCTTTTCGGTATTTCCTTCCTATAAAGAACACTATGCGGTAAAGGCGCTGCCCAATCCCTTCATCCTGAAAATCCTGGCGGATGAAGATTTCGGGGCGGACTGCGCGAGCCTCCCGGAACTGCTCCTGGCGGATATGGCGGGCATCAAGGGTGAAAACATAATGTTTACCTCCAACGAAACACCGGCACGGGAATATGCGGCGGCCCGTGACCTGGGGGCGGTGATCAACCTGGACGACTTTACCCACATCGAATACCTGGAACGCACGGCGGGTATTCCGGAACTTATTTCCTGCCGCTACAATCCGGGGCCCCTCAAAACGGGGAATGCCATCATCGGGAAACCGGAAGAGGCCAAGTACGGCCTGACCCGGGAACAGGTGCTGGCGGCGTTTCCCCTGCTCCGGGACAAGGGGGCTAAACGGTTTGCCCTGCACACCATGGTAGCCTCCAATGAACTTAACGTGGATTATCATATCGAGACCGGCCGTATGCTCTTTGAACTGGCGGCGGAACTTAAAGATGCGGCCGATATCCGCCTGGAATTTGTAAACCTCGGGGGCGGCGCGGGGATTCCCTATAGGCCGGAACAGGATGCGCTTGATTATGGGCGGCTCACCGGGGGCCTCAGAAAAGCGTACGACGAAATTATTATTCCTGCGGGACTGGACCCCTTGGGGATACACACCGAATGGGCGCGGGCGATCACCGGTCCCTACGGCTGGCTGGTGACCAGGGCTGTTCACCGGAAGAATATCTACCGCAGCTATATCGGCCTGGATGCCTGCATGGCAGACCTCATGCGGCCCGCCCTCTACGGCGCCTACCACCACATCACCATACCGGGTAAGGAAACTGCGCCCCCGACGGAAACCTACGATGTGGTAGGCAGTCTTTGTGAGAACAACGACAAGTTTGCGGTTCAACGGCAGCTCCCCGCAATTGAAACTGCGGACACAGTAGGTCCGGGGGAGCAGGGGGATTTTGTGGTGATCCACGATGCCGGCGCCCACGGCCGGGCCATGGGCTTTAACTACAACGGCAAACTCCGCTGCGGAGAATTGCTGCTGCGGCCCGACGGATCGGTTGTGCAGATACGGCGGCAGGAAACGGTAGAAGATCTGTTTGCTACTTTGGATAGGGTTGCATTGGAAGAGTTTAAGAATGAGGAGTGAGAAATGGTAAAGAGAAATCTCCGTATTGCTAACATTAAAGCAGGGTACCTGTTTCCCGAAATTGCCAAGCGGCGGCGGGAATATGAGGCGGCACATCCGGGGGCTAAGATTATCAGTTTAGGTGTGGGGAATACCACCGAGCCCATACTGCCCCATATTAACGCGGGGCTGGTGAACGGGGCGAAGCGGCTGGGTATTGCGGAAGGGTATGTTGGATATACCGATGAGGGCTTCGAGGAACTGCGAAAGCGGATTTCCGATGTCTTCTATAAAGGGGCCTTTGCCCCGGACGAGGTCTTTATCTCCGATGGGGCCAAGTGCGATATCGGGCGGCTCCAACTGCTCTTTGGGCCGGGAACCAAGCCGGTCGTTCAGGATCCTTCCTACCCGGTTTACGTTGACGGCTCGGTACTCTCAGGCGCGGCGGGGTGCTGGCAGGGTACCGGCTATAAGGGTATCGCCTATCTCCCCTGTACCGCAGAGAATAACTATTTCCCCGACCTTTCCCAACTGCCCAGGGACAGCATTTTTTATTTTTGTTCCCCCAACAATCCCACCGGAGCCACCGCCAACCGGGATCAATTAACCGCATTGGTGAAGGCCGCCACAGAAAAGGGGAGCATCATCATTTTTGACGCCGCCTACGCCGAGTACATCAGGGACCCCGCACTGCCCAAGTCTATCTTTGAGATTGACGGCGCACGAACCTGCGCCATTGAAGTCAACTCCTTCTCCAAGCCCGCAGGCTTTACCGGGGTGCGCCTTGGGTGGACCATTGTTCCAAAGGAACTTAAATACGACGGCGGTGAAAGTGTCAACGCCGATTGGAGCCGGATCTGCGGCACCATCTTTAACGGCGCCTCCAATATCGCCCAATGGGGGGCGCTGGCTTCCCTTGAACCGGAGGGGCTCGCCGAAATCCGCCGGCTCTGCGACTTCTACCTGGAAAACGCCGCCCTCATCCGGCAGACCCTCCAGGGACTGTATATCAGCTGCATCGGCGGGGACAACTCCCCCTACATCTGGGCGTACTTCCCCGTCAGGGACAGTTGGGAGGTCTTCGCGGAAATACTGGAGAAATGCCAGGTGGTCACCACCCCCGGCGCGGGTTTCGGGCCGGCGGGGCAAAGCTTCATACGGTTCTCCGCGTTTGGGCACCGGGGTGATGTGGAAGAGGCGTGCGGGAGGCTCAGCAAATTGAAATAAGTCTTCCGCGTTTTGGACCCAATCTCATAAAATTGAGAGCATAACTCTGGGTGATAAGGTTTCAGTATATGCGGGCACTGTAACATCCAAGCTTTCGGATGCCGTGAATTTTGATTTTACTCCTGACTATAAAGCGCAGGGGCAAAAAGCCGGGACTTAATGAAATTCATGATGTTCCACTTCCGCATCGGGGCTTTTGAGTAGAGGTAATTTGGTTATCTCCCCTTTTAAAGATTATACTCCACCTGCGGCTGGGAGATAACCAGATGCAGCGCTTCCAAAATCTTCTTCCGTAACACGATAAAATCGTCCATGTTCCGGTCCCGGGTCTCCCCCAGGTTCACGTCAAAAATATCGGTGATCTGTCCGGGCCGGGGAGTCATGATCACAATGCGGGTGCTCAGGGCAATGGCCTCGTCCACATCATGGGTAACCATGACCATGGTGGTGTTGGTTTTGTTCCAGACATCAAGTAACAGGGCCTGGAGTTCTATCCGCTTAAAGGCGTCCAATGCGCCCAGGGGTTCGTCCAGGAGTAAAACTTTCGGTTCGTTTATCAGCGCCCGGATGATGGCGACCCTTTGGGCCATGCCCCCGGAAATTTCATGAGGATAGGATTTTTCAAAGCCCGTAAGGCCAATCATGTCAATGGAATCTTGTACCCTGCTCTCCTGCCCCTTGTAGACGCCCCGGGCTTTCAATCCCATGGCGATATTTTCATGGACCGTAGCCCAGGGGAACAGGGTGGACTGCTGGAACACATAGCCCTGCTCATGGCTGGGCCCGGCAATAATCTGTCCGTCAATGGCAAGGAACCCCGCCTGGGGGCGGTCCAGCCCCGCGATAAGCCTGAGCAGGGTCGTCTTGCCGCAGCCCGAGGGCCCCACGATGGAAACAAATTCACCCTTGGCGATTTCCAGATCGATATCCTTCAGGGCATTCACGGGATTTCCGTTGGTGTCCCGGTATATCCGGTTGACTTTTTTTATGTCGATAAAGACCGTATCGCTCATTTCAAGATCCCCCTTTGCCAGCGAAGAACATAGCTGCGGATTGCGCCGATGAGCGCAAGGATGAGCGCAAATTCCACCGCGATAATAATAATGGCGGCGTACACCTTTGAGTAGGCGCCCCAGCCCTTGGCCCAGTTGATATAGTAGCCAAGCCCCGCCTTAGCCCCCGCCATTTCCGACACTATTAGTGTGGTAAAAGAAAAGGCGGTGGCGGTCATGACCCCGGTAAACATACTGGGCATGGCGTGGGGGATGGCGATGCGGACCAGGAGAAACCGGTTATCCGCCCCCAGGGTCTTCGCCACATCAAAAAAAGATTTCGGCGTGGCAATGATCCCTGCGGCCATCATGGAAGAAACGGGAAACCAGGATGAAATGAAAATCAAAAATACGCCGGTAGTAAAGCTGGTGGGGAGGATCGCCAGGGCTATGGGCAGCCATGCTACGGCAGGGATAATACCCGTAACCCTGATGATAGGGGACAGCCAGTAATCCCACTGGCGGTTCCAGCCGATGAGGATTCCCGAAACCAGTCCCAGGATAGTACCGGAGATCATTCCCACGAAGAAGAGCCGCATTGAATAGAGGGTACTCCGCAGCAGCAGGTACCGGTCATCGTACATCACGGCGAAAATTCCCGTCATGCCCGGAAAATAGGGCAGGGGGAAGACGGCGCTTTTGGTGGTAAGCAATTCCCATATTGCCAGGGCCAGGCCCCCCGCAAGGATAAACTGCGCCTTATGGTACAGCTTCTTGCGGAAAACCGGCCGTGAAAGGGTAAAGAAATACAAAAACAGTAACACTACAATGAAGGCCCCCAGAATTATCCGGTAAAACCTTGGATTGGCCGCCTCCACCGAGGGGACCAACACAGTTACTGCTAAGGCCGCGGCAAAGGCCAACATTGCGGCCCAGAACCAGGATTGCGTTTTTGGCTTCCAGTAGACCCTATCCTCCGCTATCTTTGGGTCATCATACCATTTCCGCGTACGCATTTGCGTCTGCTTTTGCTCTGCCACGGCGTATCCCTCTTTCCCTTACTTTTTCTTCGCCGACTCTTCCAGGGCGAAGATATCTACATATATATCATCAACAAATTTCTTCGCGTCCAGGTCTGCGGGAAAGACCATCATCGAAAACGGCGATTTCCAGTATTTTCCTGGGGTTCACAACGGGCTTGACGTAAAACTTATCGCCGGGTTGCACGAAGGGTGCATCAAAATCCTGGTTCCTGCGGATTCTCCCGTAAGGACCCTGGCGGATCTGAAGGGAAAAACCATTGCGGTTGATGAAATCGGCGGAACCCCCATGTCGGTGGCCTCGGTTGCGGCGGGGAGCGTGGGGATAAACCCCCAGACCGAGATTACCTGGGTACCCTATCCCAACGACCAGATCGTGCAGTCCGTGGAAAAGGGCGAGGTTGACGTGGCGGCCCTCTGGGACCCCTTTGCCACGACCCTGGAAAACACCGGGAAGTATCGGGTCCTGGTTGACATCAGCGAACCCCCCCTGTTTA
>BNUY01000040.1 GCA_025997715.1 Spirochaetia bacterium
TTATCCGGCAAAAATCAGGAACAGTCGGGTATTCTTCTTCCCGAATATATTTTACCAGCTTTTTGAGATAGTTAAGTTTTGTATCGTAATCGTATTTAATCGGGCGTCCAATTACAAATGACCCTATCTTTTTTGTCGATGTCATACTTTTATACCTGCTTCTATAGTGCGAAAATTATTTTTTTCCTGAATGCTTTCCCGTGAGTTTAACGATGAATTCAGCCGCCCCCAGGTCGCCATTAAGTGCCCTGCCGATAAACCCCTGACAGATACCCTCATAGTTGCTTACGGTGGAGCCATCCTCCAGCTTACATTCTACTTTGGCAAGCTCCTTTTCCATCGTTTCAGCTAAAGCCGATTGATTCTCAAACATCCCCATATGTCACCTCAAAAAATGTGGGCGCTTTAATCTACAGACCCACAAACCTTGGTTATGTACCGGATCTTTGTGTAGACCCGTACCCGCGGGTATCGGCAATCTGCCTTCTCCCGATCCGGCCCTTGGACAGACGGCCTGCTAAACCACTAATGGCGTTTTTTACCCGACCGAAGATTTTGCCCATGATAGCCCTCCCATAAATAAATTAACTCCCCGTAGGGGAAGTTTACACCTTAAAATCGACGGCCTTAATAAACATATCCTCAATAAGTTTCAGGCCGTGATCCTGTAACCATTGGTCCCGTTCCTCTTTCGTGTTGAACACTACGGAGAAGAAAAACCCGGCATCAAGCTCAGACTTAAAATCCTTCTCTAACTGTTTGTGAACCGCCTTCACTTCCGTGTCACAGTCCTTTTCCAGTTCCTCTAATCCGTTCAGACCCTTAGAGGGTTTTTTAAGTTCCCTTACCATATCTGATACATCTCCTTTGGCATTGCAAACCGCCCGAATTGCGTGATCCTTGACTTAAAATGTCTATTCAATGGGGCATATTTCCGCAAACCCTCTGCCCCTACCAGGGGGAATATTTTGGTTATCTGTTTGTATGTCTCAGGACAATGCTCTTTTATTAAATTGATATTCCATGCCCTCGGAGCCTCCCAACTGATCCCCCATAAACGGTATTCAATGGGTAATAGGCAATCAGTCTTTTCAAGAATGTCCTGGATGTCCCGAATCTGAAAACTGGCTATGGGGTAAAACTTGTCCTTAAAACTAACACCATTTTTCTGTAAATGCTGGAAACGCCTTATACCATCGGTATATCTAAGGCCCAGATGAAAAACCACATCCCCGCCTAAAGCATCCCGAATCATTGCATCGCAGGCTTCTTTGTCATAATAATCATAGCCACATTCTGCTATGTTGTTTCTGAATTTCTCCCTGGCTTTTATGGGTTTCTGATACAAGGCATTATCTATATGCTGCGCCCAAAGCGTAGAAGGTATCTGATAGATATGCTCATCAAACTTTTTTTCAAAATAGTCAATGTAATTCTTGACCATGGGCAAGTCTTTTAAGAAATAGTGGTATATGAGTATGGGTTTTATCCCGTGCTCCCTCAGTTTTAGGTAACAAGCAACACTATCCGCGCCTGTTGAAAAATGCAGTACATTAGTTTTGTCTTTGAGACCATCAACTTTTTTCAAAAAGTCTTGTTCAAGCTGCTCATTCATACAAAATCCTTAAAAACAGTTTATCATTCCCTTGCTATATAATCCATAAGGGCCAAACTCAGGCGGTGCATCACGGAATCCTCCGCCATAGCCCCACGCTCAATACTGATTTTTATCAGGGCATTGCAGACAGATAGAGCCATGTCTTTACTGTCTATAACGGGGTTTCTCATTGTTTCCAGAAACTCCTCAAGGACTTGATGCCCTTCATACTGCACCTTTGCCTTGCCGAGCATATCCTGAATCAGTTTGCCTGTTTCACTCATACCGCTTCCCCCCTCTGCGACACTCTGATCCACTTTCGAGCAGGTCATAAAGTCTTGACACCCATTGCAGCACCTATCGCTATATGCAATCCGGCGAGCGGCTTTTACAATTTCATCGGCCCGCTTTTCAAAGTCCGACGTATCCGTTTCCCGCATTTCCCTGAGATAATTCCCTATCGCTTCTATCCCGATATTGTTTGTTTGCCGATACAGTAGAGTACAGAGGGCTATGGCCTCATCGGTATCCCGTATTTCCAGGTTATCCAGTCCACCGGAGGCTGTGATATGCTGCATAAGCCGAGCGTGAACCGCCTGGACTTTCGTCCGGTCCCTCTGGACCTCTCTGTCATAGTCATTCATGGTTATACCTCTCAAAAAATTAGTTATGTTCCCATACGGGTACATCTTGATTCCCCTCACAAATACCCTCGCTGCTGAATAGCGGCCCGTCTGAAATATATCCGGCTTCCCGGAGCGCCGCATCCAGATCCCGCCAGTCCCTTACCATGACGGCCAGGCCGCCCAGGGTTTTCACATCGTCAAGAAACTGCCGCTGTTCCGGGGAAAGCCGGCCGCCCGGGGCCTTCACCTCCACGGCCAGGAAACGGCCCCCGGACAAACAGCCCAGGATATCGGCGCTTCCCTTCTTCCCAAAGTGCATGAACCGCCCCGGACCGATGCGGACGGCGCCGGTAGGGTTGTTCCAGGCGAAGAGCCCGCGCCGGTCCAGATACTTCAGGCATTCCGCTTTCACGCGGCCCTCCGGGGTCAATATAAAACAGCCTCCCGATTTTCCCATAGTGTCTGCTGTTCCGGGGAGGTATACACATCGTCCCCGGACGGGGGGATAGTTTCACCAGTTACACTACTTACACTTACACTTTTAGCCAAGGGAGCGGTGAAACTTCCCCCGGTGACAGATTCATCGGTAGTTACACCGGAAGTTTCATCACTCCCTATAGGGGGTGTAACTGGTGTAAGTGATGTAACTGGTGTAACTTCCTTTGGGATTGTCCATTGCCCATAGCCGGGATATATGACTTTCCCTTTTTCTTTCATCTTTCCCAAGGCGTTTGAAACTGATTGCTTGGATTTTCCCATAACCGCGGCAATATCCCCGGTGGTCATGTGCCGGGGGGAGGCTTCCCTTAATACCTCTATAATCGCTTCCTGCTCAGGGGCGGGCCGTTTCCGTTCCGGCCTTTGGGTGTTCAATACGTCCTGAATATCATCATCCGCCGAACCTTCCCAAGATATAAAGGGCGCTATGATTCCCCCGGTGTCCCTGGCCTGTATCGAATATTGAAACCCGCCGCCGCCCGGCCCCAGGTTATTCTTTTGGGGAAGGAATAGGCATCGATCTTTTTCTCTATCCTTGGTAAATATCCATACGCTTCTTGCCTTCGCGGTAAAGGCGATTGAACCACCCACCCGGTAGGCCGCGTCCCCTTTACTTTTATTGAGATGCTTAATCCCCACAATGGCGAACCGCTCCCTTTCGGCAAGGGAACAAAGCCCGTCCAGGGCCGCCCGTACTTCCTCATTACTGTTTGAATCTCCCCCGTCAAGGAAACCGTCCAGGGGGTCAACAATCAGTAAATGAAAATCATGTCCCTTTTCCCGGATCTGGTTTATGGCATCCATGAAGGTAAGCACCTTCAATAAGTTCATTGGTTTGGCGCTCCCGTCCGGGGCACGCTCCCCCTTTATGATGGAGATACGGGAAACATCGGCCTCCAGAGCATCCAGGCGGGGCCGGATGGTGTCCCCCGGATCATCTTCACTGCTTAGAATAATGGTATCTCCCAGCATACAGGGGGACCCATCGGGGAATGCTTTACCCAGGGAAACCCGCGCCGCCAGGTCCAGGGTTCCCTGGCTTTTCCCCAGTCCCGGATCACCCGCGTAGATAGTTAGCTTCCCTATGGCTATGCGGTTTTTCCATAACCATGTTATAGGTTCCGGTTTTATCTCTGAAAAGGGTTTGATAATAGCGGTGGGTTCATTGCGTTCTATCGCTGCAGCCCGCTTTATCTTTGCCGCTTCCATCATAAATTCCCGGGTGTCCAATGCCGCCATACTATCAGCCACTTGCTACCTCCAGACCACGGAAAATATCCATGATGTAGGACTTTCCCCCGGCGTTTTCAATCGCCCATGGGGTTTCAGACAGGTAGGAAATAAACCAATTGGCGGTATGTTGGTTTACGGGGAAGTTCAATACGAACGATTCAAGCCAGCCGTATATAAACCTATGACGCGGGTCTGCGAATTTGTATCTAAAGCATTTCCCCCGTACCATCATTCGAACCAGCAAATACTTTTCATGGCCCGAATAATACGGGTTGCAATTCAAGTCGGTTTTTTGTATCCTGGAAGTGAAAGATGTTTTGCGATTCTCGTTGACCGTTGCCCTGGGTTGCCGCCCGGGGTTTTTGTTTGGTATCATTACCGATCCCCCGAAAGAACCTTGTCAGCCTGTTCCGCCAGTTCAAAATCTGCGGTCTGCTTGCCCTGGAAAACGAATTTTTCAAGATCTTCCTGTTTGAAAAAAAGAACCTTTCCACCCGGTTTGTAAGCGGTTAGCTTCTTGAAATGAACCAGGTTGTAAACATAGGACGGTTTGAATCCTAAGAATTCAGCAGCCTGTTGAAGATTTAACGGTTTTGTAAGTGTTTCGGTCATGATTATTCTCCCTCATGTTCATTGCGTTTTTGCTTTGCAATGTATTTATCAGGAAGATAAGCTATGTTTCATTTTTGCCGATAACGGATTGGCTACGGATTGATACGGATTATGTTTTTTTCTCTTTTTTTGTTGTTTTGACTCCGGCAAAATATCGTTTTATTGATTCAATGGATTTACAATTGTGTTTGAACGTGTAAAATATATATTCAGGGGTTAATATATCTTTATACTTTTCTTTTGTCGAGCCGTCATCAATATAACCATTCTCTGAACACCATGCTATAAAATCTTTCATATTTTTTATAATTTTATATTCCCCATTTTCGTATTTTATTTGTCCTGCGTTTATTAACTCACGAATAATCTCCGGGTGTTTATCCAAGGATGCCTTATCATTGCCTATTTTATTGCGTCGCATTTTCCAATATTCGGGATTTTCACTAGCTACAAATATTTTATATGATACGTCTTGAAGATTCTCCCTATATTGTTCCAATTCCTTTTTGAAATCTGCCAACGCTTTTAATTCACCTTCAAAAAGATTATCTAAACATCGAGGATAAAAGTATTTTTCAAGTTTAGTTAATTCTTTTTTACCATATTTTTCTTTAAGTTCAATTATTCTATTGTCACGATTATTCTCCAGTTTTTTTATATCCTCAAGCAAACTAATTTCACCCTCTAAAACACATTCTATTTCAGCATCTAATTTTTTTATTATTTCATGAGGTGTTATTTCTCCGTTGTTAAACAATCGAGCAAGATTTATTAATTCTAGTTGTAATTCTTTGATATAATAAATATTTAAATCGTCTTGATCTTTACAATCTTGTAATAATGTCGCCATCGCATTCTCCTACTCAATATCAATGGCCGGTAAACCGTTCACCGCTTCCCGTTTCATCTTGTCGGTTGCCTTGGCATATACCTGGGTGGTTTTCAGGTTCGTATGCCCCAAGAGCTTTGAAACCGTATAAATCTCAGCCCCGGACTCCAGGGATAAGACAGCGAAGGTATGCCGGGCGGTGTGCCACCCAATCCGCTTTTCAAGTTTCGCCCGTTCCGCCCATCGAACCAGGTAATTGTTTACGTTGTCTTTCAGCCGTGCCTGCAGGGGGAATATAAATTCAGTATGGGGATGTATTGCCTTATCGTTGATGATTCCCCAGGCGGTTTCATGCAAAGGGATGAATACCTTCCTATCGGTTTTCTTCTGCCTTTTGACTATCTGAATACCCTTAGCGGAATGTTCAATGTCCCCCCATGTGAGTGATTTAATATCCGATATTCGTAAGCCGGAAAAACACCCGAAAAGGAAAGCCCGTCGAACCTCCGCCCCCAGGGCGCCGTTTAACGGCGTGTTTGCAAGCTGCTGTATTTCTTCTATGTTCAGGTAAACCTTGTCAGGCTCGGGAACAGGGATACTCTTTACCGCCTCGGCTGGATTGCGGGGAATGATATTCTCATGGACCGCATTATTGAGCGCCATCCGTACTGCGTAGGCGTAACTATTGGCCGTTGTTTGGGATAATCCAGTATTTTTCACCAGGTGCTTTTGAAAATTATCAAACCATTTTTCATTGACCTGATCTAAGCGTATGGCATCCCCACCCGGGTAGGAGCTTAAATGTTTTAATACCTTATGGGTTCTGTCTTTTTTATCCCGATCCTTGCTTATCCCTTCCAAATAACCATATAGGGTTTTCTTGCCATTCACCGGGTCCAATAAGCCCCATTCCCCGCTTACTATTTGCGCTTCCCGTTTAGACCGGCATATCTCAGCCAAACGCATAACTTCCCGGTTCTGCTGCTTATCCGGGGTTATGGATAGCCCCAGAGATTCCCAATGCCGGCGCCCGTTTAGATGAATATCCAAGTAAAGTTTTCCCTTATTGATTCGCACCTTCACCCCCATGAATACCCCCTCTAATCCGGTCAATGTTTTCCGTAAATAACCTACGGTATGGCTACGTTATTCCTACGTTTTATAGTAAAACATTATGAACCTTTACACAAGATAGTGAAGTATGATTTTAGCTAATTCATTGTGGTATATAGGATTATAAAATATTGTGAAGCATAAAAAAACAAAGAAAAGGCGGGTTTGCCATGTTCAGGTTCAACTCCCGTTCCCGGTAATCGGTAAGTCTTTACGTTGTAAGGAATTATGTGAGGGACTACCTCACGAGGGATGTTCACAACCTATTGTAAAATGATTCGACACATAAAACGTTCAAAGATAGCTAACAACGACAGCCGCCTTTAGGCGGCCCATAACAAACCACTTTGAGCGGTTCACCATTCATGCCCCCGGTTTGACCGGGGGTATCTGACTTTGGAATTCTTGTTCAGCAATATCCCGGCGTGTACTCTTTGCCGTAAATGTGTTACATTCCCCCTGATGATTCCGGAAAAAAGCCTTGTGGCATACAAAACCAAACCCGCCCTGGTTCTCGAGACCGGCGACAAAATAACCATTTCCCTTCCCGGTGGTGAAACGCTGAAGGTCCGTGAGAAGGACATCGAACTCCTCCACGGCGGCCCCTGTACCCAGGCGGATCTTGAGGCACTTCTATCCGGTACTGTTGACGGGGATGTAAAGGGTGCCTGGGAACTACTCACGGGAACCACAGTCCCGCTCCGTGAGCTGGCCGAGCTGGTCTACGGCGCATATACCCCGCAGTCCGCCTGGGCCGCCTACACCCTCCTCCGTGAGGGCTTATATTTTTCCGGGGATGTCACCGCCATAAGCAGCCGTGACGCCGCAGCCGTGGCCGCCGACGAAGAACGCCGGACTCTGAAACAGCGGGACCAGGCTGACCGGGACGCTTTCCTGACCCGGCTCAAGTCCGCCGCCCTGGACCTCCCCGCCGACAGCCGTTTTTTACAAGACGTGGAAGCCCTGGCCTATGGCCGTACCGAAAAAAGCCGCACCCTGCGTGATTTGGGCAAACAGGAGACCCCCCAGGAAGCCCACCGGCTTCTCCTTAACTCCGGCGCATGGCCCCCCTGGGTAAACCCCCACCCCCCCCGTTTCGGTCTTACCCTCACCCCGGCCCAGTGTGTCCCCGCCCCGCCCCCGGTGGAGGAGCCCCGGACCGACCTGACCCACCTTGCGGCCTACGCCATAGACAGCCCCTGGAGCCACGACCCGGATGACGCCATATCCCTTGAAAACCCCGCGGGGGGGCCGGATACCCTCTACATCCACATTGCCGATCCTGCGGCGTCCATCCTTCCCGGCAGCCCCGCAGACTTGGAAGCCCGGGGCAGGGGCGCCACCCTCTACCTCCCCGAAGGCGCCGTCCGTATGCTCAGCGATGAAGCCCTTGCCTTGTATGCCCTGGGGCTCTCCCCCGAGGAAGGGGGTGTGGCCGTTGATACCCCCAGCCCCGCCCTCACCTTCAAGCTGGTCCTGGCGGAAGACGGCTCCATCCGGGAAATCGACATCTTCCCTTCCCTGATCCGCGTGACCCGCCTCACCTACGCCGAAGTGGATGCTTCCGCCGCGGTCGCCGAACCGGCGCTGGAGGGCTTGTTCCGGCTTGCGGAGCGTAACCTGAACCGCCGGCTTGCCGCCGGAGCGGCAGAGATAGACCTGCCGGAAACCCACATCACCGTAAAGGGGGAAACGGTGGCCATAAACCTGATAGAACCCTACAAATCCGCCGGCATGGTTCAGGAGTGTATGCTCCTAGCGGGAGAGGGCGCCGCCAAGTGGGCCCTGGCGCAGCGGCTTCCCTTTCCCTTTGTGAGCCAGGAGACGGGGGAGCTTCCCGAATCGCCCCTGCCCGGGATGGCCGGTTCCTACCAACTCCGCCGCTGTATGCGTCCCCGGACCCTCTCCGCCAAACCGGGCCTCCACTGGGGCCTCGGCCTTTCGCAGTACACCCAAGTGACCAGCCCCTTACGGCGTTACACCGACCTCCTTGCCCACCAGCAGATCCGCGCCTTCCTGCAAGGCCGTCCTCCCCTTACCGAAGAGGAAGTCCTCCTTGCCCTGGCCGTCGGGGAAGCCGGAGCCTCCGCCACGGTCCATGCCGAACGGGCCTCCCGGGCCCACTGGACCGCAGTGTATCTCGCCGGTAAAAAGGGACCCCCGGATTCCCAATGGGAGGGCATTATAATGGAAAGAAAGGGCAGCCGCTTTGTGGTGATGATCCCCGCCCTGGCCCTGGAAACCCAGGTTGCGGCCAGGAGTGATTTGTCCCCCAATGATCCCCTTACCCTAACCTGCGTATCGGTCAAAATCCCCGAGGCGGAGGTGGTTTTCGCCCAGGAATTCTAAATTTAACCACCGACCTCAAGAGAAGAAAAAAACCGCAAAGCCGAAGGCGACAAAGGGGAAGAAGAGGATACTCCCTGGACCAGAATTGGGTGGACTTCGTAGGCACAATTCAGTATTTTTTTAGCCTGATTCTCTTGTTCTTTCTTTCCTTCGTCGCCTTTGGCGCCTTCGCGGTTAAAATTCTTCTCTTTTCTTCATTATTTTTCCTACTTGACCTAGGACGAAATGTGTATAAGATTAACTCTATATGAGCGATTATCTGGATCCCAATAACGAGGAACTTCTTAAGGACTTTTTCAGTGAAGCCCAGATGCAGGTTGACACCCTGGAGCAAAACATTCTGGTCCTTGAGAACGACGGCGGCAATAAGGACGCGGTGGATGAAATATTCCGTGCGGCCCATACCCTGAAGGGCGGGTCCGCAACCGTGGAGATGATGGAACTATCCCACTTTACCCACATGGTTGAGGATGTTCTGGACGCTATCCGTTCTGATAAACTATCGGTCAACGAGGATGTGGTGGATACCCTCCTGGCGGCCATTGATATCATCAAAGCCATGCTCGGCCGGCGTATGGAAGGATCCATTTATCAGGAAGACACCTCCGCAATGGAAGACAGCCTGGAAGCGTTGATCCCCGAAAGCGCCAGGGGCAAGAAGGGCTCTGCGGTTAAAGCAAAACCCGCCGCCCCTGCACCGGTTGCGGCGCCGGCTCCGGTGTCTGCCCCCGCCGCAAGCGCAGCGGGGCTTACCGAAAAGGATCTCCAGGAACTGCGGGCATCCGTAGACGGCGGCATGCCGATTTACCGTATCTCCGTAGTTTTTGACGAAAGCAGCCTGATGAATACCGTAGGCGGTATCCAGATCTACGCCGCCCTCAAGGGAGACGGCACGGTTCTCCGGACGGTCCCGGACTTTGAGGCGCTCTACGAGGATGTTTTCCATCCAACCGTGGACTACTACATCGCCAGCGCCAAATCGCCGGAGGATCTTAAAAAGCGGGTCATCATGCCCGATGTATCCCTTTCGGCGGATGTGCTTGATATAAGTAAGTCCGGAGCCGCCGCTTCGACGCCTGCTCCGTCAGCCAAACCCGTAACGGCGCCCGCTCCGGCCCCCGCGCCCGTGCCTGCCGCCGTACCTGCGCCCGCCGTTGCCCCTGCCCCCATGCAAGCAGCTCCCCCGGCCAAATCCGCCGCCGCTACTGCCGCCGCAGGCGAGGACGCCAAGAAAGCGGGTAAAGAGGCGGGGTCCATCCTCCGGGTCGATTCCAAGCGTATCGACGACCTCCTCAACCTGGTGTCCGAAACGGTAATCACCAAGGCCACCTTTAACCAGATCAGCTACCAGTTTGGCGATTTATTGAACGACCTCCACGATATAGAGACGGTCTATCGGGAAAAAATCAAGGCCCTGTTCGACAGTCTGCCGGGTTACCTGGATGGTATCCAGGAGGGGGGCTCCATCAAGGATGTCCGCAAGGCAATCAACGAAGACTACGGGGATATCTTTACCCTCTTTGACGGCTTTGAGGCTTCTCTGAAAACCAATATGGGGAAGTTCCGGGCCACCTCCCAGAACCTGGGGCGGATCACCGGGGAACTCCAGGAAGGGGTTATGCGCATCCGCATGGTGCCCATCAGCCAGATCTTCAGCCGCTTCCCCCGGCTGGTTAGGGACCTGTCCAAGAGCCTTAACAAAAAAATTAACCTGGTTATCGAAGGTGAAGAGACAGAGCTGGACAAGTCGGTCATCGAGGACCTGCTCGACCCCATCATGCACTCGGTGCGGAACTCCATTGACCACGGCATTGAGTCCCTGGAAGAGCGGCGGGCCGTGGGTAAACCCGAGGAAGGGATGGTCATCCTCAAGGCCGCCAACGAAGGAAACATGATCGTCATCGAGATTTCCGACGACGGCAAGGGTATCGACGTGGAAGCGGTCAAGGCTAAGGCGGTTGAGCGGGGCCTTATCAGCCCGAACAAGCTCCTCACCGACCCGGAAGCCTTCAACCTCATCTTTGAGCCGGGCTTCTCCACCGCAAAGACCATCACCAGTATAAGCGGCCGGGGGGTCGGCTTGGACGTGGTCCGCCGGTCCATCGAAAAACTCAACGGTACCGTTACGGTTACTTCGGAAAAGGGAAAGGGTACCAAGTTTATCATCAAACTACCCCTCACCCTGGCGATCATCCAGGGCCTCCTGGTCCGGGTGGGGGAGGAAATCTACTCCATCCCCATTACCTCGGTCATCGAAAGCCTGCGGATCAAGCCCGAAGACATCCAAAAGATCGACAATTACGAAGTTTTTAATATACGGAACGATGTGGTTTCCCTGCTCCGGCTCAACCGGCTCTTCGGCATCCGGACCGAGGAACGGCAGGACTACAACTTCATCGTTATCGTTGGGACTGCGGAGAAGAAGATGGGCTTCATGGTGGACAGCCTCATCGGCGAAGAAGATGTGGTTATCAAGCCCCTGCGGGATCAGTTCACCAATTCTCCGGGAATTGCCGGGGCGTCTATATTGGGAGACGGTTCGGTTTCCCTGATCATCGACGTAGGCCAGCTTTTGGAACTGGGACTGCACCAGGAAATAGAAGCCCGGCGCGTCCGTGAAACCCATTCCCGGTAGCGGCCCGGGCAGAAGAGGAAAAACATGGCGGCAGTGATACGGGATTTGGCGGAAGTAAACGCCGAGCTACAGGAACAGAAAGAGCGGGCCGAAACGGTGGACTTCAAGATGATCACCTTCTCTTTGGGCGGTAAGGACTACGCGGTGGACATCATGAACGTTAAGGAAATCGCCAAGGCGGATAAGTTCACCTATGTCCCCAACGCCGCGTCCTTTGTCCGGGGGGTCTACAACCTCCGGGGGGACATCATTCCCATTGTAGACCTGCGTATCTTTTTTCACCTTCCGGTGGATAAAAAGACGGACGCCCTGGAAAACATGCTGATCCTCCGCATTGAGGACCGGGTCTACGGCACCATCGTGGACAAGATTGACCGGGTGGTGGGGATCAGCACCGAGCAAATCCAGCCCCCGCACCCCATTTTTGGGGATATCAACGTCAAATACATCAGCGGGGTGGTGGAAAAGCAGGGGGATCTCTTCATCATCCTGGATGTGATCCGGATTTTTACCCAGAGCGAAGATGATAAGGCAAAACCCCGGGGCCAGGCCATACAGGTCAGTTCCGGTCCCGCGGCGGATGATTTTTACCCTGTGCCCCCGGCGGCCGTCACCGGAGGCGGCGCCGATGCACCGGCCCCGGCGTACCAGGAATCGGACCTTCAATTTATCAAGGAAAGCCTCTCCGCCCTCAAGCGCTTTACCTCGAGCCCCTTCAACGATGCCTGGATTGGAAAGCGCTTCCGGGAATGGACCACCACCCACGGCGGCAGTGATATCCAGCTTAAAAATGTTGCGGATGCCGATGAATTCCTCCAGACCTTCCCCTCCCCCTGTACCGGGACCTTCTGGGATGAGGACTACGCCGCTGTTTTCAAGTCGGTTCTGCCGGACATGCCCTCCAACAGTATCCAGGTGTGGAACCTCGGCTGCGGCAAGGGCTATGAAACCTATTCATTAGCGTGTATACTCAAGTCACGGTACCCCAACGGCCATATCAAGATTTGGGCCAACGACAGCGACATCATGGCCATATCCTCGGCGCCGAACATGAGCTTTGACTTACCTGATGTGCCGGAATATTGCCGGGAGTATATGACCAAGGGAAAGACCGGGTACGGTTTCAGCCAGGCCATCAAGGATTCGATACTCTTCGAGTACCATGACGTGCTGAACGACAACCCCCTGCCGGAACTGGACATTATCCTGGGCCGGGATCTGGTTTCCTTCTTTAATGAACAGCAGCAGGAGAAAATCATGGCCGATTTCTCCGAGAAATTGAAGGTTCGGGGGCTGATCGTTCTGGGAACCAATGAAGAACTTCCGGAGAACGAGTGGATACCTGTGGGAAAAGACCGTGTTTCCGCGTTTATGCGGGCTTAAATAGAGAAGGAGTATGCAATGAGAGTCGAATACATTAATCCCTTTGTGGAAGCGGCCTTTGATGTTCTGAAGGAAGTGCTCAATACCGATGTAAAGCGGGGAGATCTCTACCTCAAACAGTCCACCATGTCCATCATGGGGGTTGCAGCCCTGGTCGGCCTTGCGGGTGATGTGGAAGGCCGGGTCGTCTTCGATATGACCAAGCAGACCGCCCTGGGGGTCGTGAGCGCCATGAACGGGGGTGAAAAATTCACCGCCATGGACGAGATGGCCAAGGCTACCATCCAGGAACTGGCCAACATGATCACCGGTCAGGCGGTCACCAAGCTCCACGCCCTGGGTTTCAAGTTTGACCTTACCCCGCCGGCCCTCTTTACCGGAGAGAACATGGAAATCTCCAACAGTAATGTGGAAGCCCTTATCGTCCCCATGGAACTGGGGCCCATCGGGAAGATCGAGATCAACGTTGCGATACGGGAACGGGCATAACATCGATTGACAAAGGTCATATTTTTCTGGTATGTATAAGTAAGGGGCGGTTAGCTCAGTTGGTTAGAGCACCTGCTCGACACGCAGGGGGTCGATTGTTCAAGTCAATTATCGCCCAGTCCGGTAATTCCTTGGTATAAGGGGGTTACCGGTTTTTTTTGTCGACAAAGCCGGGGGGAGAGAGGCATGTCATATCATTGGAGGAGTTCCTTGAAGAATGGTTCCGGAGATGCACACCAATAATAGTAAGTTTTCATAAGTGGCTTGAAAAACAGTCGGAAGAAGTATTGCCCAGCTCTGCATTTTAAATAGTTTATAAAACCACCTCAACGCTATTCACAAAACGATAAATATCACCGAAACTATAAATTGAAAACAGTAGGTGAATCACCCACTACAAGGAGTACAGATGAAAAAATTATTTCCCCTTATTGCAGCGGTTTTAGCCATAGCGATTTTTGCCGGATGCAAGGCAACCCCGGCGCCCGTAGAAGAGCCGCCCGTAGCGGTCCCGGCTCCCCCGCCTCCACCCCCGCCACCGCCGCCTCCGCCCCCCCCACCGCCGCCGGATGAGTCTGATACGGAAGGCCCCGTGTTGACCACAGAGGTTTCTTCCGAGCTTTTCACCCCCAACGGGGATGGTGTAAATGATGAATGGTCCATCTCCCTGAGCACCGAAGATGAAGCGGGTATCTGGAGCTGGATAATAGAAATTTACGAGCCATCGGACCAGGGGTCCGCTTCTACGGATGCGCTTTTTTATCAGATGAGCGGCTCCGGAGAACCTCCTTCGGTGTTTACCTGGGGCGGTTACAGCAATACCCCCCCGCATCGGGCCGGGGAACTGGTGCAATCCGATTCTGAGTACGGCTATTCCGTCAGTGTCACCGATACTGCGGGCAATGTAACCACCATAACAGGGAAAATCGTCGTCGGTGATATAAAAGGCCCCGAGTTGAACGTACATTTTTCCCCCGAGCTTTTCAGCCCCGATGGGGATGGCGAGAATGATGAACTGTTCGTTGCCCTGAGCGCCAAAGATCCGGCGGGTGTCCGGAATTGGGGAATAAAAATTTACGAGCCCAATTCTACGGATAATCTTTTCTTTGCGGCAGAGGGCGAAGGGGAACCTCCTGCGGAGTTTATCTGGGATGGCCGCAGTAATATTACCAATGAACTGGTGCAATCCGCTTCGGACTATACCTGGGTCTTCAGCGCCGTCGATAAGCTGAACAATGCGAGCACCAGACGGGGCTCCCTGTCAACCGACGACCCGCCGCCGATCAAGGTCGATATTCTGGTCATAAAGGATGGCGACAGGCTCAAGGTGCAGGTGCCGTCCATTGTGTTCGGCGCCAATTCCGGCGGTTTTACCGGCCTGAGTCCCGAGGATATCGCAAACAACGAGTACGTCCTTGGGCGTATTGCCGCGGTGTTGAAAAAGTTCGACACCTATAAGGTGCAGGTGGAAGGGCACACCAATCCCCTGGCACAAACCGAACGGGAACGACAGCGGGAACTGGTGGCGGATCAGAGGCTAAGCACCCAACGAGCCCAAACGGTGGTGGATCACCTGGTAAATCTCGGGATAGACAAGAGCCGCCTGACCGCTATCGGTATTGGCGGCGCCCGGCCCCTGGCGCCTTACGCCGGCCCGGACAAGAAACCCAACCGGGACAATTGGTGGAAAAACCGCCGGGTTGAATTTATTCTGATTAAGTAGTAGAAGCGCAATCGAGAGGAGGCTGCTCATTGTTTGGGCAGCCTCTTCTCATACATTATGGTGAGGTGAATTTGCTACACAATCATTAAGTATATTTTTCGCTGGAATGTAGTATACTCCATAGTGAACGGGGTATTCGGTGAAGGAAAAAAAGTGGTTCCGGGTTGTATTCAGGCGGCGGGTCTTTGTTATGGCCATCCTGCTGATACAAATAGGGGTTATCATCTCTCTCCTCGCCAGCACCAGTATGTATTCCCGCTATGTGGACTGGGCGCTGAATGGGGTGAGCGTGCTGGTTTGTATTTATATTCTCAATAAAAAAGAAAAATCCGCCTATAAACTTACCTGGATTTTTCTTATCATGATCGTCCCCATCTTTGGGGGGGTGCTGTACATCATCTTTTATTTTCAGTCCAACCCCCGGAAGCTGAAGAAATACTTCGCCGAAAGTGAACGGCAGTGCCGGCCCCTGTTCCTGCTTCCCGGAGATTCCCTGCCCTTCCTCATGGACAATCACGAAGACTGTCTGCCCCAGGCGCGGTACCTTCAGGAATACGCGGGGTTTCCTATCTATGTCCATACCCGGGCGGAGTACTTTCCGTCGGGGGAAGATTTTTTTAAAAAGGTTCTGGTGGAACTGGAAAAGGCGGAGCGGTATATCTTCCTGGAATTTTTTATACTCCGCGAAGGGAAGATGCTGGACCCCATTCTGAATATCATGGAACGGAAAGCCCGGGAGGGCCTGGATGTGCGGCTCTTGTACGATGACCTTGGGTGCTTCATGTCCCTGCCGCCGGATTTTAAACGGCAGTTGGAACAGCGGGGAATTCGTTGTACAATCTTTAACATCTTTAAGCCCATCTTTTCCTCCCTGCAAAATAACCGGGATCACAGGAAGATCGTTTCTATTGACGGCAAGGTCGCTTTTACCGGCGGCATGAATCTGGCGGATGAGTACATCAATATTTACCCCAAATACGGCCACTGGAAGGATGCGGCGATCATGATCGAAGGGGATGCGGCCTGGAGTCTTACCCTGATCTTTTTGCAGATGTGGAATATGAACAAAAAAGTAATGGAAAGCTGCGGGGATTTCTATCCCTGGCGTGACGCGCCCTGTCCGGTGATTTCCGACGGCTATGTGCAGCCATACGCGGACAGCCCCATTGATACGGAAAATGTGGGGGAGCATGTCTATATCCAGATCATCAACAATGCTAAGGAGTATGTGTACATCAACACACCCTATCTGGTGGTGGACGATAATCTCCTTTCAGCCCTTACCCTGGCGGCAAAGAGCGGTGTTGATGTGCGGATCATCACCCCCCACCGCTGGGACAAATGGTTTGTGCGGATGGTCTCCCGATCCTATTACCGGCAGTTGATCATGGCGGGGGTGAAGGTCTATGAGTACACCGATGGCTTCAATCATTCCAAGACCTTTGTGTCCGACGATAAGGTTGCCACCGTGGGCACCACCAACCTGGATTTCCGCAGCCTGTATCTGCACTTTGAATGCGGGGTCTGGATCTACAAGAACAGCGCCGTTAGCAGCGTTAAAGAGGATTTCCTGGCGACGATTCCCATCTCCAAGCAGATCACCCTGGAGGACTGTACCCGCGGCCCCTTTAGCACTTTTTTTCGGGATGTACTGCGGATTTTCGCGCCCCTTATGTAAGTTACAAAAATTCCAGCTCCAACTGTCCTTCCGTAAGATCATGCCGGGAATGGCGGCCCCTACCCTTCTTGAGGAATGGCTCCGTGTTCCACCCTGCGGCGGCGGCAATGGAAAGAACCACCGGCAGTACCTGGGAATCGGTGTAGTGATCGTAATCGAGGGGGGCGTGGGGCAGAGACGCCGGTTCGGGGCCGGCGCTGGTCCACACAAATTCCACCGTACCCCGGCGGCCCTTCCAGCCTAATAGCCGGGCGGCCTTTACCTGGGGCGGTGTGGATGCGGTGTAAGTTTCGGGAGGGCGGGAGAGGCGCTTCCGGTATACCAGTTCCCCATCCAGTTTCCCCTGCCGGAGTTCCCGCAGTATTACTGCGACCCGTTTCGAGAAGGCATCCTCACCATCGCCTGCGAACACCAGTTCCAGTAGTTCCACCTGTATCCGCCGGGCCAGAGGGGTAGCATCGCTCCGTACCGCCTCCATGCCCTTTACCTCCACCGACATACCGCCATTGCTATCCAGGAGATAACCGCCGTAGCCTTTAGCCCGGCCCCGGGATTCCCCTTCGCCATGGATGCCCCGCAGGTGGGGGATAAGAAAACGGCGGTAGGCTTTTTCAAAACGCAGTTCCAGAAATGATTCCCGATCATATTCCGAGCGAATCTGTTCAGTAAGAAAACTATTCAGTTCCACCGTAAGATTACTGCATAGTTGCGTAAAGTCATCCGGGCCTGCCTCATCGCCCAGGCCGGTTTCCACAAAAAGTGAATCCGTGTCGCCGTAGATGACACGGTAGCCCCGTTCGATAAACCAGTCCTGGGAGAGCAGGAGCCACTTCCGGGCAAAGCCGGTGATGGACCCCGCCAATTCCGTGCGGCCGTATCGGCAGGCGGCGGTACCCAGGACGCCATAAAAACTGTTCATCAGTATTTTGTACACATGGGCGGCATTATCGTCCCCCGCGTCCAGGGCTTTCCGCCGGGCGGCGAAGTAATCCGCAATCAGTTCCGGCAATATCCCCGGCTGCCGGGAAAAGGCGGCGCCGTTGGGGGCGATGATCGGGGGCTGATCCTGCGCAGCCCGCTCGTGGGACAACGGGTCAATGTTGAAGGTCCGCATGATGGTTGGGTAGAGACTGCGGAAATCAAAAACAGCAACGTTGTTGAACAACCCCGGCAGCGGCTCCAGCACCGTACCCCCGGCGGCCCCGGACACTTGAAAGCCCGGCGGAGCAGGCGGCGGCGGCGCAATAGCGTTACGGCGAAGTTCCATGTTGTAGATACGCTCAAAGCTCACCACACTGGTCCATGCCTTGTCCAGGGAAACACCGGTCAGGCCGGCCCGTTCCAGGGTAAGCCGGAAGAGGCCGGTCTTGGCGAGAATCCCCGGGACCAGGGTTGCGTCCTTGTAGCAATACTCTCCGAAAAGCCGTGGGTTCTCCGCGTAGAGCCGGTCCAGTTCCGCTATCTTATCCTTCCCGGCGACGGCCACGATCTTACCCTCCCCCAGTACCGCCCGGGATACGGTTTCCAGGGTATAGTCGGGAAAGCGCCGGGGGCCGGAGCGGACTATTCTGAGGGCATCGAGTACCTGCCGCCCCGGCACTAATGCTGCGGCTGACCGCCTGCCTTCACCGGAAAAAAACTTTGTCCCCTCATAACCCGTGTGTCCTGCGGACCGCCCCAGGGCAAAGGGGATGCCGTGATGTTCACAGCGTTCCGCCAAGCGGGGGAAATCGAAGTCCAGAAAGTTCCAGCCCGTAAGCACATCGGGGTCCATGCCCTGTATGTCGGCGATAAAAGCGCGGAGGAGAGACGCCTCATCACCGTGAAAGATTAGTTTTCCTTTCTGTTCCTGCGGACCGACACCATCCGGTGTATTACACAACACCCGAACCAGACCGGAGATCCCTCCAAAATTTGAATCCGTCAGGGCGATTGCCACGGCCCGGATGGAATTGTCGCGGGTATCGGTTTCAATATCTATGGAAGCGATTCGCAGGGGAACCTTCATAGGATGGGTATTAGTGTCGGGGGGAAGAATCTCCGCGTCGGGGAAAACCAGATTTACCAGGCGCCCCGGACGGGAATCTCCGCGAATTCGGAGGAAACCGCGGATGTATTTTTCTGCCAGGAACAAATCCGGGGGCTTCATGTCCATATCGGGACTGGTAATACCGGCCTGTTCAAGTAGTTTTACTGCGGATGAACGATCCCCGTAGCGGGAAAAGCAGAGGAGGAGCAGCTTTTCTGTACCGGAAAAAGCCTCCAGTTTGGCGGGAAGGGTTTCATGTTTTATGGATGACAGCAGCGCTGCACAACGGGCCTTGTCGTGTTCATAGATGTGGAAGCAGGGACGCCATACTTGAGCCGCCGCGAAGGAGCGTCCGTCCTCCAGGCGGCCTGTCAGGTAGATCCGGTCCCGGCGCTGATCCGCATAGGCGTGAACCAGGAAAGCGCGGAATTCCGGGGGGCCGTCGGAGTTTAATGAACCGGCCACTAAGCAATCTCACCTGTTATCATTTGTTAAATATAGCCCTAAACGTCCATACTTGCAAGTGAGCCGCTACTGCGGCGTCAGACCGCGAACCTACGGTCCGAACGGTCTGCGCGTATAGCGTATGTTATGTACCGTTATATTTTGTTTTACATTAATACTCTTTAAATTCTTCCTCCAGTTAATAAAGCATAAAACTTTGGCATTAGTTTTCTGATTATAATACCAAGTAAAACAAGTATTATTATTGAAACTATACTTACGCCAAAATATTGTACTAAAAGCCAACCATTTTTCATTGGTATTATTAATACACTTAATTTTACCAAGCTGGCTTCCAATAATATATGTAAAGCATATACCCAAAAAGCATATTCTTTAAGCCAGTTAAGAATATTATATATTTTCTTGTTTTGAATAAAATAATCGCTAATTCTTATGAAAAAAAGAATTGCAACAATAACATTTATATTGCCAATTATTGGTATATATTTTTGAAATACCAATTTTGCTATTAATGTAATAATATAGGTTAAGGCCAAATCGTTAATCTTTATATTGTCAATATGCTTATAATCAAGATTATATTTTACAATATAATAACCTAATGAAAAATAAAATAATGCACCTGTATTTAGTATATAAATATTTGGATTAGTCAACCATAAAATGAATAATAAAACAAATGTTCCAACAGGGAATTTATCTATAACCCATTTAATGCCAAGAAATAATATATTCAGAATTATTAAATCCCGTAAAAACCAAAATTGTCCTACGATAGGGGCGTGTAATGTTGCATTTTCAATGGCATTAAATTTTCCAACAAAGACTTGTATCCAGTCCATTGTCGTAAAATTTCTTATTATCAATGTCGCAAAAAATCTTTTTGTGAATGTAAAACTTTGGGCGATAAAGAAAAAAGCGATAGTTATAATTATC